>NZ_JAOTPL010000011.1:0-121921 GCF_025631005.1 Haoranjiania flava
CTGTTCCGCACAGTTTTCCCTTCCACTGGCATGCCGGCGAATGCTAACCTTTGCATCCATGACGAAATGCTGCATTTTGAAATGGTTAATAACTCAAATCAATTGGAAAGCTTCGATAATACTTAAGTGCCGAACCGAACGCATGCCTGTCAGTTTATCAAGTGAAGTTGTTACCTTGTGATCGTGTGATGGATACTTCAGCAATTGCCTGGTCATAACTTTGCGTCTCTGCGTTTAAAAAACAACAAGGGTCTTAACAAGTTCTAAAAACTTTCCCAAAAAAATTATAAAATTTTTTTGTTAATTCAAAATTGATGTATAAATTTGTTTAAACGATTAAAAAGGTTCTAAATTTTAAACATGGAATTAGAAATAAGTTTTTTAAAAAATAAAACTTCAGAAATGTTGGAGAATACTAAAAACACAATAACAGGAAAAATATCAAGAAATATTTTTCGATTGTCATTGATGGCAATTATTTTTTTACCATCTTATTTATTTTCT
Source organism: Haoranjiania flava (assembly GCF_025631005.1). NCBI lineage: Bacteria > Pseudomonadati > Bacteroidota > Chitinophagia > Chitinophagales > Chitinophagaceae > Haoranjiania > Haoranjiania flava. Next base: position 505 of record NZ_JAOTPL010000011.1, read on the forward strand.
CAGCAAGCCGGTTTGCGTGAATTGTCAGGAACAGTAAGAGATATATCAGGAATGGCATTGTCGGGGGTTTCCGTGCAGGTATTACCAAGTGGTGGGGGTGCAGTAACTCAAATAGATGGTAGTTTTTCAATTCAGGCATTGTCAACAGACAGCCTACGTTTTAGTTCTATTGGCTTTCAAGATCAAGTAGTAGCTGTAAACAACTTAAGTGTATTTTCAATTACTATGCTGACTAGTGAAGGAAATTTAAATGAAGTGGTAGTTGTTGGTTATACTACACAAAGAAGAGGCAACTTAACAGGAGCGGTTGCTCAAATTGGTGGAGATGAAATAATTGCTACTAAAAACGAGAATTTACAAAATATGGTTACAGGTAGATTGCCTGGCTTACGTGTTTCTCAAAGGTCATCAGAGCCTGGGTCTTTTGATGTCGCTATGGATATTCGTGCGATGGGTACGCCATTAATAGTAATAGATGGCGTACCAAGAGGTATGGAAGACTTTCAGAGGTTGAATCCAAATGACGTTGAAAATATTTCTATTCTGAAAGACGCTACAGCTGCGATTTACGGTGTGAGATCTGCGAATGGTGTAGTGCTTGTGACTACTAAAAAAGGTAAAGCAGGAGAAAATCAGATTTCTTACAGTGGAACATATACGTTTCAGATTCCATCAGGAATGCCTGCTACTACAGATGCAGTTGAGTATATGACGTTGCGTAATGAGGCTTCCATGCATAGAAGAGAGGGAGCCAACAGAGTATTCAGCGATGAAGATATTAATCAATATTTATCGGGTGCTAAACAGAGTACGGATTGGTATAATCTTGTTTTCAAAAGTTATGCACCACAAGTAACGCACAATCTAAGTGCTACAGGTGGAACCGAAAAAGTAAAATATTATTTTGGAGTGGGTTATCAGGCACAGCAAAGTTTTTTCAATACAAATGATTTAAATTATAAACGATTTAATATACGCTCAAACATTACTGCTCAGGTAGCAAGGAACTTAACAGCAGATTTAAATCTAAATTTAATTCAAGATATACAAAATCGTCCATTCGTAGATAGTTGGTGGATTATTCGTGGTTACTGGAAGCAAGGACCACATATTCCTCCTTATGCAAACAATGATCCTACAAAATTGTATCATAATAGAAGTGATGGAGATAATCCATTGGCATTTATTAATTCAGATGTAGTTGGTTCTCACAAATATACCAGAAGATGGGTACAGCCAACGCTAAGTTTAAAGTATGATTTTCCATTTTTACCGGGATTGTTCTTAAAGGGATTAGTTGCCTATGATTGGAATAACTGGGAAGGAAACGATTACAGAAAGGAATACAATCAATATGAGTATGATGCCACAAATGACAGATATAATGTATTCTCTCTTGGATCACCATCTATGGTTCATAGAGGTACAATTATGCGTTCTCAATTATTGACACAAACCTCTTTAGGTTACTCAAAGAAGTTTAATGATGTACACAATTTCAATGGTTTATTGGTTTGGGAAACTCAACAAAGAGATGCAGATAATTTTAATGCACAACGAAATCTTATATTGCCTCTACCATATATATACACAGGTCTCACTGAAGGACAAATTGGCGGAATGAATACCGGTGATTTGTATAAAGAGACAAACGTAGGTCTTGTTGGAGCATTTCACTACGATTATAAAAATAAATATTTACTAGATTTTTCTTTTAGAAACGACGCTTCATCAAAATTCCCTCCACAAAAACAATGGGCATTCTTTCCTTCAGTTGCTGCTGCCTGGCGTGTTTCGGAGGAACGATTTATCAAAGATAATTTTTCGATGATTGATCAATTAAAGTTACGTGGCTCATACGGTATGGTGGGCGATGATGGAGCATTAAGATATCAATTTCTTTCTGGCTACAATTATCCTACAGGAGGTTCAGATAGAAGATGGTTTACTGCCGGATATGTATTTAATGGTTTCTTTTTAGCCAGTGCCGACGATAAGGGCATTCCTAATCCAAATATTACCTGGTTTAATGCAAATACTTTGGATATAGGTATTGACTTTGTTGGCTGGAAAGGATTGTTTGGTATTACAGCTGATTATTTCTCCCGAAAAAGAGAAGGATTATTGGCACAAAGATACGGTGGTATACCCACAGTTGTTGGAGCAAACCTACCACAAGAAAACATAAATAGTGATAGAACATACGGTTTTGAAATAGAGTTAAGTCATAGGAATAATATCAATGATTTTACATACGGCCTGAAAGCTATGTTGACCTACGCGAGAGTGAAAAGAATATACTGGGAGCGCGGTCCTTTAGGTAGCACATGGGATGCATGGTACGATAATCATGAACAAAATAACAGAATGCAGGGAGTAAGATTTATGCAACAGGGTGATGGACAATTCCAAAACTGGGATGAAATTTGGAATAGTAAGGTATTTGTGGATCCTTGGGCAGTTCCGGGCGATTACAGATACTTGGATTGGAATGGAGATGGAGAAATTAATGGAAATGACAGGCATCCGATTACTTTCGATCAAAACCCATGGATGAATTTCAGTTTGAGTGGAGATGCTCAATATAAAGGATTTGATTTATCTTTTCTATTACAAGGTGCAGCACTAACATCTGTTCCTTACGGTGAGAAATTGCGCGAGCCACTTTGGGGCGGAGGAGATGCCGGTGCCTTGAAGCAATTTATGGATAGATGGCATCCTAAAGATCCTAACGCAGACCCATACAACAGAAATACAGAGTGGGTGAAAGGATATTATGCCTATACCGGTACTTTGCCCGACTATTGGTCAACATTTAATGTTGAAGACGGTTCTTATCTTCGTCTAAAGAGTATTGAATTAGGGTATAATTTGCCTGCAAAACTGCTTGAAAGAGTAATGATAAAAGGAGTAAGGGTGTATGCAAGTGCCTACAATCTGGTTACATTTACAAAGGTTAAGCATATTGACCCTGAACATACTGATGCTTTATATGGCTATATTTATCCGTTAAATAAATCAGTATCTGTAGGCTTAAATATTACCTTTTAAATAACTTGAAAAAATAAAATAATTAGAGATGAAAAATAAAAATATTATATTGTTATTGCTGCTCTTAGGACTATTTTTTACACCGTCCTGTAAGCGTTTTCTTGATGTACCGCCACCAAACATAGTAAAGGATGAAGATATCTATAAAACAAGTAAAAGCCTGATGCTCTACTTGTCAAGAATATATAGTCAGATGCCTTACGCCGATTTTAAATATACTCCTCGGGTTGGCTATTTCCACGACTGGTTGGTTTGTCCGGGTATAAATGAAGGAGCATCTATTGGTAGAGATGGTTCTTTTGCAATGACAGGAGAAGGTACCAACATGTGGCCCGGCGCTTTTCGTCTGTTGCGCGACATAAACAGAGTACTTGAAACATTGCCAAAGTATAAAAGCAATTTTACCGATGTAGAATATAAACATTTTCTCGGCGAAGCATATCATGCGCGAGCAGTAGTATTCTATGAAATGGCAAAACGGTTTGGTGGAATTCCATTAACGACAAAAGTTTTAAATTATCCCGAACAGCCGATCGAACAACTTGAAATTCCTCGTTCTTCTGAAGAGGAAACATGGAATCAAATACTTTCTGATTTTGATTCAGCGTCTTTAAATCTCGCTCCGGTAAGCCCTCAAAGGGGAATGGTAAATAAATATGTCACAGAAGCTTACAAGTCAGAAGCAATGCTATATGCAGGTAGTATTGCTAAATATAATACGATTACCGGTTTTGGAGAAAAAACAAAAGTAAGAGTAGTAGGGTTTGACCCCAATACAAAAACTGCTGCTGCAAATAAATATTTTGCTGAAGCATATAAAGCCGCTATGGAAGTAGTTAAATCTGGAAGATATGAATTGTATAAGAAAAAATGGGCGGCCGGAGACAAAGCAGCTCAAACACAAAACATGATTGATATGTTCTTCGACATGGATAGCAGAGAAAACATTTTTGTAAAAGAATATAAGTTCCCCGATTTAACCCATGGCTATGATGCCTACAATATTCCCCGACAATTAGCTGGCGGCAACGGCTATTCTTCTGGTAATAATCCTACATTAGAGTACGTAAGTATGTTTGACGGCATACCAAAAAATGCCAATGGTAGCATTAAGGTTTTTGATGCGAATAATAAGTACGTTTTATTTGACAATATAACTGATTTATTTAAAGATGCAGAACCCAGATTAAAGGCAAATGTAATACTCCCTGGTGAAGTGTTTAAAGGTCAGGCAATAGACATAAGAGCAGGTGTATATACCGGTACTGTGGCAAATGGCATAGCTCCCTTAAGAACAGTTAACGGTAGTGTAGATTATACTTTAGGAGGCCCTGTAAATTATACAGAAGTAGATGCATATAAAGGTATAGGAGCATATACATCTAAAGTATTATACATGTCATCACAAAAAAGCTCTCCACAAGTTGTTGATTTACCTGGAGGAGGAAAAATGAATGCTTCAGGAGAAAGCGGACCTTACTACGATGATAGAACTGGTGCTATGACTGGATTCACTATTCGTAAATACTTGAACCCTAACATGCCACAGGAACTTGTTTTGGAAGCTCGCTCTGAGCAGCCTTTTATATTGATGAGATTCGCAGAGGTTGGACTTAATTTGGCTGAAGCAGCATCAGAGCTAGCTTTGGCAGGACAACCTACACCTGATGGTATGAATGCTTATGAAGTTATATTTCAATCAATTAGTCAAATTCGTGAAAGAGCTGGAGCCAATGCATTAAATGCAGCTGAAGTGGTTGGACAAATCGGGTTGCAAATGATTAGAAAAGAACGTAAAAAAGAACTATCTTTTGAAAATAAAATTCTTTGGGACATAAGAAGATGGAGAACACAAACAACAGAGATAATTAATGGTTACACACAACAAGATGGCACTTTCTATAGCGGGTTGTATCCTTTCTATTCAACTCAGGCAAATAAATATTTCTTTGATCCAGGCCCTGAAATTTATAGGATCAGATTTAGAATGACTGAGCCGGAATATTATTTCCTGATACCGGGTGGCGAGGTTTCAAAAAGTCCGTTCATAGATCAACAACCAGGACGTTAGTAATAAAAAACAATAAAAAATACAGATATGAAAAGAACGTTTTATATATTATTTACTATAGTTTTATTCTCATTAAGCTCATGTAAGCCCGATAATTTTCCTGAGCCCGGAGAGACAATCAGAGGAAAAATTATTGATGTAGCAACCGGAGAACTCGTATTAACTGATCAGGGCAGCGAAGGCACTCGAATAAGACTGCGCGAATTAACTTGGAAAGAAACACCAACACCTACACCTTTCGATTTTATGTGTATGAAAGAAGGTATTTATCAAAATACAAAAGTGTTTAAAGGCAGATACAACGTAAGAGTTGACGGAGCATTTATCCCACTATTAAGACTTAATAACAGCGGCGATACTTTAGCAGATGAAACAAAAACACTGGAAATAAGCGGTGTTACGGAAGTAGATTTTCAGGTACAGCCTTTTCTTAAAGTAGAATGGGCAGAAAGACCTACTGTTGATAATGCCGGAAACATTAAGGCCAAAGTTAAAGTAACGAGAGCTGTAAGCCGTGAAGATTTCAGAGCAAAAATAGAACCTATGGGAAATTATAGAGATGACTTTCTGAACGTAACTGATATTCAGTTTATGGTAAGTGAGTCTCCTTATGTAGGTTATCGTACAACAAATGGCGATGGCCGTAGAGCGCAATATAATTATTCTGGTAATTCTTTTGAACCTTTATTAGGAACCCCAATAGAAGTTACTAGTAAAGTAAGTAATAGTGGAAACTTCTCGGGTAGAACTATCTTTGTACGTGCTGCGGCAAGAATTAACTATGCTACAGAAGGTGTCAGAAGATGGAATTACAATGAAGCAATAAGAATTGATGTTCCCTAAAAAGAAATTTTAAGAATAAGTTTCTAGCAGAAATTATCTTTTAAAAGAAGATAATTTCTGCTTTTTTATCTAATGTTAACAGTTATGTACAAGCTTATATTCCTACATCTAGTGTTATTTCTTTTTTCTATAAATATTTATAGCCAATCAGATTCGTTAAAGCAAAAAACATCTTTCCAGATAGCAGCTCCTTTCAACGAAGCTTATGATGTAAGAAGTGATATCGTAATGGTATATGGTGTAAATGATGCAGGAGGAAATTTTGAACAACGCATAAAAGGCTGGCGGGAAAAAGGGTACAATGTACAGTTCATGACTGGCATTGCCTGGGGGCAATATCAAGACTACTTTCTAGGACAATTTGATGGCAAACAACATCTGGATGAAGGACAGGTGCAACGTAATGGGGATACTATATGGCACGGAAAAAATGTACCTTATTTAGTGCCTTCCGATAGTTTCTTAAAATACATAAAAACACATATAAAAAGAGCGATTGACGCAGGCGTTACTGCTGTTTATTTGGAAGAACCAGAATTTTGGGCAAGAGCAGGGTATAGCGAGGCTTTTAAAAAAGAATGGCAAAAATATTATAATGAATCCTGGCAACCTCAACATATTTCACCGGAAGCTACCTATTTGTCTTCAAAATTAAAATATCATTTATATCTCAATGCGTTGAAAGATGTTTTTGCTTATGTAAAATATTATGCAAAAAGTGTTGGTAGAGATGTAAAATGTTATGTGCCTACTCATTCATTAATCAATTATTCTTCCTGGCAAATAGTAAGTCCTGAAGCAAGTCTTGCATCTATTGATGATATGGATGGGTACATTGCTCAGGTATGGACAGGCACCTCGCGCGAGCCTGTTTACTATAAAGGACTTAAAAAAGAAAGAGTATTTGAAAATGCATTCTTAGAGTATGGTTCAATGGTTTCTATGACTGCTCCTACGGGTAAAAGAATGTATTTCTTAACAGATCCTATTGAAGACTGGCCAAGAACCTGGGACGATTATAAACGTAATTATCAGGCCACTTTTACTGCGAAATTATTATATCCAACGGTAGATCATTATGAAGTAATGCCCTGGCCAAATCGTATATATCTCGGCAAATTTAAAGTAGAAGGTTCCGATGAGCTTCAAACAATTTCTCCCGCTTATGCTACACAGATGCAAGTAATGGTCACTGCTCTCAACGAGATGCCTTTATCTTTCAATAAGCTCAACGGTAGTCACGGTATTGGAGTGTTGGTATCTAATTCAATGATGTTTCAACGTTTTCCTACACATGCGGGATATGAAGATCCGCAGTTGTCTAATTTTTATGGTATGGCATTACCCTTATTAAAGCAGGGCATACCTATAGAAACCGTGCACATGGAAAATTTGGATAACAGCAATACATTAAAGAATATCAAGGTATTGATAATGAGTTATGCCAATATGAAACCTTTGCAGGAGTCTTATCATACAGCTTTAAGCAAGTGGGTTAATGATGGCGGCGTTCTGATTTACTACGGACGTGATAATGATCCTTTCCAAACGGTAAGAGAATGGTGGAATACAGGAAAATATAATTTTAATTCACCATCCGAAGATTTATTTAAAAAATTGAATGTGTCCAACACTAAGGAAGACAGTTTTATACAATCCAGAAAAGGATGGGTAAGTATAAAAAGAGTGGATCCCAAAGAGCTTGTTATTGAAGGTAGCAATGATGCTGCGTTTATAGAATTGATCAGACAAGCGTATGAAAAATACGCAGCTGCAGGCAAATTAATATTAAAAAATAATTTTTACTTACAAAGAGGCCCATATGTTATTGCGGCGGTCATGGATGAATTTAAAAACGGGGAGTCCCTAAAAATAAAAGGTTCATTCATTGATCTTTTTGATCCAGAATTGTCGGTATTAACAGAGAAAGTCATTGAACCGGGGCATCAGTCATTTTTATACGATATGCGTACCGTTGATAAAAAACAACCTAAAGTACTAGCAACTGCAGCGCGCGTTTACGAGGAGAAAATTGCAGCAGGTAAATATGAATTTATTGTAAAAAGTCCTTCAGAGACTATGAATGCTATGCGTATACGCATACCGTATAAGCCCGCTGGTGTTACGCTGACAAAGCTTTCCGGAGAAAAAGTTGACATCATAAAAAATGACTGGGACACTTCTACGAGCACTTTGTTTTTGAAGCATAAAAATTTTAGCGAAGGCATTCGGGTTATTATTACTAAATAAGCATAACGAAGAAATCATTTGCAATTTTACCTATTTTCTATTTAACGATTATGATATAAGTGATTTTTTATGAAGCGATTATTTTTTATTTGTATTGTTGCAACTGTTTCACTGTTATTCTCGGCTTGCGGAGCAGCCAATAAAATTGCCATCAATAACGTGGATACATCTTCCATACAAATGATAAACCTGGTACGTATAGCACGTGTTACAGGAACACCATTACCAGGTGAAAATTTTCCTTCATCAAATAATACGGCTGTAAAATACGATGTGGGAGGCACAGATCTGGGCATCATGTGGCATATGAGTGGAGATAAGACTGGCATCTTTTTCGGCGATACCAATGGCAGAGATTTTGTTGCCGGAAAAGGTGGCGGCAATGGCAGCAACTGGCGTTCGAATGTACTTGCATTTTCTGAAGATAAAAATTTAGATGATGGCCTTACAATTTCTGGTATGCTCACAGATGAGGAAGGAAAAGCAAAAGAGGTGGCAGCTGGCGCTAAGGCCAATCCGAAAGTATATCAAACTTCAATTCCCACCGGCGCTATCCGCGCGAATGGCATTGACTATGTGCACTACATGAATATCTATGAATGGAGCGCGCCTCATGGCAGATGGCTTACAAATTTCTCATCGGTTTACGCATCTTACGATGATGGAAAATCGTGGCAAAGAAAACAATATCTTACTTTTAAATCAGACAGTAAATTCTCCCAAATAACCTATGCAAAAAGAAACGGGTATGTATATATGCTCGGTACACTTGCCGGCAGGGGAGCTCCTGGCTATTTAGCACGTTTCAAAGAAAAAGATATTGAAAACCTCAATACATACGAATATTGGAATGGAGAAGGGAAGAAATGGATAAGGAATGATGAAAACGCTGCTACAGCCGTTATTCCTGCACCTTTAGGAGAAGCTTCTCTGCTTTATCATGAAAAATATAAACGCTGGATACTGATGTATATTTATGATTATAACTACGATGCCAATCCTGTTGTAAAAAGACACGCGATTGTGTACAGAGACGCAAAAGAACTGACCGGAATATGGAGTAATATAAAAGTATTGACCACATCGAAGGAATACCCGGGTCTGTATAGTCCATACATACATCCGCTGGAAAATAGCGGAGATAAAATATATTTTACCATGTCATTATGGTCGCCGTATAATGTATTTTTATTTCGGGCTAATTTAAAATTAAATGAATAACTTATAAATAATTTAATTAATTTTTACCAATAAATGTTTCGGAATTTAGCATTAGTATATAAGAGTAAGGAATATGCAAATACTGCTACCGAGCCTGCATATGTGATTATATGCGAGACTCCATAGGTTTCTATTTATAATATTAATAGATTATAAAAGATCCGTATAGCCGGATGGATATACAGGTCTGCAGACTTAAACAAATGAGTTTTCCAGCGTAAAATACTGGATAAGCCGGCCAGCCGCACCAGTTATAGCACAATTGGCAAACTTGCTAATGTGATTATAAATGGAAGTAGAGTATCTACCATTTACTTTCGCATCCTTCAATCATAAGGCGCGGATGTAAATAGAATTACACCGTTTGTCAACAGGCATTCAGTGTTGCAGGCTGCAGAACTTGAACTCAACAATGTAAATTATTATGCAACAGGATAACCTGTAAAAACCGGAAAAATAATAGCGAAGATGATAGTAAAAAAGTTTTTTTTAGCAGTAATAGCTGTTTTAATATGCCAGTTGGGTTTTGCCCAAAAGCTAACCTCTTATGTTGATCCTTTTATCGGTACCGGCGCTGTGGATGGCACCAGCCTGTCGGGAAGTAATTTCCCGGGCGCTACTGTTCCGTTTGGCTTTGTGCAAGTAAGCCCTGATACAGATAATGAAATATTCAGCCCTGCATCGGGGTATAATTACAATGATAAAACGATTGTAGGCTTTAGCCATACGCATTTAAGCGGTACAGGTGTGGCCGATCTTTTTGATGTACTGCTGATGCCCGCTTCAGGTAATTTAAAATGGTCGCCGGGTGATGAGAACAAGCCGGGATCAGGCTACAGGTCTGCTTTTTCTCATCAGCAGGAAACGGCAAGGCCGGGTTATTACCAGGTTAATTTATTGGATTATAATATCAATGCGGAGCTTACGGCCACCGAACATGCAGGCTTTCATCGATACACATTTAATGGCGACGGCCCGGCACGCATCATGGTTGATCTGGATCATTCACTTAGTAAAAAAAGAGATTACTGGGTTTGCCGGATTCTTGGTGCAGAGATCAGGAAAGTCGATGATCACACCATAGAAGGTTACCGGATCATCACCGGTTGGGCAAGAATGCGCAGGGTATATTTTCATGCTAAATTTTCCAAGCCAATTACCAACCACGAAATGGCCTGGGGTACGCATAACATCATAAATAAACCCGTTATTAATGGTACTGATATTGTAAGGGCTGCTTTTAATTTTGATGTTAAAAAAGGAGAACAGGTGTTGGTGAAAGTTGGTTTATCGTCTGTTAGCGTGAACAATGCCAGGGAAAATCTAAATAGCGAGATAAAAGGATGGGATTTTGATGCAGTAGTCAAACGTGCAGATGCTTTGTGGGAGAAGGAATTGTCAAACATTCGTATTGATGCTGCTGACGCTGTGAAAAAAATATTCTACACAGGTTTATATCATTTATACATTCAGCCTAATAATACCGCCGATGTAAATGGTGAATACCAGGGCTCTGATATGGAAGTTAAAAAATCGCTGACTAAAAAGCATTACTCCACATTTTCATTGTGGGATACCTACAGGGCGGCGCATCCCATGTACACCTTATTAAAACCATCGAAAGATGCTGAGTTTATAAATAGTCTTATTAAACAATATGAGAGTTATGGTTACCTTCCTATATGGCAATTATGGAATGATGAAAATTATTGCATGATTGGCAACCACTCTATACCGGTAATAGTTGATGCTGTTGTGAAAGGCATTAAAGGCTTTAATCTTGAAAAAGCATATGAAGCCGTTAAGAATTCTTCACTCACAGATCATCCGGGCTCACCCTTTAAGTACCTGCATCAATATGGTTATTTCCCTGAAGAGCTTGAATCACAGTCTGTTTCTAAGGGATTAGAAATAGCATTTAATGACTGGTGCGTGGCGCAGTTTGCTAAAAAACTGGGAAAGAATGATGATTATAATTTCTTTATGAAGCGGGCATCGTATATAAAAAATATCTACGATAGTAAGACCGGTTTTTTTCGCGGTAAAAATAAAGACGGTAAATGGTTAGAGCCCTTCCATCCTTTGCAATATGGCGGTAACGGCGGTAACCCGTACACCGAAGGCAATGCCTGGCAGTATTTGTGGTATGTCCCCCATGACATCCCCGGCATGATCGATCTTTTTGGCGGAAGAGAAAAGTTTATTATAAAGCTTGATGAATTTTTTACTACTGCTGGCGGCGAAGATGCCAAGAATGAAAACGCTTCCGGTTTTATTGGACAGTATGCGCATGGCAATGAGCCCAGCCACCATACCGCTTACTTATATAATTATGCCGGCCAGCCATGGAAGACCCAACAGCGGGTTGCAGAAATCATGGATAAATTTTATACTACTGACGCTGCAGGATATTCGGGTAATGAAGATTGCGGGCAAATGAGCGCATGGTATATTTTCAGTGCCATGGGTTTTTATCCGGTCAACCCCGCTAATGGCGTTTACGATATAGGTTCTCCCAGGTTAAATAAAGCAACCATAGATTTGGAAAACGGTAAGCAGTTTACAGTAGTAGCCCATAATGCAGGAGGAAAAAATATATACGTGCAATCTGTTAGCCTTAACGGAGTTGCTTACAATAAAAATTATATTCTTCACAGTGATATATTGAAAGGAGGCAGGTTGGTTTTTGAGATGGGCCCATCGCCTTCTTATGGGTGGGCTAAAAAAGCCATTAGCTATAAATAATACACTAAATAAGTGGATCTTTATATTTAATGTGATATCGACAACCGGGGCTGCCAACGACTTAGTGGGGAATTTCGGTCTGCAATGGTTAACCTGGAAAAAGCGATGGGTTAACCGTTGCACATCCCAAACAAAAAGTAAAGATTTACAGGATAAGATAACTCCAAAGTTAAATTTATATTCCTAAACAAATAAAAGTATAAAACGCATAATGAAATTTCTCTCTTTATTTTTTAAGTGTTGGGTTTTTATGTTTTTGCCGCTGTTCGGAGCAAATGCACAAACCCAGAAAGCGCCTGCTTATCCGCTGATCACCCATGATCCGTATTTTTCTGTCTGGTCTTTTACGGATGCCCTAAATGCATCAACCACCAAACATTGGACGGGTGCGGATCACTCGCTTACAGGTTACTTACAAGTGGATGATACTATCTATCGATTCTTAGGAAAAGAGAGCAAGGCGTATGATGTAGTATTGCCCGCAAGTGACGACACGTCTTACCTTGTCCAATACACTGAACAACAGCCCGAACCGGGATGGCAGGAGCTCAACTTTGATGTTAGTAAGTGGAGCAACGGAGAGGCGCCGTTCGCCGATGTGGGAAATTATAAAACTCAATGGAAGTCAGATGATCTTTGGGTGCGAAGAGAATTTACCATAACTGATAATCATGAAAAAGGCCTGTATTTAAAATTAGATCATGATGATAATATAGAAGTGTATTTGAATGGTAAGGAAATTTATCAAACGGTGGGCTGGATGCATAAATATATTTACATTCCCATTAAAAATGCGCCGGCTATTTTAAGAAAGGGCAAAAATGTTTTAGCCATTCACATAAAAAATACTGACGGCGGCCAACACCTCGATTTTGGCCTGGTAAAGGAAAGAGTTGCTGCCGCATCAAAGGGCATAGTAAATGCCAAGCAAAAAAATGTTGAGATCAAAGCCACACAAACCATTTATGATTTCTCCTGCGGGCCTGTAAACCTCAAAGTCACTTTCACTTCGCCGTTAATAATGACCGATCTGGATTTAATGTCAAGGCCGGTTTCTTATGTTACGTTTAGCACTGCTTCAACAGACGGCAAGGCGCATGCCGTGCAGGTTCTGTTTAATACATCCACCAATCTTGCAGTGAATACACCGGCACAGGAAGTCGGGGCAGAAAAATATTCAGCAAACGGTTTATCTGTTTTAAAAACGGGAACATTATCGCAGGAGGTATTGGCTAAGAAAGGAGATGACCTGCGTATAGATTGGGGATATTTGCATGTGGCTGTACCGCAGGCTGCAAATACATACCAGTTCATCACAGAAAATGAGGAAGTTGCTATTCGCTCATTTAGAAATTCCACACGCAATCATGCTGCGCAGCTGAACGGTAAAAGGTTGTGGCTGAATACAAACATTAACCTGGGCAGGAAATCAAGCGCTTCCGCTAAAATACTTTTGGGCTATGATGACATCTGGTCTATACAATATTTCGGTGAAAACCTACGCCCCTGGTGGAACCGGGATAATAACACAACCATTGAGAAACAATTGTCAGCAGCCAATGCTGATTATGCTGCTACCTTAAAAAAATGCAATGTGGTGGATGCGCAAATATACCAGGATGCTTTTAAAGCCGGCGGGAAGGAATATGCGAAGCTTTGTGAAATCGCTTACCGGCAGGCTATTGCTGCGCATAAGTTAGTAAGGAGCCCGCAGGGAGAGTTATTATGGTTGTCGAAAGAAAATTACAGTAACGGATCTATTAATACAGTTGATCTTACATATCCGTCTGCTCCTTTATTTCTTGTTTACAATCCCGAATTGGAAAAGGGAATGATGAATGGTATTTTCTATTACAGCGAGAGCGGAAAATGGAAGAAGCCTTTTGCAGCACATGACCTCGGAACTTATCCGGTAGCCAACGGCCAGACATACCCTGAAGATATGCCGGTTGAAGAATCGGGCAACATGGTGATACTTGCAGCCGCCATTGCGAAGGTGGAAGGCAATGCAAACTATGCTGCGAAGCATTGGGCCACCCTGACCATGTGGACGGACTATTTAGTAAAAGAAGGTTTTGATCCTGCCGACCAGTTGTGTACAGATGATTTCGCAGGACATCTGGCACGCAATGCCAATCTTTCCCTGAAAGCTATTATGGCTATTGAAAGCTATGCTATGCTTGCAAAAATGCTGGGCAAGGAGGATGTTTACCTGGCATACCACAACATCGCAAAAAGCATGGTACCACGCTGGATGCAACTGGCTGATGACGGTGATCATTATACTTTAGCTTTTGAAAAGAAAGGCACCTGGAGCCAGAAGTACAACGTGATCTGGGACAGGATTTTAAAATATAATATCTTCCCGGAATCCGTGTTCGAAAAAGAAATGAAGTATTACCTCAAGCAACAGCATGGTTTCGGCCTTCCCTTAGATAGCCGGAAAACCTATACCAAAAGCGACTGGATCATGTGGACCGCCTGTTTAACAGGCAATATCAGCGATTTTACTGCCTTGGTAAGACCGCTTTATAAATTTGCCACCGAAACACCTTCGCGCGTGCCGTTAAGCGACTGGCATGAAACAATCGACGGCAGGCAGATCGGCTTCCAGGCAAGAAGCGTGGTGGGTGGTTACTGGATGAAGGTGCTGGAAGCAAAGTTGAATACTAAGAAAATGAAATAGCCATGAATGATGCCGCACAAACCGGAAAAGGAATGTTGGCGTAGTATCACGCTAACTATTGCAACAATTAAAAATAAAATAAACACATCCAATAGCCATCTCGCTTTAGGCGAGATCAACCGGGAATGAGTGCTCTCCCGGTAACTATAGCGAGCAATTTTATCACAGAGCTGCCATCAATGATACAGCAGTGAAATATACAAGCATATCAATCAAAAAAAAATTATCTTATGGCGCATTCCGCGCCGCAAACCCCGGGTTAGGGCCGGTTATTTGCTAACAAAATACTACGAATAAATGAAAAAAATTTTAACCGTTATCGGCCTGTGTTTTACGATCTGTGCATATACGCAAACAGAAATTGCCATTATCCCTCAGCCTGCACATGTGCAACAGTTGAGCGGAAGTTTCACGCTGTCTTCCAAAACAAAGATATATGTTCAGCCCGGTGATATGGGTATTCAAAAAGTAGGAGAGATGCTGGCCGCTGAAATACAGGATAAAACCGGTTTAAAGTTACCTGTAATTACAGCGCATGCTTCAGCAAAAAACAATATACTCATTACCTCTTCAGGTGCGCCGGATAGCCTGGGCAAAGAAGGTTACCAGCTTTCTGTAAAACCCGCAGCTATAGTGATCAAAGCAAATGAAGGCAACGGCGCCTTTTATGCCATGCAGACTATGTTGCAGTTACTGCCTGTTGCTACAAAAGAATTATCAAAAGCTGCTGTGCCCGTTCCGGCAGTTGAGATAACGGACAAGCCGAGGTTTGAATGGCGTGGCCTCATGCTGGATTGCGGACGCTATTATTACTCCATGAATTTCCTGAAAAAATTTATTGACTATATAGCCATGCATAAAATGAATACTTTCCACTGGCATCTTACGGAGGATCATGGCTGGCGGCTGGAAATAAAAAAATATCCCCGGCTTACAGACATCGGCGCATGGAGAACAGAAACAGAATTCAGCCAGGGCAGGTTAAACGGTACCCCTGCCGGTGGTTTTTACACACAGGAGCAGGCCAAAGAACTGGTTCGCTATGCCACTTCCAGGTTTGTGAATATCGTTCCTGAAATAGAAATGCCCGGCCATGCCACAGCTGCGTTAATCGCTTACCCGGAATTGTCCTGTACGGGTGGACCGTTTAAAACGCTTACCAGGTGGGGCATCCAAAAGGAAATATTTTGCGCAGGCAATGATAAAACTTTTGAATTTTTGGAAAATGTGTTATCCGAAGTGACTGCCATTTTCCCCAACGCAGTCATCCATATCGGTGGAGATGAAGCGCCTAAAGACCGGTGGAAAGCGTGCCCCAAATGCCGGCAAAGAATTAAAGAGGAGGGTTTAAAAGACGAACATGAACTGCAAAGTTATTTTATCAAAAGAATTGAAAAGTTTGTGCTGACCAAAAACAGGAACATCATCGGCTGGGATGAGATACTGGAAGGCGGGCTGGCGCCAAATGCATGGGTAATGAGCTGGCGCGGCACAAAAGGCGGCATTGAAGCTGCCAGGCAACACCACAATGTAGTGATGACACCTTACGATTATTACTACCTGGATTATTACCAGGGCAAACCATCACTGGAGCCAAATGCTATCTGGGACAATGCCATCAATACGCTGGAAAAAGTTTACAAGTATGAACCCTTCGATAACGCACTTACTGCAGAGCAGGCTCAATACATCAAAGGCGTGCAGGGAAATGTATGGAGCGAGTTTATTCATACACCGGAAAAGGTGGAATACATGACATTCCCGCGGGCAGCAGCTATTGCAGAGACAGGCTGGTCTGCCGCACATTTAAAAAACTGGGATGATTTTGCCAAAAGAATGGAAACACAATACCAGCGTTATGATCTGATGGGATTGAACTATGCCATGAGCGCTTACAATGTATGGCAGGCAACCAGGTATGACAGCACAACCCACACGGCGGAGATAAGTTTTAAGACAAACAGTTACCGGCCTGAGATCCGCTACACGCTTGATGGTAATGAACCAACAGGCAGCTCAAAGCTATACACTGCGCCATTTAGCGTGAAAGCGCCTGTGCTTATAAAATCTGCTGTATTCAGAAATGGGAAGATGCTGGGTAAGGTATATGAAGAAGCGGTGCTGAAGAAGTAAATGTAGTGATGGTAAAAGAAGTGGAGTTGGATTTGTGGAGGTGTTTAGAAAGGGTTAATTTGTTTAGGCGTGGGTTTGTTGATGTGATGTTGTGATCGTGTTATGAAGTTTTTGTGTTTTTGTGTATTTGTTTAAAAAGAGATTGCTTCTAAAACTTCGCTGCGCTACGTTTTATCGCAATGACGCACACTCCGGTATCGTCATTGCGGGCGAAGTATTCCGACGGCTCCTGAGTCCTTAGGACGGAGCGAAGCAATCTCACACCGCATTTACGTTCCTCCAGTTCTTCTCTAACTTTTTTTCTTGATAAAAAAAGTTACAAAAAAATCAAGCCGGCATAAGGTGGGCCGCGCGCATCAGGCTATGCCCGGAAAAAACTCTGTGCTGCAAGAACAATTCCTGCTGACTGGCAGCTGCTTTTGATTACAGTCACGTCCCGCGCAGCAGGAATCACTGTTCCGCACAGTTTTCCCTTCCACTGGCATGCCGGCGATTCCTAACCTTAGCATCCATGACGAAATGCTGCATTTTGAAATGGTTAATAACTTAAGTGACGTTGTTACCTTGTGATCGTGTGATGGGTAAAAGAAGTGTATTTGTGTATTTGTGGAGGGGTTGATGTGTTTAGTGATGAAGTTATCAAGTGACGTTGTTACGATGTGATCCTGTGATGGATGCTTCAGCAATTGCCTGGTCATAACTTTGCGTCTCTGCGTTTAAAAACTTTGCGCTCTTTGCGTGAACCTTATTGCATTGTTGTTAACTACAAAAGACATCCTTCCTGCCTTGGTGTCTCCGCGGTTGATTATCTAGGCAATGGCAAAAGAATAATTTTGTGTCAGGTGAAAACACCAGACACGGCATAAATTTGAAAGCTTCGATAATACTTAAGCGCCCGAACCGAAGGCCTGCCTGTCAGTGACAGGAAGCAATGCACGGAAGGTGATTGATTCGCCCGAAAGAAATGATAGATCTTAGAGTAAATGCGGCGAAGCAATTGTTCCTGAGTGCAAATTGCTTCCGGGTCAGAGCCCATGCGCGTGGGTCACCTTCAGGCAGGCTAGACTTTTTTGATTCTTTTTGCGGCAATGGCAAAAAGAATAGCCAGAAGTGGATTTGTTTAGTAATGAAGTTATCAAGTGACGTTATTACCTTGTGATCGTGTGATGGATGCTTCAGCAATTGCCTGCTCATACTTTGCGGCCGCTGCGTTAAAAACTCTGTGCTCTCTGCGTGAACCTTATTTGCATTGTTGTTAAACTTAAAGACATCCTTTGTGCCCTGGCGTCTCCGTGGCAACCTGGTGTTTTTATTGAGCTTATCCCTTAACCCGATCACAGGAAATCTTCTATTTCTTTGTTCCTGAAAGGATACGCTTTCAAAAGGCGCAACAGTTTCCCGGATGATAAAATGCTTTTAAGCGCCTCAAAATGGCGTGAGTGGTGCATGTCTGATCCGCAATAATCGTACAAGCCATCTTCCAGGAGCTTCATGGCAGTTTTCTTTACATGGCTGCCGTAATAGCCGGTGATAGCTATGGTGTTTAACTGCAGCAGGCATCCTTTTTCTTTTAGCTGCCTGAACTGATCATAATCCTCATGATAAAAATTGTACCGCTCCGGGTGGGCCAGGATAGGCCTGTAGCCCCGCGCTTGCAATTGGAAAAGCGCGTCATGCAGGAAAGGGCTCTCGGCGAGGTAAGACATTTCAACAAGAACATAATTCTTGTAAACAGTCAGAAAGTCTTCCTTATCTTCCAGCAGCTGCATAAAGCCGTCATTGATCATGTATTCGGCGGCAGTCCTGTATTTAATGTTGATGGAGTGGTCTTCAAGGATTTTTTTCACTTTATTGTATTGTGTAAGAATGCCGTCCCTGGTATTGGGGTAAAAATCTGAATGCACATGCGGGGTTGTGACTAACGAGGTAAAGCCGGCGGAAGCCATGCTGCTGATAAGCTTTAGTGAATGCTCTGCATCCTTGGCGCCATCGTCCAGTCCGAATATAGTATGGGAGTGAATATCAGTTTTCAGAAAAGAAAAATTCTCTTTTTCTCTTTTAGAGAAGAAATTAAACATATGGTCTTTTTAGCGGGCGAAATTAAATAATATAAATGTAATATAGTGGATTTTACTCCGCCGGTGAATTATAATTGCTGGTAATTATTGTTTTGTAAGATACAGGTTTATATTTTTGTTGCATATCTTATATGGATAATAATTTGCTCAATCGCATTAAATATTCTTATTTTGCATGGAATTTGATAGCATTACCATTAAAAAAATATTTCATGCACCTATCATTTCGGTTTATAATTCTGCCATTGTTATTCATATGCTTGCTTAGCTCGTGCAGAACCAACAGGAACCTTGTTTATATGAGTGATTTAAGAGACAGTATAGCAATTTCAGAAGCTATCCTTAATAAAGTAGACGCAAAGATCAAAGAAGGCGATATACTGTCTATTTCTGTGAACACTTTAAGCCCCGAATCAAATGCCTTGTTCAATAAAGGTGAAATGATCACCCCGGGAATATCTTCTACGCCAAACCTTACAGCCTATAGCGGAGCCACTACTTTATCAAACGTTGGTTACCTGGTAGATAAAGACGGCAATATTAATTTCCCGGTTATTGGGGTTGTTAAATTAGATGGTTTAACTATTGAGCAGGCAAGGCAGAAATTAACAACTGAAATTGCCAAACAGACCAAGAATCCCATTGTGAATATACGGTTCATGAACTTTAAAGTTACGGTGGTGGGCGAAGTCATGAAGCCTGGTACATTCAATATTTCTAATGACAAGATCAATATACTGGAAGCGCTGGGCATGGCCGGGGATATGACGCCTTACGGCAAGAGAGAGAATGTATTGGTTATACGTGAAGATAATGGGGTACGTACGCTTGGCAGGGTAAATATGAATACACGTAATCTTACACAATCTCCTTTCTTTTATCTGCAGCAAAATGATGTGGTGTATGTTGCACCGCAAAACGCACAGAAAATGCAACAGGTTACGAACTCCGATTACAAAATAATTTCCTTAGCCACAGCGTCTGTATCGATAATTGCGGTTATTTTATCGAGCATTTTAAATAAAAAATAATATATGCCTGAATTTGTTGCAAACGAAAACGATAGCATAGAAGGGTTGTCTGATAAAATAGATTTGCGTGCCGAGCTGAATAAGTATCTCAGATATTGGTATTGGTTTGTTTTGGGCGCTTTGCTTTGCCTGTTTGCCGGCTGGCTTTACCTGCGTTATACTACTCCCGAGTACAATATTTCATCTACCTTATTGATAAAGGATGATAAAAAAGGCAGTGATTTAGGAGGAGCCGCATTTTCTGATCTTGATATTTTTAAAACCCAGAAAAGTATAGACAATGAAATAGAAGTTTTAAAAAGTAAAAGCCTCATGCAGCGGGTTTTTGAATTGTTGCCTTTAAAAACTTCTGTTTTTGCTGAAGGCAGATTTAAAAAATCAGAGGTATATAAAGACAGTACGGTAATAACCGTAAACGCCATGCGCGTTGACTCTGCTGCTTACAAAATCAAGGAAGGTATTAAAGTTGAAATTCTTGATAACTTCACGTTCAATCTTACAGACAGTAAAGGAAAAACAAAATACAGAAGCGGTGAAATTATCAATAAGCCTTACGCCCGGTTTGTAGTCAACCTTGGAAAAGATGTTAAGAATGGAGAAGACTATACGATCCGGTTCAACGATCTTCGTTTATATGCGGCAAATTATACTAACAAGCTGTCTGTTACCCCTGTCAACAGGGATGCAAGTGTACTAAACATCTCTATGATTGATGCTTCGCCTGAAAAAGCCATTGACATCATCAATACTTTAATTACACAATACAATATTGAAGCCATCCAGGACAAGAACCAGATATCTTCCAACACCATTAAGTTTATCGACGAACGCCTCATTAGCCTGGTGGGTGAGCTGAGCGGGGTGGAAAGAGACGTGGCAAACCTAAAAGGCAAATACGGTGTTACAGATGTGACCACAGATATACAGCGCTACAGCCAGCAGGCCATAGAGTTTTACAAACAACAGGAAGAGGCAAAGATCAAAACCAATGTCATCAATTCCATCCAGTCGTATATGAACCGTCAGGGCGCTTTGGTTCCCAGTGCATTAGGTATTGAAGATCCGGCTTTGAACGGCTTAATACAATCCTATAACGAGCTTCAGCAACAAAGAACTCAATTGCTCAATACAGAGCAGGAAGGTAGTGTGCTGGTACAAAATGTGGATAAGAATATTGCAAGTTTAAAGTCGCGCATCAATGAAAACCTCAAAGTGATCGAGCGCGGCGCCAACATTGCTCAAAGCAACCTGCAGCGCAACTTCCAGCAGTTCCAGGGCAGCATACAAAATGTGCCGGATGTAGAACGCCAGCTCCTTGAGATCAGAAGGCAGCAATCCATTAAAGAAGGCATTTATTCTTACCTGCTGCAGAAGAAAGAAGAAGCACAGTTGGCGCTTGTCTCCACGCTTGCCAATTCCAGGACAATTGATCCCGCTACAGCTACAGATAAACCGGTAAAGCCAAAGAAATCCCTGATCCTGTTGGCTTCTTTGGTATTAGGGTTATTGATTCCCTTCATTATTATTTACCTGAAGAATCTGTTGGATGATAAAGTCCGCTTGCAATCAGACATTACCAATAAATCGCAAGTGCCTATCCTGGGTGAAATTGCTGCAAGCACCGTAGACGATACCCTGGTGGTACGGGAGAAAAGCAGGACACCTATTGCAGAAATGTTCCGTTTATTGAGAACAAATTTACAGTTTGCATCACTGGATAAACCCTTACAGACTATTCTGACTACTTCCAGCATGAGTGGCGAAGGAAAAACTTTCTTCTGTACCAACCTTGGTGCAAGTATATCGCTTACCGATAAGAAAGTTGTTGTGCTGGAATTCGACATCCGCAAGCCCAAGTTACTGTCCGGCCTCGGCATGAAAACCAGGCATGGCATTACACACTATGTTATTAACCACTCACTGACTGTTGATGATCTGATCCGTCCTGTTGAAGGTTTGCCTAATTTGTTTGTAATTGGCGCCGGTCCTATACCGCCAAACCCCGCAGAGCTGATACTTAACAAAAGAGTTGATGAATTATTTGCCGAGCTTCGCCAGAAGTTTGATTATATTATAGTAGACTCATCACCGGTAGGGCAGGTGGCGGACGTATTCTCTCTTAACAGAATAGCAGATGCTTCTTTGTATGTAGTGCGCTACAATTACACGTTCAAGGAACAGGTTAACATCCTTAATGACATTTACAACAACAAAAAACTTACTAATTTAATGGTTGTAATGAATGATGCCAAGAAGCATAATGCTTATGGCTACGGTTACGGCTACGGCTATGGTTATGGATATGGAGAAGTTGTACGAAAGAAAACAGTCTTCGAAACAATCAGGGGTTGGTTTGGGAAATAGGTTTATTAATTGATAATTGATAATGGATAGTTGATAGTGGAGAGTTGAAGTTGATAATGGACAGTTGACAAGGCCAGGGAAAAGGGTATCGATCCTGAGAGTTTACTCTCTCTGCCCGGATGAACTGATACCTCACGCAGAAAACGATCCATGGCAGCGGCATTGCGATAAACCGCAGCACTGCGTAGGATTAGAAGCAATCCCCGGATTCAGTCTGGCTTAGGGATGAGGTTTGATGGGTGAGAGGTAAGAGGTAAGAGGCCATTAAAGCCCCAAGACCTAAACAAATCCACAAATTCACAAATCAACCATCTCCAAGTTTTAGCAGGCTCCACGCAGAGACCGCAGATTTTGGCGGAGAGAACGCAAAATGCATGACTTGAGTAAATTTCTCTCTTTGTGAGTTTTAGTGTCTTCATCGCCTACTTTGTGTTTAAACAAACATGCTTAAACACTAAAGGACACAACGTTTTGCACAAGGTCTACGAGCTAATGGTTTCGTCACTGCGATACGGAGCTATAGCTGAGTAGAAGCAGTCTCTGAGTTTGGATTTATGATGTTTGGCTTATTCTTTGCGTTTTTCCCTGTCTGGCTTTGCGTGAAATATAAATTATATTTGAAAAGAGAGAAGTAAAAAGTAAGAGATAAGCGGTGGTGTCTCGTCATGAGGGGTTTTTACTTCTTAGTAAGCCCTGGCCTGGTGCCAATCAGGATGTTTCTTGTGGTTAGTTAAAAAAGCACTGTGTAAAGATTTCTGCTGTATTGGTACCTTCGTGGCAAATTTTTCTTATACTCATTGCCGGCAAATTTTTAAATCTGTACACATGCAACCTCGTATAGCAGTTATTGGTCTCGGTTATGTAGGCCTGCCGCTGGCACGGCTATTGGCTACAAAATACCCTGTGGCCGGGTTCGATATTAATGAGAAAAGAGCAGCACACATTCAAACAGGTGAGGATAGAAACTTAGAGGTCGATCCTGCACTTCTGCGCCGGGTATTGCTCCCGCAAAATCCCCTCCATAAGGATGTCAAGGGCTTGTATTGTTCATCAGCTGTTGAAGATATCCGGCCGGCCAATATTTACATTGTTACCGTACCCACACCTATAGACTCCTTTAATAAACCAGACCTCAGCAGCCTGAAAAAGGCAAGCGCTATGATCGGCGGCCTTTTAAAAAAAGGCGATATAGTGGTTTATGAATCTACGGTATACCCCGGCTGTACAGAAGAAGTTTGTGTGCCTGAGTTGGAGCAATTTTCAGGGCTCAGGTACAATGTTGATTTCTTTTGCGGCTACTCACCCGAAAGAATTAACCCCGGTGATAAGGTGAATACTATTGAAAAAATTAAAAAGATCACATCCGGCTCGACGAAAATTGTTGCAGAGAAAATTGATCAATTGTATGCTTCCGTTATTACGGCAGGTACTTATAAAGCCTCATCCATAAAAGTAGCCGAAGCAGCTAAGGCCATTGAAAACGCCCAACGGGATTTGAACATTTCTTTCATGAATGAGCTGGCACTGATCTTCGACCGGTTGGATGTAGATACAAATGAGGTGATTGAAGCAGCGTCAACCAAGTGGAATTTCATTAAATTCAGGCCCGGCCTGGTTGGCGGGCATTGCATCAGTGTGGATCCTTACTACCTGGTACATAAAGCGGAAGCGGTTGGTTACTATCCCGAGGTGATCCTTTCAGGGCGCAAGGTAAACGACCAGATGCCTTTGTTTGTGGCTAATAAATTGGTTAAATTAATGATAGCCAAAGGTGTTGAGGTTAATAAATCCAGAGTATTGATATTGGGTTTTAGCTTTAAAGAGAATTGCCCGGATTTCCGCAACACCAAGATCATAGATGTATACAGAGAATTGCAGGAATTTGGTGTGGGTGTAGATGTTTACGACCCGTGGGTTTCCAGCCGGGATGTGTATAAAGCGTATGGAATTGAATTGCTGCCGGAACTAAGTAATTTAGAAGAATACAATGGCATAATCCTGGCGGTGGCACACAACGATTTTATGCAAATCGACTGGGCGGCTCTAAGAAAACCCGGAACGGTGATCTTCGATGTAAAGTCAGTGCTAAACAGGGAGCTGGTGGATGGAAGGTTGTAATTTGTGATGTGAATGGTGAAATAGCCATAAAGATTAGGAATTTATACCAACCGGGACTGAAATATTAATCTAAAAAAGCCGGTTATTCCATGTGGCAACTGAAAAACAAATAAAAATACACACATGAAACGCTCATGATAATTTTTTGCACACAGGAAATATATAATCAGCATTCCATTCCACAAAAACATTAGCCGCAAAGCGGCGTACTTAAAATTATATGAATGAAATAGCCATAAGCAAGGTTGCATACCAACCGCGAATGAATAAAGGCTATTCCATGTGACCATAAATAAAAATTAAAAATACACACATGAAATAGCCATAAGCAAAGGTGCATACCAACCGGGAATGAAATATTAATCTAAAAAAGCCGGTTATTCCATGTGGCAACTGAAAAACAAATAAAAATACACACATGAAATAGCCATAAGCAAGGTTGCATACCAACCGCGAATGAATAAAGGCTATTCCATGTGACCATAAATAAAAATTAAAAATATAGAGACATGAAAGGAATCGTACTCGCCGGAGGCTCCGGTACAAGGCTTTACCCCGTCACCAAAGGGATATCCAAGCAATTGCTGCCCATCTACGACAAGCCTATGATCTACTATCCCATTTCAGTTTTGATGTTGGCGGATATCAAAGAAATTCTCATTATCTCTACACCCCAGGACCTGCCTGGCTTTCAGCGCCTGCTGGGCGACGGCTCAGACTACGGTGTAAGATTTGAATATGCCGAACAACCCAGCCCCGATGGGCTCGCCCAGGCTTTTATCATTGGCGAAAAATTTGTTGGTGATGACAACGCCTGCCTTGTTTTGGGCGATAATATTTTCTATGGTCAAAGTTTCCAGGACATGCTTAAAGAGGCTGTGAAAAATGTGGAAGAAGAAAACAAAGCTACCGTGTTTGGCTATTATGTAAACGACCCCGAACGCTACGGTGTAGCTGAGTTTGACGATGCCGGCAATGTGCTGAGCATAGAAGAAAAGCCTAAAGAGCCGAAATCTAATTATGCAGTCGTAGGCTTGTATTTCTATCCCAATAGTGTGGTTGAAGTTGCCAAAAACATCAAGCCTTCAGCGAGGGGTGAGCTGGAGATCACAACCGTGAACCAGGAGTTCCTGAAGCAGAATGCTTTGAAGGTACAACTGCTGGGCAGGGGCTTTGCCTGGCTGGATACCGGTACCCATGATTCATTATCCGAGGCAGGCACCTTCGTGGAAGTACTGGAAAAACGCCAGGGATTAAAGATCTCCTGCCTGGAAGAGATCGCCTATAGAAAAGGCTGGATCACCCAAGAGAGATTGCTGGAATTAGCGGAGCCCTTAAAGAAAAATGAATATGGGCAATACCTGGTAAAGCTGGCGGAAGGGGGGATGTAGTGCGCAAGTGAACGAGTGACCAAGTGATGCAGTTAACCAGTTATGTGTGACGGTTACAGATAGAATTGTTTCATAATTT
Source organism: Haoranjiania flava (assembly GCF_025631005.1). Taxonomy (NCBI): domain Bacteria; kingdom Pseudomonadati; phylum Bacteroidota; class Chitinophagia; order Chitinophagales; family Chitinophagaceae; genus Haoranjiania; species Haoranjiania flava. The sequence continues at coordinate 26,566 of NZ_JAOTPL010000011.1, forward strand.
CATCACCCGATAAATCCATAACTTGATAACTATTCAAATATGCCAGAAATAAAATCTCATAAGGACTTAAATGTGTGGAAGGCAGCTATGGATATGGTGGTAACACTATATGATATCACAGCTACATTTCCTAGCACTGAAATTTACGGATTAACATCTCAAATCAGGCGCGCTGCAGTTGCTATTCCATCTAATATCTCAGAAGGCTGTGCCAGGAAAGGATCAGCTGAACTTACCAGATTTTTATATATATCGTTAGGCTCATTAGCAGAAATAGAAACGCAATTAGAAATTGCCGTACGTTTAGGATATATAGCTGATTTTCATCAGATCGAAGAAAAGATCATTTATATCAGAAGAATGATTGTAAATTTAATAAAATCGCTTAAAAATTAACTTGATAACTTGATAACTCCATAACCTCATAAAACCTCATCCCACCCATGACCATTACACCCACTACGCTTAACGATTGTTTTATTATTGAACCTAAAGTCTTTGCAGATGACCGCGGCTATTTCCTGGAATCATTTTCTGAAAAAAAGTTTATAGAAGCAGTGTGCGATACCCGTTTTGTGCAGGACAATGAATCCAAGTCATCCTATGGTGTACTGCGCGGGCTGCATTTTCAGAAACCGCCCTTTGCGCAATCCAAACTGGTGCGTGTGATCAAGGGAGCAGTTTTAGATGTGGCAGTAGATATGAGGCGCTCATCTTCAACATTTGGTAAATCTTTCGCTGTAGAGCTTACTGAAGACAATAAAAAACAATTGTTCATTCCCCGCGGGTTTGCTCATGGCTTTGTTGTATTGCAGGACGATACGATTTTTCAATACAAGTGCGATAATTATTATGCTCCTGAAAGTGAAGGCGGTATTTTGTGGAACGATCCCGAATTGAACATTGATTGGAAAGTGCCTTTTGACAAAATCATCCTTTCGGAAAAAGATAAAAAGAATCCGTTGTTCAGAGAGGCATTTGTATTTGAGGGATGATGGATGGTAAAATGTGAAAGGTGAAATGTGAAAGGTAAGATGTGAAAGGTGTGATGTGAGACGTGAGGTCATTAAAGCCCCAAGACCTAAACAGATCCACAAATCCACAAATCCACAAATCCACAAATCAACCATCTCCAAGCTTTAACAGGCTCCACGCTGAGAGGCCTTCTCCCTTTGTGCACCTTAGTGTCTTCACCGTGCACTTTGTGGTTAAAGTCATCTCAAACACAAGAGGACACAAGGATTTGCACAAGGGGCACCACCGGCCACGAATGCACGAAGAGGGAGATTGCTTCGCTCGGTCCAAAGGACTCCGGAACTGTCGGAGTACCTCGCTCGCAATAACGATCCTGGAGTGTGCGTCATTGCGATAAAACGTAGCGCAGCGAAGTTTTAGAAGCAATCTCTTTAAACAAATCAACAAATACACAAATCCACAAAAACTTCATAACATGATCACTCCATCACTTGATCACAACATCACATCTACTAATCCACACCTGACACAAATTATTCTTTTTGCCATTGCCGCAAAAAGAATCAAAAAAGTCTAGCCTGCCTGAAGGTGACCCACGCGCATGAGCTCTGACCCGGAAGCAATTTGCACTCAGGAACAATTGCTTCGCCGCATTTACTCTAAGATCTATCATTTCTTTCGGGCGAATCAATCATCTTCCGTGCATTGCTTCCTGTCACTGACAGGCAGGCGATGGTGCGAGCTGTCCTCTTAGTGTAGCTTTATCTGTTTTGTGCAGATTGTGGTAAAACAAACATTTATTTTTGTGTTATTGTGTCTTTATGTTGAACTTTGGGTTCTAAACATAACTTCATATCTGGTTAACTTCATAACTTGTTAACAGAAACGATGATAAACTATAAAACAAATTCTGAATGGAAGAGAAGTCTATTTTAATTACCGGCGGCACGGGGTCGTTGGGCAAGGCGCTCACTAAAACGCTTGTCGATAAATACCCTCAATTTAAGCGGCTGGTGATATATTCCAGGGATGAACAAAAGCAGTTTCAGATGGCTCAGGAATTCCCTGTTGATAAGTATCCTCAAATCCGTTTTTTTATTGGCGATGTCAGAGACAAAGAAAGACTGATACGGGCAATGAGGAATATAGATTATGTTGTTCATGCGGCAGCCATGAAGCATGTTCCTATTGCAGAATATAATCCTGACGAATGTGTTAAAACAAACATTCACGGCGCACAGAATGTAATTGATGCCTGCCTGGAAACCGGGGTGGAGCGTGTTGTCGCTCTTTCTACTGACAAGGCTTGTGCACCTGTTAATTTATATGGCGCTACCAAACTGGCTTCTGATAAATTATTTGTAGCTGCTAATAATATTACCGGCTGGAATCCCATCCGTTTTTCGGTAGTGAGATACGGCAATGTAATGGGTTCAAATGGCTCTGTAATACCTCTTTTCATCAAAAAGAAAAAAGAAGGCATACTCCCGGTTACTGATCCAGATATGACGCGCTTCAATATATCCTTACAGGGAGGTGTAGAAATGGTGATGCATGCTTTATTCAATGCCTGGGGAGGAGAGATCTTTGTTCCTAAAATACCATCTTACAAAATTACAGATATTGCTGCTGCAATCTGCCCGGAGTGTAAGTGTGAAGAAATTGGCATCAGGCCCGGGGAAAAAGTACATGAGGAAATGATTACCTCCTCTGATTCTTTTTATACGTATGACATGGGCAGGTATTATGCCATTTTGCCGGCATTGCCCAAGTGGAATATTGAAGATTTTAAAAAACACTTCAATGCACACCTGGTTCCGCGGGGTTTTACTTATAACTCCGGTGAAAATACAGAATGGGAAACGGTAGACTCGCTCAGAGCTTTGATAAAGCAGCACGTAGATTCCACGTTTGATATTTAGCATAAATGCAGTGATCCTATGAAGATGGAACCATACAGTATAAATTATTCCTGCATAACGGAAGGTAGTTTGCCGGGTGGGAAAAATATCAGCCGTGATACGGCACATTAAAAATACACAGATGAATACAATCCCTTACGGAAGGCAACATATAACAGAAGAGGATATCAAAGCGGTCACTGAAACCCTGCTTTCTACACATCTCACCCAAGGCCCTAAGATTGCTGAATTTGAAAAAAAATTTGCAGAATATGTTGGCGCTGAATATGCAGTTGCTGTATGTAATGGCACAGCCGGGTTACACATAGCGGCTTTATCATTGGGCCTGCAACCGGGAGATAAAGTCATTACCACGCCCATTACATTTTCCGCCACTGCAAACTGTATCCGGTATTGTGGCGCCGAAGTAGTTTTTGCAGATATTGACCCGGACACCTGGCTGTTGGATATCAAAAAAGTAAGAGAACTTTTACAGGCATCGCCCAGAGGGACTTATATAGGGATCATACCCGTGGATTTTGCAGGCAGAATGGTAAACCTGGAAGCGTACAGGAAACTGGCTGATGAATACGGCCTTTGGATCATAGAAGATGCATGCCATGCACCTGGGGCATACTTTATAGACGCATACGGCCATAAACAAGCAGCAGGTAATGGGCAATTGGCCCATGCTTCGGTTTTTTCGTTTCACCCGGTGAAACATATTGCATGTGGTGAAGGAGGTATGATAACGACAAACGATATAGAAGTATACAAAGAACTCAACAGGCTTCGCTCCCACGGCATTACCAAAGGCGATGACAGCTATATAAATTCCAACGTTTTTGCCTGCGGAACGGAAGATTCGGGTTCCTATCCTGGCTGGTACATGGAGATGCAGCAGTTGGGCTATAATTACAGGATGACGGATATACAGGCGGCGCTGGGAGTAAGCCAGCTAAGCCAGGCAGAACAAGGCCTTAAGAAGAGAAGGGCGATTGCACAAAAATACCACGATGCATTTGCCGGCAATGCTTCCGTTATACGGCAATCCGGCTATGTAGAAGGCCATGCTTACCATTTGTATGTGATCGAGGTCAGGGATCGTTTTAAATTGTATGAATATTTAAAAAGCAATGGCATTCTAGCCCAGGTACATTACATACCGGTGCATTTAATGCCTTATTACCGCCAATCCGGCTGGAAAGAGGGGGATATGCCCCATGCGGAAAACTATTACAAACATTGCATCAGTTTGCCCATGTATCCAACCCTGACAGATGAAGAGCAGCAGTATGTGATCAATAAAGTTTTATCATTTGTAAATGAAAGCAATCACAATTAATACAGACAGATTAATTTTAAAAAAACTTACGGCTGACCATTTATCGGCCGCTTATGTAAACTGGATGAACGACCCGGAAGTAAACAAATATTTAGAGTCGGGAGGAGATTATACTATAGATAAACTGAATGCATTCTTAATTGAACAGGAAAAGAAAAATATTTTATTCTGGGCAATTCATTTGAAAGAAAACGGAAGGCATATCGGCAATATAAAAATTGATCCTATCGATCAGGAAAACTTATCAGGTGAATATGGGATAATGATAGGCGATAAGGCGGCCTGGGGAAAAGGCTTTGCCAAGGAGGCTTCACTGGCGGTAATTCAATATTGTTTCCGGGAAATTGGTTTGAAGCATATAACTTTAGGTGTCGTTGACCAGAATCAGGCTGCTTTACAATTGTATCACAACATAGGTTTCAGGCGTATCAGTGAAACGGAAACTACCAATAAATACAACGGAGTGCATAGCAAAACAATAAGAATGTCAATTTCCAGATGAACAGCAAACTTATATTAGGCACAGTACAGTTCGGGTTAAATTACGGCATAAACAATGTATATGGCCGCATGCCTGATACTGAGATCAGGCAGGTATTAGATTTGGCGTACAAGGCAGGTATAGATCATCTGGATACGGCAGCCGATTATGGAGATGCCGAGAAAAAAATAGGAAAGCTTTCAGCACAAGAGTATAAGTTTAAAATCTTCAGCAAATTTTCCAAAAAGCCCGGTATTGATTGGAAAGCATCTTTAAAACAAAGCCTGGCTGACCTAAAAACAGCAAAGCTGGATACAGTCATGTTTCATTCCTTCGAGGCATATGAACAAGCTAAACCATACATCACGGAAATAATTATTAAAGGCAAAAACAAATTGTTTGATAAACTTGGAGTGTCTGTATACACTAATGAAGAATTGAATAAATTGGTTGACGATGAATATATACATACAGTCCAATGCCCGTTCAATCTGCTGGATAATCATTTTCAGAGAAGTGAAAGCCTCAAAAAACTTAAAAACGCCGGTAAAACCATTCACACAAGGTCTGTTTTCCTGCAGGGTCTTTTGTTGATGGACTTAGATAACATTCCAGCCAGGTTATCTCCCTTGTATAGTGCCTGCTTACAGATCAGGTCCATTGCTTCAGAAAATCATTTATCCATAGGCCATCTTGCATTGCAGTATGCTTTATCCAAAGATTATATAGATGGTGTATTGATCGGGGTTGACGCTCCTGGACAGTTAAAAACCAATATGGAGTGGTCCCTTAAGCCTGTGACTCAAACGATTTTGTCAGCAATAGATGAAATACCCGTTTCCGAAACTTCATTATTAAATCCGTCAACATGGTAACCCCCAAAATTATCATAGTCACGCAGGCACGTGTAGGCAGTTCCCGTTTTCCAGGAAAAGTATTACAGCGCGTTGATGATAAGGATACTTTATTGTCTCTGCATTTAAAGAGATTGAAGAAATCAAGATTGGCCGGTAAAATTATTGTTGCCACCACCTTCGAGGAAAAAGCCTGTGGAATAATTGATATAGCTTTACAGGAAAATGTCTCTGTATTCCAGGGATCCACCAATGATGTGCTTGACAGGTTTTATAACGCTGTAAAAGCAGATGCGCCGGACTATATAGTGCGTGTCACATCTGATTGCCCGCTTATTGATGCTGCATTGATAGACAGTATCATCGGGATGGTGGTTGATAAGCGCCTCGATTACGGGGCCAATATTCTTAAAGAAGATTTCCCGGATGGCCAGGACGTGGAAGTGTTTACTTTCAAAGCTTTGGCGAAGGCATGGAAAGAGGCTTCGCTGAATTCAGACCGCGAGCATGTGACTCCTTATATCAGAAAAAATTCTACATACAATGGCGGGGATATGTTTAGATCTGACAACTATAGTTCCGAAGTAAGTATGAATCATGTGAGGATGACTGTAGATGAACCTGCCGACCTGGACACCATCAAAGCACTGCTGGAGCAGTTAGGGCCGGATGCAGGTTGGGAAGTTTATGCGAATTATATAGTTGATTCCGCAAATCTATTTTGCAACCAGCAAATTAAAAGAAACGCAGGCTACGAAAGATCGCTTAAAAATGACTAATAACCCGATCATATAAACTATAAATAAAATCCCATGGAAATTAGAGAATGTAAAAAATGCGGCTTTGTTTTATCCACAAGGCCCAATTTAAAAGAGGTTGATGGGGTATGTTCTGCCTGTATCAATCACGAAAAAAAGAAAAGTATTGATTTTGCATCCAGGCAGGCGTGGCTAACGCAATACATTAAAGAAAACAAGACCCATGAAAAATATGATTGCCTGGTAGCGGTGTCAGGCGGTAAAGATTCTACAACCATTATCAGGAAGTTATTTGAGAACCACGAAGTAAAAAAGGTATTATTGGTTAATCTTACTGAAGAATTTACCCATACCCAGGCCGGGGTGCACAATTTAAATAACCTGGTGAAAAGGTACAATTGCGACCTGATCACTTTCCGTATCAATCCCGAAGAGCTTGCAGCAAGTATGCGGCATGGATTAACGGAGTATTTAAATCCGTTGAAGTGGCTGGAAGAGCAGATTTACCAGGTACCTTTAGACATTGCCAAAAACTACGGCATTAAGCTGGTCTTTTACGGCGAGAACCCCGAATATGAATATGGGTCAAATGAGGAACTGGAAATCTTTCACCACGCATCCACCGACGATTTGAGAATTATTTACATGGGAGCAATTTATCCTTACTCTGCGCAGGAATGGTATAAACTGGCCTCAGAAGTAGGCTTCAGGGATCTGAATTATTACAATGAATGGCAGAGGCATGGCCAGATAGAAAACTATTCACAGATTGACAGCATAGGCTACAATATGGGCGTGTGGACCAAATTCCCGAAGTTTGGTTTTCAAAGAGTAAGTGATATGGCATGCAGGTTTGTCAGGGACGGTGTGCTCACCAAAGCGCAGGCGCGTAAACTGATCATGGAGCAGGATTATATTTGTGATCCCTCTTCTAAAAGAGATTTTTGCAGGGCTGCGGGCATTACAGAACAATATTTTGATGAAATGGTTGATAAACATGCCAACCCTGATCTGGTAGAAAAAGATATAAACGGGGTATGGAGAAGAAAAGATTTACTATAAAACTATCCGGATGAATACAGGACAAGATTTATACAAAAAGGCAAAAACATTGATTCCCGGCGGAACCATGTTGCTATCCAAAAGGCCCGAAATGTTTTTACCTGAAAAGTGGCCTTCTTATTACTCCAAAGCCAGTGGGTGTTATGTATGGGACCTCGATGGAAACAAATACACAGATGTATCCATCATGGGCATTGGTACCAACATTTTAGGATATGGAAATAAAGAGGTTGATGAAGCAGTAGCGGAGGTGGTAAGAAAAGGGAATATGTCTACCTTCAATTGTCCGGAAGAAGTATACCTGGCTGAAGAGTTGATCCATATGAACCCTTGGGCAGATATGGTACGCTTTGCACGCTCAGGTGGTGAAGCCAATGCCATTGCCGTGCGCATAGCCAGGGCAGCTTCCGGCAAAGACAAGGTAGCTGTTTGCGGTTATCACGGATGGCACGATTGGTATTTATCTACCAACCTGGGAAATGAGGAAGGTTTAAGCCGGCATTTATTGCCCGGCCTTGACCCTGCAGGTGTGCCTCAAAACCTGAAAGGCACGGTGCTTCCATTCTTATATAACGACTTTGAGGAATTGGAAAACCTGGTAAAAGAGCATAATATCGGTGTTATTAAAATGGAGGTGCAGCGCAATATGCCACCCAAAGAAGGCTATTTGGCGCAGGTGCGCAAACTGGCAACCGATCATAATATTGTGCTGATTTTTGATGAATGTACTTCGGGCTTCCGGGAAACCTATGGGCCGATATTTAAAAAATATGGTGTAGAGCCGGATATGACTGTGCTTGGAAAAACTATTGCGAACGGTTATGCCTTAACTGCGGTGGTAGGCAGGAGGGAAGTTATGGAAGCAGCCCAGAGAACTTTTATCAGCTCCACATTCTGGACAGAGCGTATCGGACCCGCGGCTGCGCTTAAAACTTTGGAAGTGATGCGCGACCTGGAGCCCTGGAATTACATCACGGAAATGGGTGCCTATGTAACTCAAAACTGGCAAAGGCTGGCAGAAACCCACCGGTTGAAGATTGATACCTTTGGCATCCCTTCTCTCGCAGGTTTTGCTTTTCAATCCGGTGAGGCATTAAAATATAAAACCTTCATTACACAGGAAATGTTGAAGAAAGGTTATCTTGCTTCTACCTTGCTGTACAGTTCAATGGCACATAGTAAAGAGATAATAGATGGATATTTAAGTGAATTGGACGGGTTATTTAATACCATTCATCAATGCGAATCGGGTGAGCTGGCTATTGATTCCTTGTTAGAAGGGCCCGTATGCCACGGAGGATTTAAAAGATTAAACTAATGGACTTTGCTGTTAAATACGCTTGTTTAAGTAAAAATACTTTCGCCAAAGGCGAATTTTCAATAGTGCCTGTCCGTTACCAAGACCGTTTTGAGATCATGAAATGGCGCAACGAGCAGCTATATCATTTACGCCAGGTGAGACCGCTAAGCCCCCAGGACCAGGAAAACTATTTTAGTACAACAGTGGCAGGACTCTTTGAAAAGGCGCGGCCGGAACAGGTATTGTTTTCATACTTAAAAAATGAAACTTGTATCGGTTATGGCGGGCTTGTTCACATCAATTGGATTGATAGGAATGCAGAGATTTCTTTTATAATGAAAACGGAGTTCGAAGAAAAAGAATTCCAAAAGCATTGGAGCATCTACCTGGAATTAATAGAGCAGGCGGCATTCCGGGAATTAAAACTGCACAAGATATATACCTACGCTTTTGACCTGCGTCCGCATTTATACGAAGCGCTGGAAGCAAATTTTTATACTAAAGAAGCTGTTTTAAAACAACATTGTTGCTTCAACGGGTTGTATAAAGACGTGGTTATCCATGCTAAGATAAATGATCCGGTTACCATCAGGCCATTGCGGGAAGCCGACAAACAATTAACTTTTGAGTGGGCCAATGACTCGCTTACGAGGAAAAATTCTTTCCATACAGCGCCCATATTGTTTGAAGAGCATTCCAAATGGTTTGATGCAAAAATGCAGGATCAAAAAGCTTATTATTTTATTGGAGAAGTCGGCTCTCAGCCTACAGGGTTGATACGCTTCGATTTTGATGCTTCCGAAAATGCCTGTATTGCCGGCATTACCTTAGACCCGCGCTTCAGGGGAAGAAACTTAGGCGTAGAATTTTTAAAAATGGCCTGCGCAGAACTTACTAAATGTGTAGAAACCGAGATCATAGCCTATATAAAAAAAGATAATGCGGCATCAATAAAAATATTTGAAAAAGCCGGCTTTGTATTCCTATCCGGCATAGTGATTAACCATAATAAGTCTTTGAAGTACCGTTACCAGGGAGCAAAGTAAATTTGCAAATTATCTTTTGGAAAGAACGTAAATTTTTATGAACATAATTATCATTGATCATGAACCCTACTCATTCAGGAAAAAATCTCATTATTACATAGATGAGTTTCTTGCCGATGGATGGCATGTACAATACTGGGCAGTAAACAATGCGTTGGATTATTTAACAGGCATACAATATACTTACAGTGAAGAGGATGCATTTGTAAAATATTATTTCAATGTTGATGCTATCATTCAATCCATAAGGAATTTCGATCCCTCCGATACCATTTTTATTATGGAAATATCGTTTCGTACTTCTACAACTAAGATATATAAAACACTATACGATAATAAATATCATTGGGTGCGTATAAACTACTACCTGAATCCTACTGAATATTTCAGGGGGAAAAAAACTCTGAGGGATAAGTTACAGAAATTCAGCATCCGGTCTTTACTGAAAAAAATAAAAAAGTTGCCGCAACAAAGGGTTTACAAAAATCCTGTTTATAATGTGCCTGATATTTTATTTATTACCGGTAATAAATACGATCATGTAAAAGCGGTAAAAGAAGTTGCATCACTCGACTACTACGATGTAGAGGTTTATGATAAAATTAAAGATTCTCCTGCAGTTTTACCATATGATTATATTGTTTTTTTAGACGTGATGTTGATGAATCACCCGGATATAAAACGTGCCGGCTATGAATTTACAGGCTATGAAAAAATCTACTATGAGGCGCTAAATGCTTTGTTCGGTAAAATAGAAAAACATACAGGTCTCCCCGTGGTGATAGCCAGCCATCCGAAGGCCAATTACAACAATGAGTTTGGCGCGCGCCAATGCATAAAGCATAAAACTGCAGAGCTGGTGATCCATAGCAGTTCCGTACTTACGCACGGCAGCCTGTCTATATCGTTTGCATTGTTTGCAAAAAAGCCTATAACTTTTATTTATAGTGAAAGGTTGTTTAATGTAAATTATTTTTTACGCGAATTTCTTAACGGGGTTAATAATGCAAGTGAGCGCTTAGGCGCCGAAAAGATCAATATGGATGACCCATCCTCCCTCGCTTTATCAAAACAGGTGGATGATGAAAAGTACGATAAGCTCCTGGAAGAATTATACCTGAAACCGGGTAATTCCTGTTCTAACTTTGAAATTTTAAAGCAGTCATTTGTCAGGCTGTTGGATAAATAAAGAATGTATATACGGCCTGAAGAATCACTACATGGTAAGTCTACTAAGTGCAAAATTATTACAACTATGATCAAAAACAATTCAGTATTCATCATTGCAGAGTTATCGGCCAATCATGGCGGGGATATAAATATAGCTCTTGAGACTGTGAGAGCCGCCAGGCGCAGCGGTGCAGATGCTGTAAAACTGCAGACCTACACTGCCGATACAATTACATTAGATTCCGGTAAAGAAGATTTTATGATCAAAGGCGGCACTATCTGGGACGGCAGGAAACTTTACGATTTATACAAAGAAGCCTATCTGCCGTGGGAGTGGCACCGGGAGATATTTCGAGTGGCAAAAGATGAGGGGCTAATTTGTTTTTCTTCACCTTTCGATAAAACAGCTGTTGATTTTCTCGAAGCGCTGAACTGTCCCGCTTACAAGATCGCTTCTTTCGAGATTACAGATATCCCGTTGATTGAATATGTGGCATCCAAAGGCAAGCCTGTAATACTTTCTACCGGTATTGCCTCGTATGAAGATATAGCACTGGCAGTGAGCGCTTGCAGGCAGGCGGGCAACAATGACATTACGTTGCTCAAATGTACTTCGTCTTATCCTGCCCCGGTTGAAGAAGCCAACCTGGTAATGATGCAGCAGTATGCAACAGATTTCCAGGTAAAGGTGGGTGTATCCGACCACACGTTGGGAACAACAGTACCTGTCGTAGCAACAGCTGTAGGCGCTACCGTTATTGAAAAACATTTTATCCTGGACAGGTCTGTCGGGGGGCCGGATGCCAGCTTTTCACTGGATGAAGCCGAATTTACAGCAATGGTACAAGCGGTACGTGCTGCGGAGAAAGCTGTAGGCCGCGTTTCTTATGAGCTTACGGAAAAGGAAAAAGCAGGCAGGGCTTTTGCACGCTCTTTGTATGCAGCAGAAGATATAAAAGCAGGGGAGGTGATTACTGAAAAAAATGTGCGCTCCGTGCGCCCGGGATTTGGGCTGCATCCGAAATATCTCAAAGATATTATAGGAAAAACAGTTTTTACAAATATTAAAAAAGGAGATGCGTTGCGGGAAGATTTATTGTAGTTTAAGGTGAGAGGTAAGATGCCAAAGGTCCGGGATATGCGCCATTGCGATAAAACGTAGCGCATGATCACTTGATCACATCATCACTGGATAACACATCAACAAATCAACAAATCCACATCTAAACAAATAACCCTTTCCATCTAAACACCTCCACAAATACACAAATACACTTCTTTTACCCGTCACACGATCACAAGGTAACAACGTCACTTGATAACTTCATCACTAAACACATCAACACCTCCACAAATACACAAATACACTTCTTTTACCCGTCACACGATCACAAGGTAAAAACGTCACTGGATAACTTCATCATTAAACAAATCCAGTTCTGGCTATTCTTTTTGCCATTGCCGCAAAAAGAATCAAAAAAGTCTAGCCTGCCTGAAGGTGACCCACGCGCATAGGCTCTTGCCCGGAAGCAATTTGCACTCAGGAACAATTGCTTCGCCGCATTTACTCTAAGATCTATAATTTCTTTCGGGCGAATCAATCACCTTCCGTGCATTGCTTCCTGTCACTGACAGGCAGGCCTTCGGTTCGGGCACTTAAGTATTATCGAAGCTTTCAAATTGATTTGAATTATTAACCACTTCAAAATGCAGCATTTCGTCATGGATGCTAAGGTTAGGAATCGCCGGCATGCCAGTGGAAGGGAAAACTGTGCGGAACAGTGATTCCTGCTGCGCGAAATATAAATATGATTCAAAAGCAGCTGCCAGTCAGCAGGAAGTGTTCTTGCAGCACAGAGTTTTCCCGCTCTGAGCCTTGTGCGCTGCCCACCTTATGCCGGCTTGATTTTTTGTAACTTTTTTTATCAAGAAATAACCATAAAGATTAGTAATCTATACCAATCGGGAATGAGTATTGAATCTAAAAACCAGAGTTTCCATGTGACCATAAAGAAAAATTAAATATATACACATGAAATAACCATAAAGATTAGGAATCTATACCAACCGGGAATGATAATAAAGAATTAAGGTTTTGGTTATTCCGTGTGGCAAACAGAAAAATTAAATATTAACACATGAAAAAAAGTTAGGAAAGAAGATTGCTTCTGCGTTCAATAAGTTGATATATTTTTATTGCCGGTATAGTTTTCACGCTAAGGCCGCAGAGAACTCACGCGGAGATCGCAGAGCAGTTTTAATCTGACTTATGATGTTGTGTGCACTTTAGTGTATTCTCGTGCCAAATTCCACAAAAACCCATCACTCATCACAATAATTCACAAATTCATAATTTATAATTGCTATTTCTTTTATTACCTTTGCCAAGTTTTTCAATATTACCTTTGCCAAGTTTTTCAAACTAACTTCTATGCAAAAAACAATCATTATCACCGGCGGAGCGGGATTCATCGGCTCACATGTGGTTAGAAGGTTCGTGAACAACTATCCCGGTTACCAGGTTATCAACCTCGATAAACTCACCTACGCCGGCAACCTGGCCAACCTAAGAGATATAGAAGACAAGCCCAACTACCGTTTTGTAAAAGGTGATATTGTGGATGCAGCGTTTATCAACAATTTATTTGCACAGGAACAGCCTTATTCCGTCATACACCTGGCAGCAGAAAGCCATGTAGACAGGAGCATTACCAACCCGCTGGAGTTTGTGATGACTAATGTGGTAGGCACCTGCAACCTGCTCAATGCTGCAAAAAACACCTGGAAAGGCGCTTACGGTCAGCACAGGTTTTACCATGTATCTACCGATGAGGTGTATGGCGCATTGGGAGAAGAGGGTCTATTCACCGAAGAAACCAAGTATGATCCGCACAGCCCTTATTCCGCTTCAAAAGCAAGCAGCGACCACTTTGTACGCGCTTACCATGATACCTATGGCATGGACGTGGTGATATCCAATTGCAGCAACAATTACGGCGCTAATCATTTCCCTGAAAAACTCATTCCCTTGGCTATCAACAATATCAAACACAACCGCCCGGTGCCGGTGTATGGCAAAGGCGAGAATGTGCGCGACTGGCTGTGGGTAGAAGACCATGCAAGAGCTATTGATGTAATCTTTCACCAGGCTAAACCAGGTGAAACCTACAATATTGGTGGACACAATGAGTGGAAAAATATTGACCTGATCCGCTTATTGTGCCAAATAATGGATAAAAAATTAGGCAGAGTGGCAGGCGAATCTGAAAAACTGATTACTTTTGTCACCGACCGTGCAGGCCACGATTTGCGCTATGCCATTGATGCTACGAAGTTAAAAGAAAACTTAGGCTGGGAGCCAAGCCTACAATTTGAAGAAGGGCTGGAAAAAACAGTAGACTGGTATCTGGAGAATGAAGAATGGCTAAAACAGGTTACAAGCGGAGGCTATCAGAAGTATTACGAGGAAATGTATTAGGATAACTTTATCGTTTGTTAAATCTCTTTATCCTTTGAATTCTAATTATATAAAACTAATCTCTAAAAAAGAACATATGGCATATAAAATTCCTTTATTTGATTTAAATTTCGGCGAAGAAGAGATTCAAGCTGTAGCAGATACAATAAATTCAAACTGGATATCAACAGGACCAAAATGTGAGGAACTAGAGCAGCAGTTTGTTGATAAATTTTACGTAAAGCATGCAGTGTCTATGTCTAATTGTACCGATGCGCTGCATTTAGCTTGCATTTTATGTGGCATCAAAGAAGGAGATGAGGTCATATGTCCTTCTTTAACATTTGCTGCATCTGCAAACTGTATAAGATATGTAGGAGCGCACCCTGTATTTGCAGACATTTCAAGTTTTGAAGACATCAATATTGATCCAAAAGATATTGAAAAGAAGATAACACCTAAAACAAAGGCAATTATTGTAGTTCATATGGCTGGTTTCCCGGCAAATATGGACGAAATTATGGCAATTGCGAATAAATATAACTTACGGGTAATTGAAGACGCATGCCACGGGCCTTTATCTGAATACAAGGGCAAGAAGCTTGGCACTATAGGAGATGTGGGTTGTTTTAGTTTCTTTTCCAATAAAAATATCAGTACTGGTGAAGGAGGTATGTTGATAACCAACAACGATGATTATGCTAAAAAAGCAAGATTGTTAAGATCTCATGGAATGACTACTATGTCTTATCAACGGGCTGGGGGTCACGCTACATCTTACGATATTGTAGAATTAGGATACAATTATAGAATGGATGATATTAGAGCTTCAATCGGTTTAGTGCAAATGAAAAAGTTGCCCAAGAACTTACAACAAAGATTGCATGTGAGAAAGTGGTATAATGAAAAATTACAAAGAGTTAAAGGGGTTATTTTGCCGTTTGCTCAAAATGAGGAGTTTGTTTCTAATTATATCATGCCTATTGTATTAAAAGATTCTAATGTAGAAAAGAGAGATAGAGTTAGAGAGAAACTACATGCTGCAGGAATTCAAACTAGTGTACATTATCCGGCAATACATAAGTTTTCTATTTATAAACAATATGGCGCTATACTGCCCACCACGGATTATGTCACTGATAATGAAATAACCCTACCTATGTATGCAGCTTTGACAGAAGATGAAATTGATTTTATTGTAGAAACATTAGATACCGCCGTAAATGAATAGGAAAACAATTCTAATTTTTGGCCTAGGCGCGCTACAAAAATCGATCATTGAGCGATGTAAAATCAAAGGATTAAAAACAATAGGGATAGACTTAAATTCTGAAGCCGAGTGCCGCGATTTTGTAGACATTTTTGAAGTCGTTGAAGCAAGTGACTTTGAGAAAACATATGCAATTGCAAAGAGATATAACGTCACAGGTCTTATTACAGCCGCAACAGATAAGCCATTGGTTATGATGGCTCGAGTAGCTGACGAACTTGGTTTGCCCTTTATTTCTATTCAAACAGCAGAATGGTCAACCGATAAGCTTTTAATGAAGCAAAAATTTCAACAACACCAAATTCCTTGTGCTAATGGATTTGTTATAGGTAGTACAAGAGATTTGAATGATAGTATTCTTTATCCTGTAATTATGAAACCTCGGGATAATTCAGGGAGTCGGGGGGTTATGTTTTGTAACAATTATACAGAATTAACTGAGGCTATTGAGGAAGTATTTAAATGTACCAAAAAAGCAAATGTTCTAGTTGAAGAATATCTTGATGGGAGAGAATTTAGTGTAGAAGCAGTACACTATCAAAATAATTCGCATATTCTTCAAATAACTCAAAAAACCACAACTGAATTTCCGTATAATGTAGAATTGGCACACATTCAGCCAGCAGAAATCACAAATGAAGAAATGCAGCAAATTCAAAGGATCATAGAAAGGGTTGCAATAGCATTGAAATTTGAAAACTGCACTTCTCATACAGAATTAAAAATTGCGTCAGGAAAAATAAAAATTATTGAAACTAGTCCCAGGCTTGGCGGCGATTTTATATCGTCGAAATTGGTACCACTATCTACTGGTATTAACATGGAAGATATTCTGATAGATATTTGTACCGGTTCAGTTCTTGACTCCACTAGATTTTATCCGTTATATCAAAAATCATCCGGAATCATATATTTTGAATTACCCGAAGGATTTATAACAGCGATATCAGGAATTGAACAATTAAATGATATTGAAGGTATTGTAAGTTGGTCATTTGCTTTGTCTATTGGAGATAAAGTGCCAAAAATTACAAGTAGTCTAAACCGATACGGGCATGCAATTTTCCAGACGGACAATAAAGAACATTTAATGAAGTGTTTTAAACAGGTTGAAAACATCTTACAAAACACAATTTCTATACAATTATGATAGGAGAAACTAAGTTAATTCAAAATGTTGTTATTTATGGGGATTCAGCCTTTGCAGAACAAGCGTATAATCAGATAGATTCTGATGATAGGTATAATGTAGTGGCTTTCACTGTTGATGAGTCTAAATACAATCTGAATACATTCAATCAGTTACCTGTAATAAAGTTTCAGCAATTAACGAAGTATTATTTGCCTGATGATATTATAATATTTCCTGCAATCGGATATTCCAGCTCTAATAAAATTCGCGAAATTGTTGCCCAAGATATTATTTGCCAAGGATATGAGCTAATGACATATATCTCTAATCGTGCATTTATAGGAAGAAATGCTGTAATAGGAAGAGGATCTTATATTTGTGAGTTTGTTTCTATCGGTATGAAAGCTAAAATAGGAGATTGTGTTATTATTCTTGCTAATTCTTCTATTGCCCATGATGTAGTAATTGAAAATTTTTCTTTTTTATCCCACTCCGTAATTGTAGGCGGTAATGCCGTCATAAAACACCACGCATTTGTCGGATTAAATGCCACTGTTAAAGATCATGTGACAGTAGCAGAATATAATACGGTGGGCGCTGGTGCTAACGTTATTAATAATACTTTTTCAAACGCAATATATGTTGGAAACCCGGCAAAAATTTATAAAACCTTAACATAACTTTTCACAATATTCTCTCTTTTATTATGGAAAAACAACTTTTTGTCAATATTGATACTCCTATTATTTCGGCATTGAAACTTATGGATAATATTAAAGTGAAGTTGTTAATTGTTGGCGATGCATATAATTTTTTAGGATTAGTAAGTGTGGGTGATATACAGCGCGCGATTATAAATAATATTGATCTAAACACGCCTATTTCGAATATTCTGAGAAAAGATATTATTGTAGCTAATGAAAATGAAAGTGAGGAAGATATTAAGAGAAGGATGCTACAAATTAGAACAGAGTTTATGCCAGTTATCAATAACAAAAACCATGTTGTGAGAATTGTATTTTGGGATGATTTAATTTCAACAAAAAAATTGCCTCCGGTTGAAAAACTAAATTTTCCTGTAGTTATCATGGCTGGAGGAAAGGGTACGCGACTAAAGCCTATAACAAATGTACTTCCTAAACCTCTAATACCAATAGGAAAAAAACCTATTGTGGAGCACATCATTGACAGGTTTATAGAGGTAGGTTGTAAAGACTTTTATTTTTCCGTAAATTTCAAATCTGAGCTAATAGAATATTTTTTTAACTCTTTTGAGCATCCAGAATATTGTATTCGTTATCTAAAAGAAAAAGAATTCTTAGGTACTGCCGGAAGCCTAAACCTATTGAATGGAAAAATTAATTCTACATTTTTTGTTTCCAATTGCGATATAATTATCGATCAGGATTACTCTGAAATTTATAATTACCATAAAAATAATAAAAATGAATTAACCTTAGTGGCAGCACTTAAACACTATAATATACCTTATGGAACTGTAGAAACAGGGTATAACGGGGAACTTATGAAAATGGAAGAAAAACCTGAAATAACGTATAAGATTAATGCAGGGCTTTATATTTTAGAACCTCATTTGCTTAATGAAATTCCAGTTAATGAATTTTTCCACATTACGCACCTTATTGAAAAAATTAAGAATCGTAACGGTAAAGTAGGTGTATTTCCTGTCAGCGAAAAATCATGGCGGGATATAGGAGAGTGGGATGAATATTTAAAAAATATGGAAGAATAATATTTAAAAATTCCATATAACAATAAATTATTAGGTTAATGAAAATAGTTTGGATTTGTCATTTTTCAAATTCAATTGTTAGAGATAAGATACAGTTATCTAAATCTCGTGGTTGGATGGAGCGCATTGTAAGAAAAATATTCAATAGGCCGGTTGCAGCATTTGCTGACTTTGCGCCTTGGATTACAAATGGGATATTAGAATTTGAACATAGTACAGATTTCGAATTATACGTTATTTCTCCGCACTATGGAATGATTAATGAAACTGAAGAATTCAAAAAAAATGGAATAAGTTATTATTTCTTCAGGCCAGATGATCAGACTCTGTTTGGTAAACTTAAAAGAAAATTTTCCGGTGAAAAAAGTTTGTATAAGGGAAATAGGAAGAATATATTGAAAATTGTTCGTCATATAAAGCCCCACATTATTCATATGTATGGCGCAGAAAATCCTTATTATTCTTCCGTAGCTTTAGATATCGAAAATAAAGAGTATCCTTTTTTAGTTAGTTTACAGACTTTAATGAGCGATCAAGAATTTAAAAATAATTATCCTATTGGAGAATCAGAATATAATTCACGAGTGGGGGTGGAAAAAAGCATAATAAAAAAGGCACAATACATAGGTACTGAGATTGAAAAGTATAGGCAAATTATTTGGGAAAAAATAAACCCTAAGGCGATAATATTTCCTACTTTTCTATTTTTATCCCAAAAAATCAACATATCAAATTTTAAGAAGAAATTTGATTTTGTATATTTTGCCGGTGGGATCAATAAAGCTGCTGATCTTGCTGTAGAAGCGTTTGCATTAGCAGCGCAATTAAAACCGCAAATTACTCTGAATATTGTAGGTGATACCCCGGAACCTTTTACTACCAATTTGAAGACCCGGATTAAAGAGCTTAAGTTAGAAGATAAGATTTTTTTTAGTGGTAAATTGCCCACCCATAATGATGTAATCCAACAGATACAGTTATCCAAGTTCGCGCTATTACCTTTGAAAATCGATATTATTTCCGGTACCATTCGCGAAGCAATGTTTAGTGGTTTGCCGGTTGTTACAACAATTACACCAGGTGGAACACCTACTTTAAATCAAAAACGTGTAAGTGTGTTGCTGTCGGATAAAGAGAATATATCTTCTATATCCAAAAATATGATAAAGCTTATTGATGAGCCTGGCTTGGCAGAAGACCTAAAAGCCAATGCGCTCATTACGGTTAATGAAATGTGGAATAACATAGAAAGTTTCAATACATTGGTATCTGCTTATCAATACATTTATAATCATCATAAAACCGGCGCTGAAATTCCAAAGCACATAGCAGTTCAAAAAGATATTAACACACTATAATCTATCAATCAATTAATATATGCGCTGTTAACATAAATAATATGACGGTTATTTCATCTAATAAAAAAATAGCGAAAAATACAGCAACCCTTTATATCCGTATGGGTATAACCATGTTGATTTCATTTTTTACTACCCGTATAACTTTGGAAGTTTTAGGCGTAGAGGATTATGGCCTCAACAATGTTGTTGCAAGTGTAGTTACAATGTTTGGCTTTATAAATGGTTCCATGGGAACAGCCGTTCAACGTTTTTTTTCAATAGAAATTGGTGAGAACAGAGGTGGTGCCCTATCTAGAATATTTGGAACTTCTTTGTATTTGCATACTATAGTAGCCGTGGTGTCGTTACTGATTGCAGAAATATTCGCAATATTTTTTTTAAAGAAAATGAATATACCTGTTGAGCGTATGTTTGCTGCCCAGGTAGTTTTTCAAATCTCAATTCTTTCCTTACTTGTCAATATTTTAAATGTTCCTTTTGCCGCTCTATTGAGAGCCAAAGAGGAGTTTTCAAAAATTGCTGTTTTAGATATAGGGCAAGCCGTTTTGAAATTAATTGTACTGTTTTTATTATACAATATTAATAAAGATAAATTAATAACACTCTCGTTGTTAAACTTTGGTATTACTTTGTTGTATGTGCTATTGATCACATTCCTTGCTATTAAGCTCTATAAAAATATTAGCTTCAAAATTGTCCGGGATAAAGATTTGATAAAGAAAATGCTGAACTTTATTTCCATGTTGATTGTAACCATATTAGCTTCTGTGGCGGATAAACAGGGTGTTGTCATCATTGTAAACCTGTTTTTCGGACTTACCATAAATGCAGCATACGCAATAGCATTTTCAGTATCCTCAATATTTGAACTTTTCTCCATGAATTTCAAACAATCTGTGGTACCACAACTTATGATGGCTTATGGTGCCGGAAATTTTGAAAGAATGTATAAGCTTTTATATTTAGGAACAAAGATTGCATTTATTCTTATGCTTATAATTTCCATACCTGCCATCTTCGAAATGGATTATTTGTTAGACTTATGGCTGGGTCAGCCTCCCCAACATGCTTCCACATTTACAATATTACTTGTTGTATGTGCTAATATTGATACTTTTTATTACTTTATATATCAGGCAGTGCATGCTTCAGGAAAAATCAAAACACAACAATTGCTTGTTACAATATCTTATTTTCTAAGTGTCCTGTTTGTATACTTGTGTTTTAAGTACGGTAGCAATTTTTATTATGCTGTGTATGTCCCGATTGTGTTTGCTTTGCTTAGAAACGTTTTGATAATGTTAAGCGCTAAGAAAGCAATAATGTTCAATATCCGACACTTCCTCTCAAATATAGTAATTCGCTCATTCATTATTTCAGTGATTCTTGCAGGCGTAGCTGCATTTATAGTATATAGTATTCCTGCTAATATTTATCGTCTTTTATTAATAACTATTATCAATTGTTTACTGGCTGTTATTTGCGGATATTATATATTATTAGACAAAAAAGAAAAATTACCCATATTGAATATTATAAATGCAAAAATCTTAAAACGTGCTGGTTAAGAAACCAATGGCGCAAAAAATTAAATGTTTAAGACCTTGAGTATGACAAAAAAAATCTTATTTTTTTCCAGTATTATTCCTGAAGAAACTTACTTTAATAATAGTATAGGGCCAAATTCTATAGCTAATGATACATTGCAACGCGCTTTAATGAAAGGTTTTCAAGAAAATAATTATAAGATTGATCTCATCAATGTTCCTAATATTGGTGCATACCCTTCCAAATACAAAAAACCGGTCATTAATAGTAAAAAAATAAAAATTTCTGAGGCAATAAATGGCATAACTATACAATTCATAAACTTACCGCTATTTAAGCACTTGGTTATTTATAATAACCTAAAAAAAATTTTGAAGGGATACAATTTGTCAGAGTATGATGCAGTTTTTATGTATGATGCATATATACCGTTCTTTAAGTTGCTGCCTTACATTAAACAGAGAACTGCAGCGAAAACTGTAGCCTACCTTCCGGATTTAATAGGACATGTGGGAAGCCCTGATAACTTTATTCATAGGTTTTTCAATAAAATTGCCTTAAATATTTTTTCTTCTAACTCCAGGTATATTGATGTTTTCGTATTAATTTCAGAAGCTATGAAAGAGCATGTAAATGTGTCAGGTAAAAAAAGTTTGGTTATTGAGGGAATGTGGGATAACTCTACTGCCATATCATCTAAAACTAAAAACGATGAAAAAAAATATATTTTTTATGGCGGATCATTAGGCAGAAGACATGGGATTTTAGATTTAGTTGAAGCTTTTATTATGGCTAATTTCCATGATGTTGATTTGGTGATTTGTGGTGATGGAGATACTAAAGATGAAATTGTTGAAATTTCCGAAAAAAATCAGCAAATAAAATATTTGGGACAGCTTCCCAGAAATCAAATTCTTGATTTGCAAGCCAATGCTTTTTTATTGGTTAATCCCAGAGGTTCGGACGGTGAGTTTACAAAATATTCTTTTCCTTCCAAAGTTTTTGAATACTTTACATCAGGAACACCTACATTTATGTATAAGTTAAAAGGCATACCTGATGAATATTATGAATATTGCTTTACAAGCGATGATGAAAGTGTGGAAGCTTTGGCTGAAAATTTAAAAATGATTAACTATAAAGATGCGTATGATCTTAATGACCTTGGTAAAAAAGCTAGAGAATTTGTACTTCAAAACAAGAGTTCTAAGGTTCAAGTTAGTAAACTTATTCGTCTGATTGACAATTAAATTTGCCTTACCACTTATTTCTACTAAAATGGCTATTAAACATAAGTTTATTATATTATTAATACTAACTATACTTTTTAATTCTTCTCTAAAGTCTCAGGTATGGTTAAATAATAAAATAGGTATTAATGATGAAGTACCATTACCATGGAAACCTTTAAAAATATTACAGAGAAACGATGATTTTATCGTTAAATGTTGGGGTCGTGATTATGTTTTTAACCCGACCGTATTATTAAAG
The DNA here is from genome assembly GCF_025631005.1 of Haoranjiania flava. NCBI lineage: Bacteria > Pseudomonadati > Bacteroidota > Chitinophagia > Chitinophagales > Chitinophagaceae > Haoranjiania > Haoranjiania flava. The sequence continues at coordinate 49,470 of NZ_JAOTPL010000011.1, forward strand.
CAAGTTGTAATTTTAGGAGAACCTGTTTTGGCACAACCAATCGAATTCGTAATAAATCAACATCAACTTAATTGGAACTATCCTTCTCTTCAGGTGCTGTCGAAGGAAAAGTCGAAAATTCAATTGTTGTTACAATCTAAAGCTCAACTAGCAAATAAAGCTACACTTACACTAAAAAATTATGTTGATGTCTATTACGATGGACTCATATATTTTAAGACATATTTATCTTCGAATGTTGCGCTTGAACATACAATTTATTTAGACGTTAAGCTAAATAAAGATCTTGGTAAATATATTAATCGCTATTCAAATGTTGCTAATGATTCCCCCCTTTGGTGGAAAGCTGACTTTTTCGGTAATGATAATTCTGCCTTTATACCTTATTGGTGGGTGGGAAATCAGGAAAAAGGAATATTTTGGTTTACGGAATCCCCAAAAACATGGTATAATTATACAGATTCACGGGCTATTATATTTACTAAAGATAAGCTTTCAGCTAATGTTAGATCTAAATTTAAGCTCAACAACAATACAAATATCTGGAATTTTGAGTTTGGTATACAAGCCACTCCTGTTAAGCCATACCCGGAAGATTGGCGCGCGTGGTTTCTTACCGGCTCGAGTTCCTCAAATATCAATATTATTTGGCCCTCGCCCCAGCAACCATATGCACTAAAATATTTTGGTTATTTAGAAGCAAAAAATGAGAAAGCTTTTAAAAAACACGTTCAAAACTTACGAACGCACAGTCACAAAGTATTAGTATACAACAATCTAAATTTTATTTCAACTGCCACGCCAGAGTGGAAAATGTATCACAATTCGTGGGATATAGGCTATGAAGATCTTTCATCAGATGTTAAAGCTTATGGTGATCGCTACGCTAGCGTCGATTTTACATCGCAAACTTATCAGGATTTTATTGTTAGTAAAAGTAATACTTTTTTGAAACAAATGGACCTTGATGGTTATTATTTAGATTATGCTTGGATTAACAATATTAATTCTATAAAACCTGTGAGAAAGTTCAACAATCGTAATGAAAAGATACCATACTTTCCTTTTATGGATATGAGAAAGTTGTATGAAAGAATATACAAGATGGTTAAAACTGATCAATCTAAAATGATAATCGCACATTCGTCAGCCAGAATAGTTCCTACAATTTTAGCATTTGCAGATATGTATATTGATGGAGAACAATTCCGACAAGATGTTATTAGGGTTAAAGACGACTACTTACAGGTGACAAATCTTGCTGCTTTTCAATCTGAATATTCCGGTAAAGCCTATGGCATTCCAGCAGGGTTTCTTCCTGCTTTTAGTGAAAAATATTATACCAGTATAGGTCCAACACGTAAACTTGCAGGATTACTTTTGCTTCATGATATACAACCGTGGCCAATCTACAGCGCAATTAATGAATGGGAGGAAATTCGTGAAATTTTAAATAGTTTTCCTGGATATATATCTTCTGAATTTATATCATATTATCATACTAATCCTTTAGCTGTTACAAATGATTTGTCAGTAAAATCTTCAATGTATAGAAATAACAGAAATGAATTTTTGTGTATTATTACTAATTTATCTAACGTTAGCAAAGAAATAATTTTAAGGACCAACTTTAAATTTTTGCCAGAAAGTATATTGCAGAAAACAAACCGTGGAACTTCATATCCCGTAGGTAATAACACGATAAAAGTTAGTATAAATCCAGAGGATTACAATATTATTTATATAAAAAAGATGCCATATGAATAAAGTTATATTTTTTATCCTTTCCTTATCATCTATTTTATTATTCTATAACGGCGATGTACCACACTTTTCCTTTAGGGTATATATAACGAGCTTGATTATACAAATCCTTTCAATATATATAATTTTTATAGACGATAAATATCCGTATTCATTAAAAAAAATCTTTTTTTTATTTTCATACTTTTTTTTCGGTGTTGCACCAATCGTGCAGTTTTATTCACGAAGTTCATTTTATGGAGGAAGGGAGTTGAAAGAAGTCGAATATTTTTTAATGAATACATTACTAATAATAATAATAATAATATATAATTTTTTATATAATAAATTTTTCAGACAAATACAAATTCATAAAATTGTTGTTAACAAATACAACTTAAATAAAGCTACTCCAAAACAGGTATTGATCTTGATTTTCTTATCAATATTTTCGCTAGTTACAACATTTTATTTTTTGGATTTTGATATCAATAAGATGTTTTTCAGGGGTCTATACGGAGAAGAAGAAAGTGGCGTAGCTTCAATATCATCATCTTCCGCAATGGCTCTAATGCAAACAATTCGACCTATATCTATCCTATGTTTGATGTACTATTTGTCTACACCTAATAGGAAGATTTTTATTTCCATCTTATTATTGATTATTGCCATTTTAACTATTTTCCCTACCAGCGTAGCAAGATTTTACGCTGCTGCCGTATATCTGCCTTTAGTGCTTATTTCTTTTAAATTTACAAAAATAAAAAATCTATTTTCATTATTATTCATGTCAGGCCTTTTATTTGTCTTTCCATTTCTTAATAATTTTCGATATTTTGATGTTAATCAAAAAATTAAGTTTGAATTTGAATTCGATATGTTTTCTTCCGCGCATTTTGATAGCTACTATAATTTTTCCCTTATTCTTTTTGAAGACCTAATTACTTATGGGAGGCAATTAATAGGAGTGTTATTGTTTTGGGTGCCTCGGTCTGTGTGGGAGAATAAGCCTATTGGCTCTGGAGCGTTTTTAGCTAAGGAAGTTAATTTAATATGGGAAAATATATCTGCTAACTACTTTGCAGAGGGTTTTATTAATTTTGGTTTTGTAGGTATTTTGTTATTTCTAATTATAATTTCTTACGTTACAGCTTTAATAGATAAAAAATACTGGAAATTTTTTTATAGAGAAGAAAATAATTTTTTTCAGGTTTTATATTTTATAATATTGTCAATGCTTTTTTTTGCAATGCGTGGAGATTTGCTGAGTTCCACTGCGTTCACTGTTGGATTTATTGTATCATATTATTTTATTTTTTATGTATTTACAAAGCTGGTAAGAAATAATAAAAAGTTATACCAAAAAGATAGGAGGTGGCAATCAAGAGTTTAAATCCAAAAATATAAGTATTAACTGCAATGTTCGTTAAATAAAAATAGTATGAAAATTCTTCAAATAAACACAGTTGTAAATTCAGGCTCGACAGGGCGTATTGCAGAAGATATTGGAACTAATGCGATAGAAAACGGTTGGGATAGTTATATCGCTTTTGGTCGGAATGAACGTCCGAGTTGCTCAACAAAAATTAAAATTGGGAACGAATGGGATAATAAATATCATGCATTTAAAACACGTTTGTTTGATAATCATGGATTTGCTTCGAATGATGCTACCAAAAAATTTATTGAAAAAATGAAGATCATCAATCCGGATATAATACATTTACACAATTTACATGGATATTATTTGAATGTAGAGCTATTATTCAATTATTTGAAAAAATCCGAAATACCTACTGTTTGGACGTTACATGATTGTTGGGCATTCACTGGTCACTGCACTCACTTCACTTATGTAAATTGTAATAAGTGGAAATCACAATGTTTTAAGTGTCCACAGAAATTGGAATATCCTAAAAGTTATTTATTGGACAACTCTATGAACAATTATATTTTAAAAAAAGCAATTTTCTCGGGTTTAAATAATTTAACTATAGTTACAGTTTCAGAATGGTTGAAGAATATAGTTACTGAATCTTTTCTTAATAAGCTGCCAATATATAGGATTTATAATGGCATTGACACTAAAAAATTTAATTTCAGAAATGGAACTAATCTATTAAGTAAATACCCTATTAGAAATAAATTTCTATTGCTGGGTGTAGCAAGTACATGGAATAATAGGAAAGGTTTTGAGGACTACATAGAATTAAGTAAAAATTTGAATGATGATGAATTATTGGTATTAATAGGCCTTAGTAGTAAACAAGTTAAACAATTACCTTCCAAAATTTTGGGAATAGAAAAAACTGAAAATATTGATGAATTAATAAATTGGTATTCATTGGTAGATATTGTATTGAATTTATCACATGAAGAGACTTTTGGTATGACTACTATAGAAGGTTTTGCCTGTGGTACTCCTGCAATAGTTTATAATTGTACTGCTAGCCCAGAATTGATCACTAATAATACAGGAATAGTCGTTGAAAAATATGATTATGATGGTTTGCGTTCAGCAATAAACACAATAAAAAATAACGGTAAATCTTATTATTACTCTAATTGTGTTGACTTAGTAAATAAAAAATTTGAGAAGTCTCTGATGACAAAAAACTATATGAATCTATATAAAAAACTACTTACAATATAGATTTAATTTTAAATCAATATAGGCTTCGTTATATTTGCACCATAAAACACGAAATATATATGCAAATACAAAATAAAACCCTTCTCATCACCGGAGGTACCGGTTCATTTGGTAACGCTGTAATGCAGCGATTTTTAAAGACCGACCATTTTAAAGAAATAAGAATATTTAGCCGCGACGAGAAAAAGCAGGATGACATGCGCAAGCGCCTGAATGATCCGAAAGTAAAGTTCTATATCGGTGATGTGCGCGACTATCGTAGCGTGGAGCACGCTGTAATGGGTGTGGATTATATCTTCCATGCTGCTGCTTTAAAACAGGTCCCTTCCTGTGAATTCTTTCCTTTAGAGGCTGTAAAGACTAATATTCTGGGTACGGATAATGTATTGACGGCAGCTGAAAGGCATGGAGTAAAAAGAGTGGTAGTGCTAAGTACAGATAAGGCTGCTTACCCGATCAATGCGATGGGCATGTCTAAAGCGCTGATGGAAAAACTGGCTATTGCTAAATCCAGAAACCTAGACGATAGCAAGACCATCTTTTGTGCCACCCGCTACGGCAATGTAATGGCTTCTCGCGGCTCTGTAATACCCCTGTTTGTAGATCAGATCAAAGCCGGCAAACCGCTAACCATCACAGATCCCAACATGACACGCTTTATGATGACACTGGAAGATGCTGTAGACCTGGTGCTATTTGCTTTTGAACATGGAAAGCAGGGCGATCTGTTTGTACAGAAAGCGCCGGGAGCTACTGTGGAGACTTTAGCTAAGGCATTAAAAGAACTGTACCAGAGCGATGTATCCATTAATATAATCGGTACCAGGCACGGAGAGAAACTGTATGAAACCCTGGTAAATAAAGAGGATATGGTAAAAGCAGAAGACCTTGGGGAGTACTACCGCATTCCGGCTGATAACCGCGACCTGAATTACGAACAATATTTTACCGAAGGCGAGGTAGAAAAAAATTATATTGACGAGTACCATTCACACAACACACATCGCCTGGATGTAGAAGGCATGAAAGAATTGTTGAAAAAACTTCCTTTGATAAGGGAAGATATTTTAGGTGAAAAAGACGTAAATCATTATCCCGGATAAAAATATACCGCAACCTTCTTAATGAGAGGGTTGGACGATGAAGAAATTATGCAACCAGAATTGATCAAAGGCGGAATATACAAAGATGAACGTGGCTCATTAAAATACAACAATGATTTTGATGCGGCTGCTATAAAGCGTTTTTATATTATTGAAAACAGGGACACTGATTTTGTCAGAGGCTGGCAGGGGCACGAGATAGAACAACGTTGGTTTTCCGCAGTTTCAGGCAGCTTCAGCATTAAACTGATGGCTATAGACAACTGGCAGCAACCCGCTAAAGATCTGCCACAGAGAAACTTTACAATTCACGCAGGGGAGTTAGATATTTTATATTGCCCGCCGGGATATGTATCTGCTATTCAGGCTTTAGAACCAGGATCAAGGTTGCTTGTTATGGCAGATTATTTACTGAATGTTACCAAAGACGAGCACCGGTATCCGTTGGAATATTTTGTAAGTAACGATCAGCAGTCAGCAATCAGCAGTTAGCTATCAGCGATCAGCAATCAGTGGTACTAATTACTAATCACCAATTACCAGTCACTAATTTCCAACCACCATTCACCATTCACTAATTACTAATAAAAAATGTTACGCATAGGCATCACAGGTCAGGAAGGTTTTGTAGGAACTTATTTATACAATACACTTGGGTTGTACCCGGAAGAATTTATAAAAGTACCATATGATATATCTTTTTTCGGAGACGATAAAGCATTGGAGACATTTGTTGGTCAATGCGATGTAATTGTACATTTGGCAGCTATGAACCGCCACCCCGATCCGCAGGTGATATATGATACGAATATCAGCCTGGTTCAAAAGCTGATCAATGCTTTGGAGCGTACGGGCTCTAAGGCTCACATCTTGTTTTCATCATCTTCCCAGGAGCAGCGCGAAAATCTGTATGGCAAGTCTAAAAAAGAAGGCAGGGAAATGCTGGCATTGTGGGCGCAAAAAAGTGGTGGTATATTTACAGGCCTGGTAATACCTAACGTATTTGGCCCTTTTGGTTTGCCAAATTATAACTCTTTTATTGCTACTTTTTGTCATAAACTTACACATGGGGAGTTACCCGAAGTACAACAGGATGCAGAAGTAAACCTGATCTATGTAGGCGAGCTGGTAAATGAAATAATTGGTAGAATAAGAGCTCGCGAAACAAATGAAGCATACATAATACCTCATACCTCCACCAATAAGGTAACTGAAGTTTTGCAAAAATTAAACTATTTTAAATCCAGCTATTTTGATAAAGGTGAGATACCGGAGTTGAAGACGACGTTTGATCTCAATTTGTTTAATACTTTCCGGTCATACATCGATTTAAAAGATTATTTTCCACGAAAGTTTGTACAGCATACAGATAACAGGGGAGCATTTGTAGAAATAGTAAGATTAGGCATCGGCGGACAATGTTCCTTCTCCACAACAGTAGCGGGCGTAACCAGGGGCAATCATTACCACACAAGAAAGATTGAACGCTTTGCGGTTATCAAAGGCAAGGCATTAATTCAATTGAGAAAAGTTGGTACTGAAGAAGTATTTGATTTTTATCTAAACGGAGAAGACCCTGCCTATGTAGATATGCCTGTTTGGTATACACACAACATTAAAAATATAGGTGAAGAGGAATTGTATACTATTTTCTGGATAAACGAACCCTACGACCCGAAAGATGCTGATACGTGGTTTGAGGAAGTATAATTTAGTTATTTGTAATTGGTAATTTGTTTTGCTGATGAGGACACATAAAGATCTTGAAGTATGGAAAAAAAGTGTTGAATTGGTAACTTCAATTTACAAGCTGACTTCGAATTTTCCGAGAGAAGAAATGTTTGGCCTAACTAATCAGATTAGGAGATCTGCCGTTTCTGTTCCTAGTAATATTGCAGAGGGAGCAGCTAGACAATCTGCTAAAGAATTTGTGCACTTCTTGTCTATTTCGCTTGGAAGCCAACAAGAGTTGGAAACTCAATTGCTAATTTCAAAAAACCTTACATTTATGACTGAAACAGAATACTTAAACATAATTTGTGAAGTTGAAACAGTAGGAAAACTATTGAATGGACTGATCAAATCTATAAAAACAAAAGAGCTTTAAAATGACAACGGAGATAGAACCAGTGACTAATAACCAATTACAAACTACCAGACTCAAAGTAATGACCGTAGTAGGCACACGCCCGGAGATCATCCGGCTGGCGAGGGTGCTTGCTGCGCTTGACCGTTCCGAAGCTATAGAACACACGTTAGTGCATACGGGCCAGAATTATGATTATGAATTAAACCAGGTATTTTTTGAAGACCTTGGCTTACGCAAACCGGATCATTTTTTAGAAGCGGCCGGAAAAAATGCTACCGAAACAGTAGGCAATATTTTGATTAAGATTGACCCATTGCTCGAAGAATTGCAGCCTGATGCTTTCCTGGTTTTGGGAGATACAAACAGTTGCCTCTGCGCCATCCCGGCTAAAAAGCGCCATATTCCTGTCTTTCATATGGAAGCAGGCAACAGGTGTTTCGACCAGCGCGTGCCTGAAGAAACAAACCGGAAGATTGTAGATCATACAGCAGATGTAAATCTTACCTATAGCGATATTGCAAGAGAGTATTTATTAAGGGAAGGGTTGCCGGCAGACAGGATTATTAAGACAGGGTCGCCCATGTATGAAGTGCTGCAACATTACCTGCCGCAGATTGAAGCCTCTGATGTTTTTACAAGATTGAATCTTAAGAAAGGAAAATATTTTGTAGTATCCTCTCACAGGGAAGAAAACATCAATTCCGAGAAAAACTTTAACGGACTTATCGAAAGCCTGAATACCATTGCTGATCAATATCATATGCCGATAATCGTTTCTACGCACCCGCGCACCAGGAACATGATTGAGAAAATGAAAGTACAGGTAAGAAATGAAGTGCAATTCCTGAAACCATTGGGCTTTCACGATTACAACGCATTACAGAAAAACGCTTATGCTGTTTTGTCGGATAGCGGTACCATTTCTGAAGAAAGTTCCATTCTCAATTTTCGTGCATTAAATATCCGTGAGGCACACGAAAGGCCGGAAGCTATGGAAGAGGCTTCGGTAATGATGGTTGGCCTTTCACCTCAAAGAATTATGCAGGGCCTGGTACAATTGCAGCAGCAGGAAGTAGGGGAAAGCAGGAATTTCAGGAGAGTGGCAGATTATTCCATGCCAAATGTATCGGAGAAAGTTGTCAGAATAATTATATCATATACCGATTATATAAAAAGAGTTGTTTGGAGTGAAAAGTAATAAAGAAAGGCTATGGATTATTACTGAGTTGTTTTACCCGGAAGAAACGTCTACGTCATTTATCCTCTCAAAAATTGCAAATAAACTTTCGGATAAATATGATGTAAAAGTTCTATGTGGTTACCCGACTTATGATAAGAATTCGCGCAAACCGTCTTTTGAGATCAGCGATACGATAGATATAAAGCGAATTAAATCATTTGCCGGAAGTAAAGACAAAATTATACATCGCATGCTACGGTTTATGACATTAAGTATTGCCTTATGTTGGAGCGCTATGATCAACATCAGAAAGAGTGATAAGGTGTTTATAGTAACTAATCCGGCGCCATTGTTGGTGCTTATCAGTCTTCTAAAAAAAATAAAAAGGTTTGAATTAAATGTATTGGTTCACGATGTTTTCCCGGAAAATACTATTCCTGCGGGTATAATCAAAAGCAAAAAATCTTTTTTCTATAAAATTCTGAAAGCCATATTTGACAAGGCATACGGAAATGCAAGCAGGTTAATTGTATTAGGCAGGGATATGAAATCGATATTGGAAGAAAAATTACAATTCAAATCTTTACAACCGGAAATAGTGATAGTTCCCAATTGGGGAGATACAATAAATATTCAGGCTTTACCCAAAAATACCTTCATCAGGAATGATGAAAATGCTGCTAAAAAGATTGTATTTCAATATGCCGGTAATATGGGAAGAGTTCAAGGGTTGCTTGAGTTATTGGATATAATAAGCAAAGTTAACAATGATAAAATTTGTTTTGATTTTATAGGTGATGGTGCAGTAAAAAATGATATGATTGATTTTGTAAGGCATAATAAAATGATGCATAAGGTAAGCTTTTATCCGCCTTACCGCAGAGATGAGCAACAGGAAGTATTAGGAAAATGTGATGTGGCTATAATTACATTAGCTAAAGGAATGAAAGGGCTGGGAGTGCCTTCTAAAACCTATAATATTTTATCTGCAGGAAAGCCTGTTTTATTTATCGGTGATGAAGATAGTGAAATTAGTATGCTTGTGAGAGAGCATGAAATTGGTTATACATTTGTTGCTGATGATACACTTGGATTATATAATTTTTTTAATTCACTCACAGAAAGTGATCTTTTGAAACTAAAGCTAATGGGCAAAAAATCGAGAGAAATTGCAGAACAATATTATTCCGAAGATAAGGTGCTTGAAAAGTTTTATGAAATATTGTAAAGCGTATCAAATTAATAAACTATTGTAAAATGAATAGCCATAAGTGAAGTTGAAAACCAACCGAATGGTTATATGGTGTATTCCATGTGACCATTAAAAACATAAATATACACACATGAAATCTCTACTCTTCACAGGTGCATCTGGTTTTTTGGGGGAAAACGTCAAGCCTCTTTTAAGAAAAACGTATGAAGTTACTACCGCAGGATTGACGGATGAGGATGATTATAAAATAAATTTAGCTCAAGAGATTCCTGCTTTTGATAAGAAATACGATATTATTTTGCATGCCGCAGGAAAGGCGCATTCTGTCCCTAAAACAGAAAATGAAAAGAAAGTATTTTTTCAGGTGAACTTTGAAGGCACAAAAAATCTCTGTACCGGGTTGGAGAAGTCGGGTTTGCCGAATTCATTTATATTTATTAGTACTGTTGCTGTTTACGGATGCGAAAAAGGTGAAAATATAACAGAAAATCATCCTTTGGATGGGACGTCTCCATATGCCTTAAGTAAAAAACAGGCGGAAGAATTCCTAACACAATGGTGCTCTAAACATGGTGTAACGCTGGCTATTATCCGGCCATCTCTTATTGCAGGGCCTAATGCGCCTGGCAATCTTGGAGCAATGGTAAACGGTATAAGGTCAGGAAAATATTTAAGCATTGCAGGTGGAAAGGCGAGGAAAAGTGTATTGATGGTAGAAGATATTGCTAATATAATCCCTGCGCTGGCGCAAAAAGGCGGTATTTATAACGTTTGCGATGATACTCAACCTACTTTTCGTCAATTAGAAATTCTTATATCACATCATTTGAATAAAAAATTACCGGTAAATATTCCATATTGGCTGGCGAAGTCAATAGCTATAATGGGAGACGTTTTAGGTGATAAGGCGCCAATTAACTCTCTTAAATTAGAAAAGATAACTCAATCCCTGACTTTTAGCAATGAGAAAGCAAAACGAGAATTAAGTTGGCAGCCATTGAATGTTTTGAAATATTACAAGATAAGTTAGTAATTATTTAATTTCTTGATTGTTTGATTATAATATCTTTGCGCAAACTAAAAATCCATGTTATCATAAATTATTATTACAAATTAAAATTATCGACTATCAGCTAATTTGCCTTGATGTCAAGTCAAATAATACTATACAATGACTTGGGTACAGGTCAAGGCAATAGTAATCAAAAATCACAATCCATAAATCACTATCCATTCACCATTCACAATTAACAAAAAATGTCCTTATCATTCAACATAGAAAAATTTGTCGGCCAGCATATCACACATCGCACGGAAAGTTTGTTCAAACCGGATCTGGATGCCCATTATGAAACATTCAAAAAAGAAATTGAAGGTAAAAAAGTACTGGTGATCGGTGGTGCAGGTACTATTGGGTCGTCTTACATCCGCGCGCTGGTGAAGTATAACCCCGCTAAACTGATTGTAGTGGACATCAATGAAAACGGGCTGACCGAACTTGTGAGAGACTGCCGCAGCAGGAATGATATTCAGTTGCCGCAGGATTTTAAAACGTACCCGGTAAACTTCAGCGACAAGGTTTTTACAAAGATATTCCTGCACGAAGGCCCTTTTGATATTGTGGCCAACTTTGCAGCCCACAAGCATGTGCGCTCTGAAAAAGATATTTATTCCATTGAAGCGATGGTAGATAACAATGTGATCAAAGCAAAAGCATTGCTGGACGTGCTGTTGCAATACCCGCCCAAACATTTCTTCTGCGTGTCGACCGATAAAGCTGCCAACCCGGTAAACGTGATGGGTGCCAGCAAGAAGCTGATGGAAGAAGTGATACTGGCCTATTCTGAAAAATTCAAGATCACTACCGCCCGCTTTGCGAATGTGGCTTTCTCCAACGGCAGCCTGCTGATAGGATTTGTAGACAGGGTATTGAAGCAGCAACCGCTTTCCTGTCCGTCTGATGTAAAAAGGTTTTTTGTATCGCCCGATGAATCGGGCCAGATATGCCTCTCCGCGTGCATCTTGGGGAATTCGGGAGAAATTTTCTTCCCGAAACTGGAAGAAGAAACCATGGTGAAGTTTGCTGATGTGGTAGAGCCTTTCCTGCAGGAGATCGGTTATGACATGAAGGTTTGCGCTACGGAAGAAGAAGCGCGCAGCTCGCAGGAAGATATTGCCAACGGCAAATACCCCGTTTACTTTTTCAGCAGCAATACCAGCGGCGAGAAGTTGTATGAAGAATTTTATACCGACACGGAAGAGCTGGATATGAACACCTATCAATCTTTTGGCGTGGTGAAGAATGCGGAACGCAGGCAGATAGCTGAGCTGGATAACGTGATTGAAGAATTAAAGAAAGTGTTTGAATCTGAAACATCGGAAAAGAAAGATATTGTAGCAGCGCTGAACAAAATGATCCCGGGCTTTGAGCATATAGAAACAGGCATGGGCTTAGATCAGAAGATGTAGGTTTGTTGGGTTATCCTGTTATCAAGTGATCCTGTGAAGTCGTCTATTCGTTGAATTGCTTGTTTGTGTAGTTGGGTGATGTGGTTATCTGGTGATCAAGTTATGCAGTGATCATGCGAAGTCGTGTATTCGTTGAAAAACGTACAATAAAGCGAAGCGGGGGAGATAATCTTGTTCTGTTCAGGCCACCCCAGATAAAATTATTTCATAAAATAAGCTTATAAGTTGATTTAATGAAAATATACTGTACCTTTGTTGTTCGGATCATTAAAGAAGATATGCTATATGCTGTTCAGTACGTCAATAAAGAAACAGATTGTTTTCAGGAGTGTTTTGATAAATGGAATGACATAGTTTATTTGGAAGAATTTTTTGAAAATAATAAGAGCGATCTTAGTATGAAGATTGAGGATGCTATTTGTAAAACATTATATGAAGCAGCTCAGTTAGAAAATAAAATTTTGGATTGCATCAGCGGTTTGTCTAATCAAACTTTAGACAATTATATTTTTTTACCGTTGCATAAAAATGATGATTATGATATTCCGCTATTACAGTCAAAAGCCTATGGAAAACATAAAGGCAAAAGCTTTCTTCGGCTTTATGCCATACGATTAAAAGACGGATGCTATTTAATAACCGGTGGCGCTTTAAAACTCACCGCCACCATGCAGGAACGTCAACACACACAAGAAGAATTAGAAAAATTGAAACAGATTTCAAACATTTTGAGAAAGAAAGACATTTTTGACTCTTTTGATATTGGAATATTGATTCCTGAATAGAATATGAACAAAAAAGATTTACATCAAAAGCTGGAGCAGGCCTTTGGCCCTCTTACGGAAAGTAACTGGAAGCAAATGGCGCAGCAAAGGCAAAAAGAAGCAAGCTGGCGCAAACATTCTCAAAGAATTGCCCTTGCAGTCTTGCGTTCTTTAAGAACTCAACAAATTACTCAGGTACGGCTTTCTGAAATGCTAGATGTTACGCCTCAGCAAGTGAATAAGTGGTTAAGAGGAAATGAGAATCTTACACTTGATACAATTTCGAAACTGGAAGACGTATTAAACCTGGAGCTATTACAGATAACCGGTAAGGCAAAGTATACTACAGTAAATGCCTCTGCATCACTTAAGCGCAATTTTACTCATGTATATTCACCGGCCCATGAGCCTTTTAGAGCTATATATGAAACGAAGGTGATTCCAATGAAAAGCATTAGTCCAATTACATTAAAATCATCCCTCACCTGTTATGGATAACAATTCATATAAAATTTCATTTCGGCTGTCTGGAATCAGAACTGAACAATTTGCAATTATTGAAGATGTTGAAATTGTTGATAATAAAATAACGATTGAAACGGAAGTTGGTTTCGGAGTCAATATAGAAGTATCTGGCATTGAATGTAAATTTCATATTCGCTACAGCAGCAACGGTAAGGTTTTTATTTTACTTAAAGTCGCTTGCCAATTCGAAGTTGAGAATGATTTTTTTAAACAAAATCCGGAAGCAACACAATTTATTGTTCCGGTAGACTTGGCTAAACATCTGGCAGTAATTACTGTAGGCACTTCCAGGGGTATTTTACATACAAAGACGGAAGGCGGCTTTTATAATAAATTCATATTGCCGACTATTAATCTTCAGGATTTATTAAATGAAGATGTTATTTTTGAAATTCCTCCTGTCAATCACACAAATAATTTCTAATAATTTCAACCTTCATTGTGCATAAATAGATTTTATACTGGTACCATAATGCAGGTAATACCAAGACAATCTTTTGCACCCGGAAAGCATTCCAAATAAAAGTTTCCGTTTTATGAAGCTTGATTCCATTGTTACAATTTTATAACAAAAATAATATTACTGGAAAAATACAGCTAATTATATTTATCATTCATCATTTATCATTAAAAATGTATCCTCTCATTAAACGTCTTTTCGACATTCTCGTTTCCGGCATTGCTTTTATCGTGCTGTTGCCTTTCATGATCCCGATCGTGATTATTTTACTGCTGACCGGTGAGCATTATGTATTTTATTTACAAAAGAGAATAGGCTATAAAAGGCAGTATTTTAATATCATCAAGTTTGCGACAATGTTGAAAGATAGTCCCAATTTGGGTACCGGGTTGATTACAGTTAGGAAAGATCCGCGTTTGTTGCCTATCGGCGGGTTTTTAAGGATGACAAAGATCAATGAACTTCCCCAGATTTTAAATGTACTGAAAGGCGATATGAGCATTGTAGGCCCCAGGCCCTTGGTAGATAAAACTTTTAATGCTTATCCTGCTGAGGTTCAGGAGAAAATATATGATTCGAAACCGGGAATTACCGGTATAGGTTCTATTGTTTTCAGAGATGAGGAAGAATTGCTTACTAATACCAAGATGGATAGAGCAGAATATTATAATACAGTGATAGCTCCCTATAAAGGTGAATTGGAAATGTGGTATAATAAACATAAATCATTGTCAACAGACTTCTGGATTATTTTTCTTACAGCCTGGGCAATTATCAGCCCCTCGAGCCAGTTGCACTATAAAGTTTTCAAAGACTTGCCGAAAAGGGAGCTTTAGTGCAGTGATGGAGGTTATTTGTGGATTTGTGGAGGTGTGGATGTGTTTAGTGATGAAGTTATCAAGTGACGTTGTTACGATGTGATCCTGTGATGGGTAAAAGAAGTGTATTTGTGTATTTGTGGAGGCGTTTAGTGTAAAGATGTGTAGGGGGGTGCAAGCATGCTTTTGCCACAAAGGACCTAAGATACTAAGGATCACAAAGATAGAAGGTAGTTAAGTTATGTTTGCGGTCTCTGCGTTTAAAAACTTTGCGCTCTTTGCGTGAACCTTATGAGATAATTTATTTTTACCACAAAGTGCACAGCGCAGATACAAAGCTACACTAAGAGGGCAGTTCGCACCATCGCCTGGCTGTCAGTGACAGGAAGCAATGCACGGAAGGTGATTGATTCGCCCGAAAGAAATGATAGATCTTAGAGTAAATGCGGCGAAGCAATTGTTCCTGAGTGCAAATTGCTTCCGGGTCAGAGCCCATGCGCGTGGGTCACCTTCAGGCAGGCTAGACTTTTTTGATTCTTTTTGCGGCAATGGCAAAAAGAATAGCCAGAACTGGATTTGTTTAGTAATATAGTTATCAAGTGACGTTGTTACGATGTGATCCTGTGATGGGTAA
Source organism: Haoranjiania flava (assembly GCF_025631005.1). Classification (NCBI taxonomy): domain Bacteria; kingdom Pseudomonadati; phylum Bacteroidota; class Chitinophagia; order Chitinophagales; family Chitinophagaceae; genus Haoranjiania; species Haoranjiania flava. The sequence continues at coordinate 65,121 of NZ_JAOTPL010000011.1, forward strand.
AAGAAGTGTATTTGTGTATTTGTGGAGGCGTTTAGTGTAAAGATGTGTAGGGGGTGCAAGCATGCTTTTGCCACAAAGGCCCTAAGACACTAAGGATCACAAAGATAGAAGGTAGTTAAGTCATGTTTGCGGTCTCTGCGTTAAAAACTCTGTGCTCTTTGCATGAACCTTATTGCATTGTTGTCAAACTACAAAGAAATCCTTCGTGGCTTAGGTCTGCGTGGTCGCTGGAAATTCAAAAGATGACTTCTACAACTACGCTGCGCTACGTTTTACCGTAATGACGGAACCCCCGGGAGCGCGTCATTGCGAGCGAAGTACTCCGACGGTTCCTGAGGCCTTAGGACGGAGCGAAGCAATCTCACACCGCATTTACGTTCCTCGAGTTCTTCTCTAACTTTTTTTCTTGATAAAAAAAGTTACAAAAAAATCAAGCCGGCATAAGGTGGGCCGCGCACAAGGCTCAGAGCGGAAAAACTTTGTGCTTCAAGAACAATTCCTGCTGACTGGCATCAGCTTTTGATTACAGTCATATCCCGCGCAGCAGGAATCACTGTTCCGCACAGTTTTCCCTTCCACTGGCATGCCGGCGATTTCTAACCTTAGCATCCATGACGAAATGCTGCATTTTGAAATGGTTAAAAACTCAGGTGATATTGTTACCTTGTGATCGTGTGATGATGCTTCAGCAATTGCCTGCTCATACTTTGCGGCCGCTGCGTTAAAAGACTCTGCGCTCTTTGCGTGAACCTTATTTGCATTGTTGTTAACTACAAAGACATCTTTCGTGGCTTGGTGTCTCCGCGGTTGATTATCTACGCAATGCTAAAAGAATAATTTGTGTCAGGTGAAAACACCAGACACGGCATAAATCTGCACAAAACAGATACAAAGCTACACTAAGAGGACAGCTCGCACCATCGCCTGCCTGTCAGTGACAGGAAGCAATGCACAAAAGGTGATTGATTCGCCCGAAAGAAATTATAGATCTTAGAGTAAATGCGGCGAAGCAATTGTTCCTGAGTGCAAATTGCTTCCGGGTCTGAGCCCATGCGCGTGGGTCACCTTCAGGCAGGCTAGACTTTTTTGATTCTTTTTGCGGCAATGGCAAAAAGAATAGCCAGAAGTGGATTTGTTTAGTGATGAAATTATCAAGTGAGGTTGTTACCTTGTGATCTTGTGTTGGATGCTCCAGCAATTGCCTGCTCATACTTTCCGGTCTCTGCGTTTAAAAACTCTGCGCTCTTTGTGTGCACCTTATGAGATAATTTATTGGTGTCTCCGCGGTTGATTACCTACGCAATCGCAAAAAGAATAGCCAGAACTGGATTTGTTAAGTGATGAAGTTATCAAGTAAGGTTGTTACGATGTGATCCTGTGATGATGCTTCAACAATTGCCTGGGCGTACTTTCCAGTCTCTGCGGTAAAAACTCTGTGCTCTTTGCATGAACCTTATGGATAATTGCACAAAACAGGCACAAACATTCACAAATAAATACTTCGAGCCTTGGCGTCTCCGTGGCTGATTGTTTCACGACTATGCTTATATTTGTTACTCATAAAGCTACCATGAACAAAACCGCATTGATTACCGGCATTACCGGGCAGGATGGCGCTTATCTTGCAGAATATCTTTTAAAAAAGGGGTATACAGTACACGGCATTAAACGCCGGACATCGCTGTTTAATACAGACAGGATAGATCATCTTTATGAAGATCCTCATGAAGAAGACAAGAAACTTATTCTTCATTATGGTGACCTAACTGATTCCATGAACCTTACCCGCATAATACAGGAAACACAGCCGGATGAAATTTACAACCTGGCAGCTATGAGCCATGTGAAGGTAAGTTTTGAAACCCCGGAATATACAGCAAATGCAGATGGAATAGGTCCTTTACGCATACTGGAAGCGGTGCGACTGCTGGGTTTAATAGAGAAGACGCGCATCTACCAGGCATCTACTTCGGAGCTGTACGGCCTGGTGCAGGAAGTGCCGCAAAAAGAGACTACCCCATTTTATCCACGCTCGCCTTATGCGGTGGCCAAGCTGTATGCTTACTGGATCACGGTCAATTACAGGGAAGCTTACGGTATGCACGCAAGCAACGGTATTCTATTCAACCATGAATCCCCCATCCGCGGTGAGACTTTCGTTACCCGCAAAATCACCCGCGCGGTGAGCAGGATTGTATTGGGCTTGCAAAAGAAAGTTTACCTGGGAAACCTTTCAGCCAAAAGAGACTGGGGCCATGCCAAGGACTATGTAAAAGCCATGTACCTCATTCTGCAGCAGGACGAACCCTCTGATTATGTTATCGCTACGGGTATAACAACTTCCGTGAGGGATTTTATAAGCAAGGCATTCGATGAAGCAGGCGTGATGGTTCGTTTTGAAGGTGAAGATGTAGATGAGCAAATTATTTTAGACAGTATAAATGAACAGGTATTTTGTGACAAGGTAGGGGCAGAGTACCTGCCGGCATTAGCGCAGCGGATCAATACGGTAGTAGGTGAAGTAGACCCTGCCTATTTCAGGCCAACAGAAGTTGAATTGCTTATCGGCGATCCTGCAAAAGCAAAGAATGTTTTAGGCTGGGAGCCAGAATATGACCTTGCCGGGTTAGTAAAAGACATGATGCAAAGTGATATAGCGCTTATGAAAAAGAATGACTTCCTGGAAAAGAATAACTATAAAGTGATGAACTATTATGAATAAGGAAGCTAAAATTTATGTGGCAGGCCATCGCGGCCTGGTGGGCTCCGCCATTGTGCAGTCACTACAGCAGCAGGGATACGCCAACCTGGTTGGCAAAACAAGAGCAGAACTGGACCTGAAAGACGCCACAGCCGTGAACGATTTTTTCAGCAGCGAAAAGCCTGACTATGTTTTCCTGGCAGCAGCGCATGTAGGCGGCATCGTGGCAAACAATACCTACCGCGCCGATTTTATTTTTGATAACCTGCAGATACAAAATCACGTAATCGGCAGCAGCTTCCGGCATGGTGTAAAAAAGTTGTTGTTCCTGGGCAGCACCTGCATTTACCCGAAAGATGCGCCGCAACCGATGGCAGAAGACAGCCTGCTGACCGGCCCCCTGGAATATACCAATGAACCCTATGCCATTGCCAAGATCGCGGGATTGAAAATGTGTGAAAGCTTTAACCTGCAATACGGAACGAATTTTATGGCAGTTATGCCCACCAATCTCTACGGGCCCAATGACAATTTTGACCTGGAGAAAAGCCATGTACTGCCTGCCCTGATCCGGAAATTCTTATTGGCAGACAGCCTGCAAAAAAACGACTGGCAGTCAATCAGGAATGACCTGGACAAGCGGCCGGTGGAGAATGTAGGCGGCAACGCGTCAGAAGATGCGATACAAAAAGTTTTAAAAAAATATGGCATAACGGGGCAAAGCGTGGAGATATGGGGTAGCGGCAGGCCGATGCGGGAATTTCTGTGGAGTGAAGATATGGCCGACGCCTGTGTGTACATAATGCAAAACGTAAATTTCAGCGATCTGGCAGGCAGTAAACAGGAGACCAGGAATTGCCACATCAATATCGGTTCAGGCAAAGAGATCTCCATCGCAGGCCTGGCGCAACTTATTAAAGAAGCCATAAACTTTACCGGGGATATTGTGTTCAACACAGAAAAACCTGACGGCACCATGCGGAAGCTCACCGACGTTTCAAAGCTGCACGCATTAGGCTGGTATCATACAGTAGAAATAAAAGAAGGTATAGAAAAACTAATAAACTGGTATAAAAACGATAGCGGTCATGGCTAAAAAAGTATTTGTGAGCGGATGTTATGATATGCTTCACAGCGGCCACGTAGCTTTCCTCGAAGAAGCCGCTACTTACGGCGATGTTTATGTAGGCATCGGTTCAGATAAGACCGTGTATGATTTGAAATTGCGCAATACCATCAACACACAAGCTGAGCGTTTATACATGATCAGGTCGTTGAAAGCCGTGAAAGAGGCATGGATTAATTCCGGTAGTGGCGTACTTGATTTTGTGGAAGAAATGAAAGCCCTGCAGCCGGATATTTTTTTTGTAAACAACGACGGCCACAGCCCGGAAAAAGAACAACTCTGCAAAGAATTAGGTGTTGAATATGTGGTAAGCCGCCGCATACCACATGGGGATCTGCCTGCGCGCTCTACCACTGCATTGCGCAAGGCCTGCAGGATCCCTTACCGCCTTGACCTGGCGGGCGGCTGGCTCGATCAGCCTTATGTCAATAAATTATTTCCCGGACCGGTGATCACCATCAGTATTGAGCCGGACTATGAGTTTAACCATCGAAGCGGCATGTCTACCAGCAGCCGGAACAAAGCCATAGAACTTTGGGAAACAGATATTCCCGAAGGCAACAAAGAGAAGCTGGCAAAAATTCTTTTCTCCTTTGAAAACCCGCCCGGAACCAGGTATATCAGCGGTTCGCAGGATGCATTGGGCATCACGCTGCCCGGCCTGAATAAGCTTTATTACGAAAAGGATAGCCATTGGCCGGCAGACATAATTAGTACGGAGCAGGAAGATATATTGCAGTGGCTGGAAAGCATTATCTGGATGATACCCTTGTCTCCCAGGGAAAACAACTTTGATGTATTGTCGGATACCGCTATACAGGACGAGAAAGTCAGGCAGCTGAGCGCTGCTGCTGAGGAAGCATGGAATGCCATACTTGAAAAAAATATGGCCGCTTTCGGCCGCGCCTTTGTAAACAGCTTTGATGCACAGGTAGCCATGTTTCCCAACATGATCACACCGGAGATAGCGCAACAGGTCAATGCGTATAAAGACACGGTGCATGGCTGGAAAATAAGCGGCGCGGGTGGCGGCGGTTACCTGATTTTGCTGAGTGAAAAGAAAATAGATAAAGCCATCCAGATCAGGATCAGGAGATCGTGATAAAAAAGGAAGGCAAACCATATGTGCTGATGGATAATTAAAATATTGACTTATGATATACACTTTAATAATGGCAGGCGGCGTAGGCAGCCGTTTCTGGCCGAAGAGCCGCGAAAGTTTTCCCAAGCAATTTATAGACATTATGGGTACGGGCAAGTCGTTCCTGCAAATGACCTACGAACGCTCCCTGGCATTTTCAACGCCTGAAAATATACTGGTACTAACCAATGTAAATTACAAGCAGCTTGTGTCTGAACAACTGCCTGCACTCGCGGAAGAGAATATCATAACCGAGCCTTCGCGCAACAATACAGCGCCCTGCATTGCTTATGCAGCCTATAAATTATTTGCCAAAGACCGGGAAGCAGTGATGGTAGTGGTTCCTTCTGATCACCTGATTTTAAAGGAAAATGTTTTTGCGGAAAAGATCGGGATGGCTGTGGCTTTCCTGCAGGATCATGAAGCGCTGATAACCCTGGGCATTCAGCCGACACGGCCTGATACGGGCTACGGCTACATCCATTTTGAAGCGGGTAGTGCCGGTGTAAAGAAAGTAAAAAGCTTCAGGGAAAAGCCCGATGCTGCAATAGCACAGCAATACATCAACTCCGGTGAATATTTATGGAATGCAGGTATTTTTATCTGGAAGGCAAAGGATGTAATTCAGGCATTGGAGCGATATGCCCCGCAATTGAGTGGTCTTTTTTCACAGGGCAGCGAATTATACAACACACCTCAGGAAGCTGCTTTTATTGAAGTATATTACCCGCAGAGCCAGAAAATTTCCGTGGACTACGCCATCATGGAAAAGGCCGATAATGTCTATACCATTCCTGCTGATATCGGCTGGAGCGACGTGGGCACCTGGGCTTCGCTGTGGAATGTAACCGGAAAAGATGCGCATAACAATGCCGTGGTAGGTGGTGAACAAGTGTTGCTCACCAATACGGAAGGCACGATTGTATCTGCCCACAGCGGCACGACAGTTGTGGTTGACGGCCTCAAAGATTTTATTGTGGTCAATGAGAAGGACGCATTACTGATCTACCCGATACACAAGGAGCAGGAAATCAAGGAAGTGCTCAAAAGCCTGGATAAGAGTAAGTTGTAGCCTGCCCCTAAGCGGGATGATGTGATGATGTGATCAAGTGGTGGGTAAAAGTGGATTTGTTGATTTAATTGTTTATTTAGAGTGAGGTGAGATTGCCTCGCTCGCAATGACACGCTCCCGGGGATTCCGTCATACGATAAAACGTAGCGCAGCGTAGTTGTAGAAGTCATCTTTGGCCACGGAGACCTAAGGCACGAAAGATGTCTTTTGTAGTTTAACAACAATGCAAATAAGGTGCACGCAAAGAGCGCAGAGTCTTTTAACGCAAAGACCGCAAAGTATGAGCAGGCAATTGCTGAAATATCCATCACAGGATCACATCGTAACAACCTCACTTGATAACTTCATCACTAAACAAATCCAGTTCTGGCTATTCTTTTTGCCATTGCCGCAAAAAGAATCAAAAAAGTCTAGCCTGCCTGAAGGTGACCCACGCACACAAGCTCTGGCCCGGAAGCAATTTGCACTCAGGAACAATTGCTTCGCCGCATTTACTCTAAGATCTATAATTTCTTCGGGCGAATCAATCACCTTCCGTGCATTGCTTCCTGTCACTGACAGGCAGGCGTTCGGTTCGGGCACTTAACTATTATCGAAGCTTTCAAATTGATTTGAGTTATTAACCATTTCAAAATGCAGCATTTCGTCATGGATGCTAAGGTTAGGAATTGCCGGCATGCCAGTGGAAGGGAAAACTGTGCGGAACAGTGATTCCTGCTGCGCGGGATATGACTGTAATCAAAAGCAGCTGCCAGTCAGCAGGAATTGTTCTTGCAGCAAAGAGTTTTCCCGGGCATAGCCTGATGTGCGCGGCCCACCTTATGCCGGCTTGATTTTTTTGTAACTTTTTTTATCAAGAAAAAAAGTTAGAGAAGAACCGGAGGAACGTAAATGCGGGTGTGAGATTGCTTCGCTCCGTCCTAAGGACTCAGGAACCGTCGGAGTACTTCGCTCGCAATGACGCGCTCCCGGGGGTTCCGTCATTACGGTAAAACGTAGCGCAGCGTAGTTGTAGAACTCATCTTTCATGCCGTGTCTGGTGTTTTCACCTGACACAAAATTAAATAATCAGCCACGGATACGCCAAGCCGCTAAAGGTCTTTGTAGTTTAACAAAATGCAAATAAAGTTCACGCAAAGAGCGCAGATTTTTTAACGCAGAGATTGCAAAGTTATGACCGAAAAAATAGTCCCGCCTGCTAGAATTTAAATCAGCCCAGTAGCCATTTAAATGCCGGAACGATTGATATATTTTCCGGCACTTCTGCAGCATAGTTGTTCTCATCAAACACGATTAGTGTTCCTTTAGGGATATTGAATACAGACATAGCTTCTTTTAACCCGCCTATTTCCCGTTTAACGTTTTCTGCATCCAGCATGTAGGTCACCTGGACTGCTTCAGTAATCTGCAGGTTTTCTTTTATTAAAAAATCGCACTCGTATTTTCCTGAAAAATAATACAGTTCCCTGCCTCGCCGTTTGAGGTCCAGAAATACGATGTTCTCCAACAACCTCCCTTTATTTCCACTAAAACGAAACCCTAACCTATTCGGAATTGCGTTGTCTATTGCATATACTTTTCGTGAATTCATAATCTGTTTTTTGACAGAATAATCGAACTTCCGCAAATAATAAAATAAATAACTTGCTTCGTAATATTGTAAATAGTTTTTCACGGAGCTTAAACTTTTAACGCCGGCAACGTGTTGCAGCGAAGCATAGGAAAATACTTTACCAATATTAGACGCCAGGAAAAGCGCTATTTGTTTTACCTCCGCTATGTTGCTAAGCTTATAGCGTACCACAATATCCCTGTAGAGTATATCCTGAAAAAGAGCATGTGCAATTTCGGCATCTTTTTCTTTTGCTACCAATGGGAAACCGCCCGTTTCTAAAAATGTACTCAATTCGTTTAAGAGCATAGAACGCTTTTTAACCGACAAACGTTCTATATTATACGACTTGCCCTCCATCCGTAAATATTCAGAGAAAGAAAATGGGAACAACTCCAATACTTTGTTTCTGCCGGTAAGCGATGTGGAAATTTCGGAACTCAGCAGCGTAGCGTTTGAGCCGGTCACAAATACCTTACGGCCTTGTTCGTACATGCGGTTTACAAATTTTTCCCATCCCGGGGCTTCCTGTATTTCATCAAAGAAAAAAATGGGTTCGGATCTGTACGTCTCCAAATGCAGGGAGTATATATCATTAAATAATTGAGGATAGGGCATTATTCGCTCGTCGTCGAAGTTGCAGTAGCAAAATTCACCCTCACTCAGCTTCAATGCTTCCTTTATCAAAAACATTAAAGATGATTTACCGGAACGTCGGACTCCGGTTATAACCACTACCTGGCTTGTCTTTAGATAGGAGTCCAAAGGATAATCCCTCGCTATTAAGCCGCTTTTGGATTGAAACACCTCTTTTTGGTCAATAAGCACTTCTAATAACAACTTTTTATCCATACTCTGTCACAATTAATACAAAATAAAGGTAAAGAATTATTCTATACCAACGAATGAATTCATACTTTTTTGTTCTTTTAAAACGAATGAATTACGGCTGACCCGTAACTCTTATTTCGTTAGATTTAATTTGAAATGTAAGATATGGTATGCCTGCCTGGTTTTTACCCGACATTAAATCTTCGATAGCTGTTGTTTTCACCTGACACAAAATTATTCTTTTTGCCATTGCGTAGATAATCAGCCACGGAGACCTAAGGCACGAAGGATTTCTTTAGTGTAACTTTGTATCTGCTTTGTGTATTTGTGGTTAAAAAATAAATTATCTCATAAGGCTCCACGCAAAGAGCGCAAAGTTTTTAAACGCAGAGAGCGCAAACATGACTTAACTACCTTCTATCTTTTTGATCCTTAGTGTCTTAGGCCTTTGTGGCAAAAGCATGCTGCACCCCACTACACATCTTTACACTAAACGCCTCCACAAATACACAAATACACAAATACACAAATACACTTCTTTTACCCATCACAGGATCACAACATAACAACGTCACTTGGTAACTTCATTACTAAACAAATCCACTTCTGGCTATTCTTTTTGCCATTGCCGCAAAAAGAATCAAAAAAGTCTAGCCTGCCTGAAGGTGACCCACGCGCATGGGCTCTGACCCGGAAGCAATTTGCACTCAGGAACAATTGCTTCGCCGCATTTACTCTAAGATCTATAATTTCTTTCGGGCGAATCAATCACCTTCCGTGCATTGCTTCCTGTCACTGACAGGCAGGCGATGGTGCGAACTGCCCTCTTAGTGTAGCTTTGTATCTGCTCTGTGCACTTTGTGGTTAAAAAATAAATTATCTCATAAGGCTCCACGCAAAGAGCGCAAAGTTTTTAAACGCAGAGACCGCAAACATGACTTAACTACCTTCTATCTTTGTGATCCTTAGTGTCTTAGGCCTTTGTGGCAAAAGCATGCTGCACCCCACTACACATCTTTACACTAAACGCCTCCACAAATACACAAATACACAAATACACTTCTTTTACCCATCACACGATCACAAGGTAACAACGTCACTTGATAAACTGACAGGCAGGCCTTCGGTTCGGGCACTTAAGTATTATCGAAGCTTTCAAATTGATTTGAGTTTTTAACCATTTCAAAATGCAGCATTTCGTCATGGATGCAAAGGTTAGGAATCGCCGGCATGCCAGTGGAAGGGAAAACTGTGCGTAACAGTGATTCCTGCTGCGCGGGATATGACTGTAATCAAAAGCTGTTGCCAGTCAGCAGGAATTGTTCTTGCAGCACAGAGTTTTCCCGGGGATAGCCTGATGTGCGCGGCCCACCTTATGCCGGCTTGATTTTTTGTAACTTTTTTATCAAGAAAAAAGTTAGAGAAGAACTCGAGGAACGTAAATGCGGTGTGAGATTGCTTCGCTCTGTCCTAAGGACTCAGGAACCGTCGGAGTACTTCGCTCGCAATGACGCGCTCCGGGGGGTTCCGTCATTGATAACAACATCACTTGATAACTTCATCACTAAACAAATCCAGTTCTGGCTATTCTTTTTGCCATTGCCGCAAAAAGAATCAAAAAAGTCTAGCCTGCCTGAAGGTGACCCACGCGCATGGGCTCTGACCCGGAAGCAATTTGCACTCAGGAACAATTGCTTCGCCGCATTTACTCTAAGATCTATCATTTCTTTCGGGCGAATCAATCACCTTCCGTGCATTGCTTCCTGTCACTGACAGCCAGGCGATGGTGCGAACTGTCCTCTTAGTGTAGCTTTGTATCTGTTTTGTGCACTTTGTGGTTAAAAAATACATTATCTCATAAGGCTCACGCAAAGAGCGCAGAGTTTTTAACGCAGAGACCGCAAACATGACTTAACTACCTTCTATCTTTGTGATCCTTGGTGTCTTAGGGCCTTTGTGGCAAAAGCATGCTTGCACCCCCTACACATCTTTACACTAAACGCCACCACAAATACACAAATACACTTCTTTTACCCATCACACGATCACAACATCACTTGATAACTTCATCACTAAACAAATCCACACCTCCACACCTCCACAAAAATATTTCATTACTCCATTCGTGCCTCCGCGGCGGGTAGCAAAGTAGCGCTCACCGTTTAAATTAAAAAATAAAAATGGTAAATTTGCATACTCAAACACAAGGAATGACTAAAGAAGTTTATAGCAGTGCAGATGAATTAGTGGCATCCCAGCAGGATGGTGATTTAAAATCAATCGGTGAGAAAGTTTTATCAGCCCAACGTATTACACCTGAAGAAGGTGTTGTGCTTTTCGAAAAAGGCTCTTTAGGGTTTGTGGGTGCGCTGGCTAACTACCTCCGCGAGAAAAAGCTGGGAAACAAAGCTTATTTCAACAGGAACTTTCACATAGAACCTACCAATGTCTGCATTTTTACCTGCGATTTCTGCGCTTACTCACGCCGCTACAAACATCGTGAAGAAGGCTGGGAACTCAGCGAAGAACAGATGATGCATATTGTAAAAAGCTACGACGGCCAACCGGTAACGGAGGTGCACATCGTAGGTGGCGTACACCCGAAACTGAACCTTCCTTTCTTTATTGAACTGATCAAAAAGATCAAAGCCCACCGCCCGGAGCTGCATATCAAGGGCTATACCGCGGTTGAACTGGATTATATGTTCCGCAAAGCAAAAGTAACTCCTGAAGAGGGCCTGAAACTATTGCAGGATGCGGGTTTGCAGTCATTGCCCGGAGGAGGTGCAGAAATTTTCAATAAAGAAGTACGCAATAAGATCTGTGCCGATAAAGTAGATGCGGAAGGCTGGCTGAATATCCACCGCGCGGCGCATAACCTAGGCATGCACTCCAATGCCACCATTTTATACGGCCATATAGAATCGTTTGCCGACCGTATTGAACATATGGACATGTTGCGGCAGTTGCAGGATGAAACCAGAGGCTTCAACACTTTTATTCCTTTAAAATTCCGCAACCAGAACAACGACATGAGCCACATACCGGAAGTGTCGGTGATTGAAGATATGCGCATGTACGCTATCTCTAAAATTTACCTCGACAACTTCCCGCACTTAAAAGCCTATTGGCCAATGCTGGGCAGGCAGAACGCACAACTGGCTTTGAGCTTTGGAGTCGATGACCTGGACGGCACTATCGACGATACTACAAAGATATATTCTATGGCAGGCAGCGAGGAACAGAACCCTTCCATGTCTACCGAAGACCTGGTGAATATGATACGACAGGCAGGAAGGCAACCCGTTGAAAGAGATACTTTGTACAACGAAATAAAGGTTTATTGATTTTAAATTACAGTTACAGATTACAGATTACAGATTACAGATTGCAAATTTCAAATTACAGATTACAAATCATAATTCACAAATTATAATTCACCACCGTGTTTAACAAAAGAACGAGAATAAAAGAGCTTTTAAAAGGCGACAAGATAGGAGAGGAAGTAACTGCAATGGGCTGGGTGCGTACATTCCGCAACAACCAGTTTATCGCTATCAATGATGGCAGCTGCAATGCGAACCTGCAGGCAGTTGTAGAACTGGGTACACAAAACGAAGAAACCCTCAAGCGCATCACCACCAGCGCATCTGTGAAAGTTACGGGTGAGCTTATAGCATCTTTGGGCAAAGGGCAGCAGGTAGAATTAAAGGTAAAAACCCTGGAAATTCTCGGCGACAGCGACCCGGAGAAATATCCCTTACAACCCAAAAAGCACAGCCTGGAATTTTTAAGAGAACATGCGCACCTGCGTTTCAGGACCAATACATTCGGATCGGTTTTCCGGGTACGCCATGCATTGGCATTTGCGACTCATAAGTTTTTTAATGATAAAGGTTTTCTTTACCTGCATACGCCCATCATCACCTCCAGCGATGCAGAAGGCGCCGGAGAAATGTTCCGGGTAACAACGCTTGACCTGGAAAACCTCCCCAGAACGCAAGATGGTAAAATAAATTTTGCAGAAGATTTCTTCGGAAAGTCAACAAACCTCACGGTTTCAGGGCAGCTGGAAGGCGAGCTTGGCGCAACGGCATTCTCTGATATTTACACTTTCGGCCCTACATTCAGGGCAGAAAATTCCAATACTACCCGCCACCTGGCCGAGTTCTGGATGATAGAGCCCGAGATGGCTTTTTACGATATTGAAGACAACATGGACCTGGCGGAAGAGTTTATCAAGTACCTGATCAGCTATGTGTTTGAGCACAACCACGAAGATCTGCAATTCCTGGAAAGCCGCCTGAAAGAAGAAGAAAAATCATTGCCCCAGGATAAACGCAGTGAGTTTGGGCTGATAGAAAAATTACAGTTTGTGCTGGAGAATCCGTTCGAACGCATCACATATACCGAAGCGATAGATATACTGATGGCTTCGCCAATGTACAAGAAAAAGAAATTTAAGTTTGAGGTGAAGTGGGGTATTGACCTGCAAAGTGAGCATGAACGCTACCTGGTAGAAAAACATTTCAGGAAACCGGTGATTGTTACAGGCTATCCGAAAGAGATCAAAGCATTTTACATGCGCCAGAACGATGATGGCAAAACAGTTGCTGCGATGGATATCCTGGCGCCGGGGATCGGCGAAATTGTTGGCGGCTCGCAGCGAGAGGAGCGCCTGGAAGTATTGCTCAACAGGATGCAGGAGATGAATATTCCAGCCCGGGAAATGGATTTTTACCTGGATACGCGCCGCTTCGGCACGGTGCCGCATGCGGGCTTTGGCCTTGGTTTTGAAAGAATGGTATTGTTCGTGACGGGGATGACAAATATCCGCGATGTGATTGCGTTTGCAAGAACGCCGGATAATTGTGAATTTTAATAATTTTGTTGGCAAAAAACTTTTTTATTCGCAAAAATGATTTATTTTTGCAGTCCTTTAACGGGAAATGGTGCGATAGCTCAGTTGGTAGAGCAATGGACTGAAAATCCATGTGTCGGCGGTTCGATCCCGCCTCACACCACAAAAGCCGGAATTCTTATAGTTCCGGCTTTTTTTATGCATTAATATTGGTAAATATTGAGAGGTATTGATGCAGACCTCAACCTCAACATAATGCCAAAAAATAATCAGGCATTCGCCGCTGTTTTATAACTTCTATTGGCTCAAGGAACTAAATCGTGATAATTAGGAACAAATTACTCCAGAAGCTCGTACTTTGGCTGATACACCCGATGAATTTTCAATTGACCGGAATATACGTGCGCATTTACGAGTAAATGTTTCAGGGCGCCCCGGTCTACGATAGCTGGGCGGAGTAATCATGCATTGCTGATTTTTGCTAAAATTTGTAGCAAAACTTGTAACTTTGTACAATGAAACGAAGCGGAACTGCAGACCTTCCTCTACATTACGGCTATGTACCCAAATGGCTTTCCGACCGTATGGCCAAGCTTGGGCTGGCTATTACAGAAGCTGTATTGTCGGAATATGGAAAGAATGAAATGCTGCGCCGCTTATCTGATCCCTTCTGGTTCCAGAGCTTTGGCGCGGTCATGGGCATGGACTGGCATTCTTCCGGCATCACAACTTCAGTGATGGGTGCGCTGAAACGCGCTGTGAATCCGCATTTCAGGGAATTGGGCATATATATTTGCGGCGGCAAGGGGAAATATTCTACCGAAACGCCGGCAGAACTTTTACGGCTGAGCGACATTTCAGGCCTGAATGGTAATGAGTTGGTGAGGTGCAGCAAGCTGAGCGCTAAAGTAGATAACACTGCCGTGCAGGACGGGTTTCAATTGTATACACACAACTTTATCGTGAGCAATACAGGCGAGTGGACCGTGATACAGCAGGGCATGCGCATCGGCGATAAGACTGCACGCCGCTACCACTGGCATTCTGCCGGTATTCGATCTTTTACCGAAGAGCCGCACACAGGCATCTGTGGTTTGAACCAGGGATACATCCTGAACCTTACAGCGAAAGATGCTGCGCCCGCAAAGCAAGGCATTATGCAGCTTTCAAAAGAAAAGCCCGATCAATGGCTGGATGATTATCAGCGGCTGATAATGCCATCGCACCATGAAGTACACGCCAAAGATGTTAACCTGAAAAGATTAGGTTCAGTGCTCTGGCTGGCACATGAACAACAACCTGAAAACTTTGAAGAATTGCTGTTGTTGCAGGGTATAGGGCCGCGCACGATACAATCTCTCTCTTTGGTCAGCGAAGTGATACATGGCACCCCATCAAGATTTGAGGATCCGGCGCGCTTTTCCTTTGCACACGGTGGAAAAGATGGTCACCCGTTTCCCGTGCCGGTAAAGACCTATGATGAAACTATCGCTGTTTTGCAGCATGCAGTATATAAAGCTAAATTAGGCAACACTGATAAAAGTGAAGCTTTAAAGAAATTGCATACCATTGCAGAAAATGCTGAAAAGAATTTTACTCCTAACAACAATTTTGCTGAACTGATAGCCAAGGAAAGAAACGATAGCTGGAAGTATGGCGGCAAAACGGTTTTCGGTGATGCAAAGCCTCCCAGGCATCGTTCTAAGGGTGTGCAGTTGCGTTTGTTTTAATAGTATTTATTCATCCAATTTTTCATAAGCGAAATTCGGCTTGATGTACTGGTTTAAATACTTGCCTTTGGAAAAAGCATTTTTAAAATCCTGGAAAACAGCCGCCGGCACCTTGAGGTATTTATACACCGATCCCGAAACGTAGACGATGGTAAGTGTCTCCTTCTCCGCATTGTAATGATAAGATTTTATAACGGTTGAGGGCATAGCTGATGCGTTGCAAAAACCTTTCCAGTTTGGTTCTGGCTCCCTCTCTTGAATAGAGATCGTGGTCTGAAGGCGATGGAAAAAATCCGTGCCGAAGACATCAAGAATAACGGAATAAGACCTCTTTGAACTCTGGGCACAAGTGGACACTTGCGGCAGCTTCGTTGGTTCCGGCTCCCTCTCTTGAATAAAGATTCGTCGCCTGGAGGCGATATAAAAGAAATCCGTGCCGAAGACAGCAAGATAACGGAATAAAACCTCTTTGAACTCCGGGCACAAGTGGACACTTGCGCCGGCTTCGTTGGTTCTGGCTTTCTCTCCTTGAATAGAGATCGCCGCTTGGACGCGAAAGGAAATCCGTGCCGAAGACATCAAGAATAACGGAATAAGACCTCTTTGAACTCCTGGCACAAGTGGACACTTGCGCCGGCTTCGTTATTTCTGGCTCCCTCTCTTGAATAAAGATTCGTCGCCTGGAGGCGATATAAAAGAAATCCGTGCCGAAGACAGCAAGATAACGGAATAAGACCTCTTTGAACTCCGGGCACAAGTGGACACTTGCGCCGGCTTCGTTGGTTCTGGCTCCCTCTCTTGAATAAAGATTCGTCGCCTGGAGGCGATATAAAAGAAATCCGTGCCGAAGACAGCACGAATAACGCGAATAAGACTTCTTTTAACTCCGGGCACAAGTGGACACTTGCACCAGCTTCGTTGGTTTTTGGCTTTCTCTCCTTGAATAGAGTCCGTTCGCTTGGAGGCGATGGAAAGAAAATCTGTGGCGAAGACAGCACGAGTAACGGGATTTATTGTAACTCCATAACTCCATAACTTCATCACTCCATCACTCCATCACTTCGTAACTTCATCACTCCATCACATCAACACCTAAACTCCTCCACAAATCCACACCTCCTTTTCATTACATTTTTTTGGCAGGGCTGTATGAGCTTTGCTATTAAAACTGCATCCGCTGTACCCGCACTGCATTCAATATTGCCAACAGTGCAACGCCTACATCGGCAAAAACAGCCTCCCACATAGTAGCCAGTCCGCCTGCACCCAGCAGCAACACAGCTGCTTTCACCACAAATGCAAGCGCAATATTCTGCCATACTATTTTCTTTGTTTGCCTGCCGATGTTGATGGCCATAGGTATTTTAGACGGCATATCATCCTGGATCACCACGTCGGCAGTTTCTATGGTAGCGTCGCTGCCAAGCCCGCCCATGGCAATGCCCGCATCGCTCAACGCTACTACCGGTGCGTCGTTCACTCCGTCGCCTACAAATGCCACTGTTTCATGCCGCGCTTTAATCTCTTTTAGTTTATTCACTTTGTCTTCAGGTAGCAGGTCGCCATATGCATGGAGAATGCCCAGTTGCCTGGCAACATCCTGTACCACAGCCGATTTGTCGCCGCTGAGCATGGTTGTTTGAATGCCCATCCGGTTTAGCCTGGCTATAGTTGTGCCTGCATCCTGTTTGATGCTGTCAGCAATGGTCAGGTAGCCTGCAAATTTTTTATCGTAAGCGATTGCGATTTGCGTGTGTGCTTTGCCGGCAGGGTCTATATCGTAGGGAATATTTTCTTTGTCCAGCAGCCTGAAGTTGCCTGCCAGCAGCTCTTTACCGTTGATCATTGCTTTTAAACCATAGCCTGGAATTTCTTCCACCTGTTCCAAAGGAATGTGATGATCTATTTCACCCACAAATTCGTGTATGGCGGTGGCTACAGGGTGTGTAGATTTGCTTTCCAGGGTATTGACCATCTGCAGCAGTTCCTGCCTGTTAAACCCGGGTTTTATATGGGCTTCCTGAACGCGGAACAAACCTTCTGTAAGTGTCCCGGTTTTGTCCATTACCACATGTTTTACCCTGGCCATCACATCCAGGAAATTGCCGCCTTTGAATAAAATACCGTTGCGGCTGGCAGCGCCGATACCGCCGAAATAACCCAATGGTATACTAATGACCAGCGCACACGGGCAACTGATCACCAGGAATATCAGCGCGCGGTAGAGCCAGTCCCTGAATACATAATTGTCCACAAAAAAATAAGGCAGCAGGCAAATGCCTATGGCTGCAAAAACAACCATAGGTGTATAGATCTTTGCAAACTTGCGGATGAATAATTCTGTAGGCGCCTTTTGTGCAGTAGCATCCTGTACCAATTGCAGTATCCTGGAAAGCTTTGTATCTGCATAAGCTGTGGTTACTTGTACTTCGGAAACATTGTTGAGGTTGATCATGCCTGCCAGCACTGTATCTCCTTTGCGTTTGGTGTCTGGCTGGCTTTCGCCGGTAAGTGCAGCAGTATTAAAAGTTCCGCTTTTTGAAATAAGATCACCATCAAGCGCCAGCTTTTCCCCGGGCTTCAATTGTACAATATCGCCGATGACTGCATTTGCCGCTTTCATAATTTTCGGCCGGCCATTGTCTAAAACAGTTACTTCGCTGATCCAGCAGCTTGCTGATATTTCCTTTGGCTCTTCTTACTGCCATTGCCTGGAAAATTTCTCCCACACTGTAGAACAGCATCACCGCAACGCCTTCGGGATATTCGCCGATGGCAAATGCGCCAATGGTAGCAATGCTCATCAGCAGGAATTCAGAAAATATTTCGCCTCTTGCAATACTTTTGAAAGCATCTTTTACTACCGGGAAGCCCACGGGTATATAAGCTGCAATATACCACAGGAGGCATATGCGGTTGTTGAACCAGACCTGTGGCAGCCAGTTGTCCATCACTATGGCAGCCATCATCAACGCCAAAGACAGTATCGCAGGCAGAAACATTTTTAAATGATTGCCGCCTGTATGATGGGCGTGGTCATGATCATCACCATGTTCGTGGCTATGATCGTGTGCGGAAGCAGGTTTCAAAGCTTTATGCTGATGCGTGGCAGTTGCCACGGCCGATGTATTTACAACCTTGCGGGCTGCTATTCCTTTAGCTGCTTTATCATTCACTTTTTTTTCCTGTGGCGTACAACAAAGTTGGTTGCCATCCTTATCGTAAATATGTTTGTGCATCATCTTATATTGCTTTTGCGCTATACAGCTTAAATATTTTTGGTGAATTATTGATGTATTACTTTACCCTACATTACATATGATCTCAACAAGATTTAAAATTAAAGTTTTATAATTAGTTAATATTTATTTCTGCAGAACTTCGTACCTCAAAGAATTTTATTTTTAAATTTTAATAGAAAATACATTAGTAAAATACAAATGAAAAAGCAACCTGTAGTAGCCCTTGCCATAACGCTGGTGTTGCTTTCCTGCAATGATCCGTATACTACTGACCTCGCGGATACCACCGGTACAACTATCAGCGAGCCCGATAGCGGCAACGCCGGTATCGTAGAAATAGCAGAAGAGACAGTGGTAGTGCCGGGCGACCTTTATGCAAGCAGCCCGGGGCAACAAATACACGTGCGCTGTTTTTGAAATGGACGGAAAGCGTGTTGCAGGCTTGTTGATAAACGAAGACCCGGGAAAAATGCTGTACCAGGTTGAGGGGTCTGCATTTGCCAAAGGCGTTGACTATGAGGGCGAACATATAAAATGGCAGGCGAAAGGCAACGAAGGCACCTGGATAGAAAACGGCAAGAGTGAGAAGTACAAGCTTGTAAACCAATAACGCTCTATACCGCCACATACAAAACACCACAGTATTTTTTTTAATCAAAGAACCGGTTTTCATTGTATTACAATTTAAATTTTATGCCTGCACTAAGTACTCTGCCTTCCGTTAATGTCCAGATATCGTCAAAAACCGGGCTGGTATGCGAGCCGGATACAACCGGTTTGTAACGGCTCTGGCGTGTGTCTAAGAAGTTTTCGGCATTAATATAAACGGAAAATTTACCGAAATACTTTTCTGCCATAAAGCCCAGGTTCCAGTAGGGCTGCGTAGCTGATCCGTCATATACAAATTGAACGCCGGTATAATAAGCTTCCAAGCCCAGTTTGTAATTATCGTGCTTTTCTGCTATCAGTGCACTGTTTATTTTGTGCTTGGGAACCAGCGGCATAAACTGGTTGTTGTTTAAAACATAACCAGCCTTCGTATCGGTAAGCGTATAGCCTAAGAACAGTTTCAGGAAATCTTTGTAAACAAGCCTGGCATTGGTTTCTATGCCTGTGGAAGTTACTTTCTTATTTGTATTGATAAAATTATAATTACCTGTTGCGTCCTGTTCCAAGATGTTTGAATTATTCACCCTGCTGATGAAGAACATTTGGTTGATGCTGAATGAAAGCTCTTCTGCCAGGTGGGTTTTGTAGTTTACATCTGCCGTAGCCCCGATACTTCTTTCTGCAACAACGTCTTTTAAAGGCATTAAGTTTTGGTATTGAAAGGTTTCTGTGCGCTCCGTAAATGTGGTGGGTGTTTTGTATCCTAAACCACCCCCGATACGGCTGCTCCAGTTGTTATTCCACTTAAATAAAACAGAAACCCTCGGTAGCAGAAACACTTCATTTTTTTTATAGAGCTTGTTCCCATAGCTGACTGCGTCTGCACGCAGGCCGTTTTCGAACTTGATGGTTTCATTGGCATCAAACGTGTGCTGGGCATATACGCCATAAGTTGATGTAGTAAAACCCAGTGTTTGCGCATGTTCTGTATTCTGATCCTTAAACCGGTCATTGATAAAGTTTGCACCCGCAATAAAGGTCTGGTTCCGGAAATTCCTGATATACGATACATCTGTGAAAAGATTGTAGTTGGTGCCGGTAAAGTCGAAAGCAGGAATAAAAATATTTCTTTTAAACAATGTATAGGCTGCTTTGGCTACTACCCGCGAGGAAGGATTGATATCAGATGTTATGTCCAGTGTAGTTGTATTGCGCACGGTTTCATTCTTTTCAAAATAGCTGTGCGCTGCGCTGCTGCCATTGCTGATCAGTTGCATATCGCCACCGAGCATATTCCCTTTAGTAAAACTATTGCCCAGAGATATAGTTGTATTTTCTGACGGATACAGGAACAATCTGGGGTGTAAGGTAAAATTGTTTGATCGAGGTACTTCAGAAAAATCGTCCTTATCTGCATCAAAAGCCTTTTGCCTGCTGTACAGGCCCAGCATCGTGTAGCCGGCTTTCTTGCTTCTTGCAGAAGAGAATACCCCAATATTGGACTGCCCTATGTGCGACTGGCTTAGAATGGCGCTCAGCTCAGGTTTATCCCTGGGCGATTTGCTGATAAAGTTTATTACGCCTGCAATGGCGCCGGCTCCGTACAATGTAGATGCCGGGCCTTTGATCACCTCTACCTGCCTGAGATCCAGCGGGGGTATCTCAAGAATGCTTAAACCGTTGGCAAAATTACCGAAGGAAGCATAACCGTCTTTTAATATCTGTGTGTAGCGCCCGTCGAGCCCCTGCATGCGTATGCTGGCATTACCGCTGGTAGCGGAGGTTTGCTGCACATTGATGCCGGTACTTTCACTTAGAAGAATAGCTACGTTGGCGGGGCGCATATTGCTTTTTTCATCAATCTCTTCTAATTCAATTGTCTCCACCCGCGTGGGCGTATTGGCAATGGTGCGGCTGGTGCGGGTAGAGGATACAATGATATCATCCATTTCTTCGCGATGCGGATGCAGCAATATTTCACGGATAGCTGTATCTGTCAAAGGAAAAATATAAGACTGATGGAATGTTTCGTAGCCAACTGAAGCAATACGCAGCTCTTGGCTGCCGTCCGGGATGTTTGTTAGCCTGAAATAGCCTGTAGAATCTGAAAGCACACCCGCCGTATTGCCGGTAATTGTAACGCTTGCCGAAGATATTGGTTGTAGTGTTTCCTTGTTTTTAATTTGAGCTTTAAATATATTTTGCGCGCTTGATGTAATGCATAAGCATAGCGCCACTAATGGCATAAGTATTTTTGACATAAATTGTAAATGATTATTGGAAAAAAAAATTTGCTGCACATGAGTTGTGCAGGTGTTGAATTAATTATCCAATAAAGTGGGGAGGCTGCCAGATGGCCGGCAAGAATACTACAGGCTGGTAAGAAACATATACACCGGCATGCTGCTGTACCACATCATGTCTGATGAATGAAAAGAATACATCAGGTTGCTTGTAAGCTGCCGTACTGCAGCAGGCGCAGTGGCAGAGCGGGGGGCATTGCTCAGCGTCATGATCGTGAGCTTTGTGCGTCAGCACAAGCGCTGTTTTAGAGTCGACGGGTTCATTGCATTCAGTGCCGTCTGCACAGGGCACTGCTGCAAGCAGCAAGAGGTAAAAGTTCAGTATGAATACAATGATCTTCACGAACTGCAAAGATAAAAAACACAAATTTCAATAGCAAGATTATTAATGCAAGGCTGTTGCAGACAAATTTGCTTAACAAGAAAAAGTCCCGAAATGTTATTCTATTACAGGCTTGTTGCAAAACTTTTCAGCTTCTGTTCTCAGAAACTTTTCAAAGTAGTTCTTATCGCTAAATCTTTTGTCGGTTTTTTCCCATGCAGCATAATAACGGTAGGTATATTTTTTCGAAGCTGCTGACAGGTTCAGGGTAAATGTATTCGCAATATCCCTGCTTTGGGTAGATGCATAGCCAAAGGAATGAAAATATTGTATTGGCGCTACTATGCCCAGGCCGAGTGTGTCTTTGTTTTCACTTTGCTTACCGTGTGTGTACAGCGCTGCATATTTTTTTGTAATGATGTTGGCAGCTTTGTCCAGGTACAGGTCTATTGTGCCTGTGGTTATTTCCACCGGGGAGTTATTGCCTGAAATTGTTACATCATTTTGATAGAAAAACTGTCCTCCCCAAATGCTTATACGTTCTGTAATGCTTATGGGCTGTGCATTTGGCAGGTATTTAAAATCTTTATATGCCATTTCAAACATGGCTCTTACGGGACCGTCTGCAATTCTCCGGTAGCTTACTTCAGCGTTTGTGCCCAATCTTACCAGGCTGTCTTTGCCGTTGATGTGTATGCGCAATGCCAGCCCGCCGGCGCCCAGTGATTTGCCCACTTTCAAAATGTCCATTCCCCAGGTATCTAACTCGTGGTAGGATTTTTCCGGGTCAACGCCTGCATAGTCCAATACCATGTCTGAAGTTGTTTTTCCCCAGATATCGTTGGTATTGCGTACATCAAAATATTTCCTGAAACCAACTTTATCATTCTCCCAGGCCGGACCTTCGGTAAGGTAGGGGGGAAGTTTTTGCCTGGTAAAATCTGTAGGTTGATTGTTGTGAGGCATTACATCTTTTTCCAGGTTTTCGCCGAACCTGTTGCCCACATTGCGTTTATGACGTACATGTGCCCGCACTAAGGCTTTTACTGCTGCAGGCCGCCTGGCTGCCTGCACAGTGAATACTACTTTTTCCCCGGCTGAAAAATCATGCAAAAATACCACTTCATCCCAGTTGCCGTCTTTGTCCAGGTCGTCATGCTGCAATACCTTAGGCGCATTTCCATGAAAGATATGTATAAACTGATCTTTGGTAATATTACCCAGTTTAGCTTCGAGAAAATCCCTGGTAAGCACTACCAGCTCATCCTTTCTTTCAAGCTCTGACGGGTTGCTGACTGTGATAGTTTTAAGCTGGGCATAAGCATTGCTGCAAAGAAAAGTTGTCAACAGTATGAGTAAAGGCTTCATGGGTTTTGATTTATAAGGCAGGCCTTCAGCGTGCCGGTTTATTTTATTTGTAGTTTGAGGGCATTGGTTTCTATCTTAAATGTTCAATAGGCGCTGCATCCATATCGCTGTAATCAAGGTTTTCGCCGCCCATTCCCCAGATAAAACCATAGTTGGAAGTGCCGCATCCGGAATGTATAGACCAGGGAGCAGACAGTACCGCTTCGTGGTTTGCCATGATCAGGTGGCGTGTTTCCCGGGGTTGGCCCATTAAGTGGATCACGCGCTGATCGGCCGGTACATCGAAATAAAAGTAAGCTTCCATGCGGCGCGTATGCGTATGCGAGGGCATGGTGTTCCATACGCTTCCGGTGTCTAAAACCGTTAGGCCCATTACCAATTGGCAGCTTTGAATGCCGTCTTTGTGAATGTATCGCCTGATGGTTCTTTTGTTAGAAGTTTCGCTGCTGCCGAGCTCAGCGGAGAAAGCATCTTCCTTACTGCATTTTGTATTGGGATAGTTGGTGTGCGCCGGCGTTGAAAGCATATAAAATACAGCAGGATCACTGGCATCCGCAGATGCAAAGCTTACGTGCTGCGTGCCTTTGCCCAGATACACACATGCCAGTTTTTCTACTTCATATGTAGTGCCGTCGGCTGTGATTTTGCCTTTTCCGCCAACATTAAAAATACCTATTTCCCTGCGCTCTAAGAAAAATTCAGCTCGTAGTTCGGCTTCGTTCGGCAATATTATTTCCTCCCTCACCGGTTTTACACCGCCAACAATCATCCTGTCGTAATGTGAGTAAACAAGTTTTAATTTATCTTCTGTAACCAGTGTCTCTATCAAAAAATTTTTTCTTAATTCTTCTGTACACATCTGTTTCGTCTCTTGCGGACTGTTTTGAAACCTAATTTCCATGATACTTTATTTTATGAACAATATTTATCTTCCCATCCAGCCGCCATCTACATTCAGGATGGTGCCGTTTACATAATCAGATGCAGCAGCAGCAAGGAATACATAGGGCGCTGCCATATCTTCGGGTGTTCCCCATCGTGCTGCCGGAATCCTTTCCAGTATTGCTTTGCTTCTTACAGCATCGCTCTGCAATGCAGCGGTATTGTCTGTGGCGATATAGCCGGGTGCAATGCCATTGATGTTTACGCCTGATGAAGCCCATTCATTGGCAAAAGCTTTGATAACGCCGGCTACAGCCGATTTGCTGGCTGTGTAGCTGGCTACATTGATGCCTCCCTGGTAGGAGAGCATGGAGCAGGTAAAAATAATTTTACCTTTTTTGCGTGCCACCATTTCCTTGCCAAGCTCCCTGGCCAGGATAAACTGTGTGTGAAGATTCACAGACAGCACCTTGTCCCAGGTGTCATCATCGTGTTCTGCCAGCGGCTTTCTCACGATGGTGCCTGCATTGTTTACTAGTATATCCACAGGATTTTCTTTTTCCTTTAATTCTTTGAGAAAATGATAAACAGCTTCGCGTGAAGAAAAATCGATGCTGTATTTACTAAAATGCCTGCCATATGCTTTGGCAGCCTTCTCTGCTTCCGAGCCTTCGGGGAAATTGTTTGAAACGCAGATGATGTCTGCTCCGCAGCAGGCCATAGCTACAGCTACTGCCTGGCCAATACCCCGGCTGGCGCCTGTGATCAGCGCCGTTTTGCCGGAAAGATCGTAAAGGTTTTGAATATTCATTTGTAAAAATTTTTTAGGTTGACATTCTCCTGATCACTGAAACCGGGATCACGTAGTTGTCTGTCTTAACACCAACAGCTGTTCCGCTTTCTTCGTGGCTAAGTTGTTGCATCAGCAGCTCCACGCACCGTTTCCCAAATTCTGCAGGAAACTGTTCAACCGTACTTAGGGAGGGGCTGGCAATTGATGTACGTTTATCGTTGGAGTAGCCGATTATTTTTACCTGTTTGGGTACGTCTATATTTTTTGACTTGCAAAATTCCAGTGCAGCAATGGCAGAGGTGTCATTGGCTGTAAAAATGCCGTCAATGGTCGGATCCTGGTTAAATGCTTTTACCAAGGTATTCCAAGCATTTTCGTGCGTAAGCTCATGGCAATACATGTTTTCTTTCCGGAAGGTAATGCCATGGTTTTCTAAGGCAGCTTTATAGCCTTTGGATCTGTATTTATACAGGTAGCATTCCAGCGGACCCGAGATGTGTAAAATATTTTTGCAGCCAACATCCAGTAGATGTTTTGTTGCGCCGTAACCACCCTGGAAGTCGTCGCCGGAAATATGGATGCCGCCAAAAGGGTAGTCTGGAATCCGGTCGTAAAAAATTACCGGGATCTCTTTTTTCAGAAAAATATCGAAGTGGCTGAAATCGGTAGTGTGGAGTGTTGCCGCAGCTATAACGGCTGCAACCCTCAAAGAAGAAAGGGTGTCTACAGCGTGCTGCTCAAGCTCATGCGAATCGTTGGATTGCAGGATGATAATATTATAGCCGAATTTGTACAACTCATTCTGTATAATGGTAATGACTTCGGAATGAAAGTTCATGGAAATTTTAGGCACTATCAGGCCCACAATTTTTGATTTGTTGCTCCTGAGGTTGGATGCCACACTGTTGATGCTGTATCCTGTATCGCGTGCAAAATCTATTATTTTCTTTCGTGTTGCCTCCTTTACCTGGCTGCTTCCGTTAAGCGCCCTGGAGACTGTGGCAGTAGAAACTTTTAGTTTCCTGGCAATTTCAACAATAGTAAGATTTTGCATTGAAGGATTTTAAACTGGGGCAAAGATAAGGGTAAAGACCTGTAATAAAAAATAATAATTGTAAACGTTATACATGCAGTCATGTTTTTTATACAATATTCCTTATTTTCTATTTTTATAATTTAGTTTGATTATCATATAATTACAATTTAATTAAATATAAATTTATAAATAATTATAATAATATTTTGTTTTTTATTTTATTGTACTATATTTGAAATACAATAAAATGTAAACGTAGACATTCTTATGAACTATACTTTATAAGAAAATAATGTAACATTCCAATTTAAATAAATTATGAGAAATCTACTGATAAGCACAGTTTGTTTGTTGTGTGTATTGCTTCCGGCATGTATGGCAGTTAATACTTATACTAAGCAGGATCATGTATTTAAAGTTGCAGAACAGCAGTATTCAAAAATGCTCGAAGTGGCAACAGACCTTACCAAATATCCCAGGACGAGCAATCCCGATGGATCCGTAAAGTATGTAGGCATTGAGGACTGGACAGGAGGTTTTTGGCCCGGCAGCTTATGGTATGTTTATGAATTTACCAAAAATGAAAAATGGAAAGATGCTGCTGTTCAATGGACGGAAAGCCTGGAAAGCAACCAGTTTAATACCCGGCATCATGATATAGGTTTTATGATGTATTGCAGCTACGGTAATGCACTTCGTCATATAAACAAACCCGCATACCGTGATATTTTAGTCCAGTCTGCAAAATCCTTAATTACCAGATATGATCCTGTTGTAAAATCCATAAAATCGTGGAATAAAAAGAACTCGTGGGATGGAAAAACCTGGACATTTCCGGTGATTATAGATAATATGATGAATCTTGAATTACTGTTCTATGCCTCAAAGGTAACCGGCGATCCTGTTTATAAAAATATAGCGATAGCGCATGCTGAGACCACGCTTAAAAATCATTTCCGCCCGGATTACAGTTCCTATCATGTAGTAGATTATGACGTAAACACAGGTAAAGTGCTGCATCAGCAGACCAACCAGGGATTTTCAGACAATTCACAATGGGCCAGAGGCCAGGCGTGGGCCATATATGGATTTACGGTTATGTACAGGGAAACGAGAGATCCCAGGTACAGGGATGCAGCTGCTAAAATGGCTGATTTTTATATAAACCATCCCAACCTTCCAAAAGACAAAATCCCTTATTGGGATTTTAATGTAGGCCAGGAAGGGTATAAAGCAGATTGGAAATACGACCCTGCAAAGTTCAGCTATATTCCCAGAGATGCATCTGCTGCAGCTATCACTGCTTCAGGGCTGTTAGAACTTGCCGGTTATCTGGGAGCTGAAGGTAAAAAGTATAAAAGTTTTGCAGTAGAAACTTTACATTCTTTAAGTTCCCCGGAATATCTCGCTCAACCCGGTACCAACAGTAATTTTATTTTGAAGCATTCTACAGGCAGCTTTCCTCACCATGTAGAAATTGATGTTCCCCTGGTGTATGCCGATTACTATTTTCTGGAAGCTTTACTTCGTTATAAAAACCTGTTGAAATTTTAATTTCTAACCGCTGGAGCGGATAAGTTGTGAACAGAAATAATACAATATCTAACAATTCAAACGAGCCGTTACTGAATTCTCATAAGGGAGAGAGCACATGCAGAAATTCTGCGCAGCCATCGCGAACACTTAAAAATATTCAAAAAATACACACATGAAATAGCCATAAGAATGCTGCATACCAACCGCGGATGAATAAGCTAATTCCATGTGACCATTAAAAACAGCCGCAAAGCGGCGAACTAAAATATATACACATGAAAAACTGGATCAAAATAATGTGTCTTTCTGCGATTTTATGTGCAATAGCAGCAGCTGGCAACGCACAGGTGGTTACAGGTACCATTTTCGATGAAAATGGTGATCCTGTAAGTTCGGCAGCAGTACAAAACCTCCGGACAAACCAGGGAGTGATCTCGGGCGCTGATGGTACTTACCGGATAGCTGCTTCTACAGGCGACACGCTTTACTTTACCTCTGTGGGTTTCACACCGGTTACAGTAAAAGTCTCTTCCGGCAGGCAGAACATGGTTTTGCAGCCTGACGACGGAAACCTTTCAGATGTTGTGGTAGTAGGGTATGGCACCGTAAAAAAGACAGACCTTACAGGATCTGTGGCGGATGTGCCTATAACAGATATGCAGAAGGCGCCCGTGCGCTCATTTGTAGAAGCGTTAGGAGGACGCGTGGCCGGGGTAGCAGTAGCTTCCTCAGACGGGCAGCCGGGATCTTCAAACCAGATCACCATCAGGGGTAATAATTCTATTACACAAGACAATTCACCCTTGTATGTAGTGGACGGGTTTCCTATAGAGGGCCTCAATAGCAACGGCATTAATCCAAATGATATAGAATCTGTAAGTGTCTTAAAAGATGCCTCTGCAACAGCCATATATGGCGCACGTGGCGCCAATGGCGTAATAGTTATTACCACAAAAAGCGGGAAGGCAGGCCCGCCTGTTGTAAACTTAAGCGCTTCTTATGGCATCCAGAAAACAACCAATACTGTGAAGCTGATGAGCCCCTATGAATTTGTAAGATATCAGCTGGAGATAAGCCCGGGAACAGATACGACCATAGTTGGTTCGGCAGCTTATTACTACCTTAGGAAAGGCGCCACGCTGGAAAGCTACAGAGACAGCATAGATATTAACTGGCAATCCAGATTGTTTAGAACAGCGCCTATGAAAGACTTTAACCTGTCTGTTTCAGGAGGTAATGCACAGACCAAATATTCGCTGTCCGGAAATATTTTAGATCAGGATGGGGTGATCATCAACTCTGGTTACAAAAGATACCAGGGAAGGTTTGTAATAAATCAAAACCTGGGAAAAAAGCTCAAAGCCAATGTCAACGTTAATTACAGCCGCTTGGAGCAATATGGTGTATCGCCTTTTGCCAGCAGCGGCAGCGCTACCAGTACTTTAATGTACAGTGTGTGGGGCTATAAACCCTTTGGCAACGACCTGATCAGCCAGCCGTTTGATGACAATGTGAGCTCGACCAACGATTATCGTTTCAACCCGATCCTGAATCAACAGAATGCAGTAAGAAAAAATAATTACAATAATTTAAGCGCCAACGCTTTTATTGAGTATGCAATTACAAAAGAATTAAAGTTAAAAGTTTCCGGCGGTATAGATTCCCGTATTCGCCAGGTACAGACCTTTAATGATACACTTACTTCTTACGGTAATCCCAGGCTTAGCACAAACGGTATCAACGGCTCGGTGATATATTATCACAACAATTCCTGGTTAAACGAAAACACGCTCAGCTATAACAAGCGGTTTAATAAAAATCACAACCTCAATGCCGTGGCAGGTTTCACAATGCAGGAGGCAAGCTCCTCAGTTTACGGATCAGCTGCTAATAATCTTCCGCCGCAGGCTACCGGCGTGAGCTGGCTTAGTTCAGGTACACCTACTACGGTAACTTCCACCGCATCGGTAAATGGTTTGGTTTCTTTCCTCGGGCGTGTAAATTATACCTTGTATTCTGATTATCTTTTGACAGCTTCCTTCAGGGCAGATGGCTCTTCAAAATTTTCCCCTGAAAACCACTGGAGCTATTTCCCGTCTGCGGCTTTTGCCTGGAAATTAAAAAACAACGTATTGAAAAATGTAAATGTAATTTCAGACGGAAAATTGAGGATCAGTTATGGCTTAACCGGCAATAACCGTGTAGGAGATTTTCCTTACTTATCACAGTATTCAATTTCTACTATTTCGCAGGGATACACTTTTGGCAATTTGGGAATGCCCGGCCTTATTCCGGATGCGCTCGGCAATATTGACCTTAAGTGGGAAACTACAGAGCAATGGGATCTTGGTTTAGATCTCTCATTTATTAATAACCGAATCAACCTTACTGCGGATATCTACAAAAAAGTTACCAAAGATCTGCTCTTAAATGCAAACATCCCCACATCTTACGGCTACAGAACTATTTTTCAAAATATCGGCAGTGTAGAAAACAGGGGATTAGAAATTACAGTAAATACTTTTAATATAAAGAAAAAAGATTTTACATGGAATACCAGCTTTAATATTTCTTTCAATGCCAATAAAGTTTTATCACTTGCCAATAATCAGCATTCTTTCTTTGCAGCAGCTCCCTTTGACAATACGGTTGCCTCCATCTCGGCATTTTTAGTAGAAATAGGCAAGCCTTTAGGATTGATGTATGGCCCTATATGGGATGGGGTTTATCAATACGATGATTTCGATAAAAGCCCCGCCGGCGTTTATACTTTAAAGGGTAACATTCCAACCAACGGCAATGTAAGAAGCAGTATCCAGCCCGGCGACATAAAATACAAAGATCTCAATGGAGACGGAGTGGTAAATAACAACGATTTTACGGTTATCGGCAGAGGATTTCCTTTAAACACAGGCGGATTGACAAATAATTTCAGCTACAAAGGATTTGATTTAAGCATCTTCTTTCAATGGTCTTATGGCAATGACATACTCAATGCAAACCGGTTAATATTTGAGGGTAATGGTTTGGCAAAACAAGGTCTCAATCAGTTTGACAGTTATAAAGACAGATGGACGCCGGAAAATCCAAGCAATACCTTATTCCGCACGCGCGGACAGGGGCCTGCCAGCAATATATTTTCTTCCCGGGTTATTGAAGATGGATCTTATCTGCGTCTAAAAACAGTATCATTCGGTTATAACATTCCTGCTCAGGCAATGAGAAAGTGGGGCATCAAAAATCTGAATGTTTATGTAGCTGCACAAAATCTATTCACCTGGACTAATTATACAGGAAATGATCCTGAAGTAAGTATTTATAACAGCGTATTGACGCCGGGAGTTGACTACTCGGCTTATCCACGCTCCAACACTACTACTTTTGGCCTGAAGGCTACGCTTTAACCGTAAAAACAGTATTATCCTGAAATAACCATAACATTAAGTATCTGTATCAACCAGGAATGAGTGTTGAGTATAAAAAGATGGTTATTCGATGTCACAACTAAAACCAATAAATATATACATATTAAATAGCCATAAGCAAAGTTGCATACCAACTGTTAATGAATAAAAGCTATTCCATTTGACTACTAAAACAAATAAATATAAACATATGAAACCTAGCATAAAAAATAATTCACATACAGCAACGTATATAAGTTATCCTCATTGTTGGGACAAAACAGGTGTACAAAAAAATATAAGAATGCACCTGGTCTATCTTTTTATTTTAATATTAATAGGTAGCTCTATACTTTCCTGCAATAAAATTTTAAATAAAGAGCCCATTTCTTTTGCTTCTCCTGAAGCCAACTATGCAACCGGGGCGCAATTGCTGCAGGCATTGGCAGGAGTATACGATGTACTGGGCAGGCAGAGGGAGCAATTATATGCCAACAAACTCTTTAATCAGTTGGGCGCCTGTACCGACGAGGGTTTTTATGCCAGAAACAACCAGGTTGTGGGGCCAATGGTATATAATTTTGATTTCACCGATGCAGATATTGACCAGACATGGCAGACGCTTTATATAGGCATAGAAAGAGCCAACAACCTGATTTATTACATTAATACGCCAAAATCAATGAATCCTGCTGAGCGGAATGCTATTTTAGGAGAAGCAAAGTTTTTACGAGGTTATTACTATTTCCTCCTGGTGAGTAGTTTTGGCGATGTGCCCCTGAAGCTGAATCCCACTACTATTACAGGAGCTGCTTCTGAAAATGTTCCAAGATCGCCTGCCAAAGAAGTATATGCCCAGGTATTGAAAGATATGACAGAGGCAGAGGCAATATGTTATCCTGCTACTACCTTTAACCATTCAAGCCGCGTTTCCCAAACAACTGTACAGGGCATTTTGGCAAGGGTATGCCTGACTATGGCAGGATACCCGCTGCTGGATAAAGCAAAATACAAAGATGCATTGCAATGGGCTACTAAAGTAAAGCAGTCCGGCATTCACGCCTTAAACCCAAGCTACAGCCAGATATTTATCAATCAGGCACAGGATATTTACGATATTAAAGAAGCCATGTGGGAGGCTGATTTTATCGGCAATGATCAATCCACCACACAGGAGCAGGGCAGGGTAGGCAATACGAACGGAATACAATATACTGCCGCCAATTTTGCAGATACCGGTTATAGCTATGCTTTTATTAATGTTACCAGGAAACTTTATGAGCTTTACAACCAGGGCGACCTGCGCAGAGACTGGGCAATTGCCCCTTACGGCTATTCAGGAACAAACCGCGTGAATAAAGGATCATTGATATATGACAGGAATTGTGGCAAATGGAGAAGGTCGTATGAAAAACTTACTCCTAAGAGTAAAAACAATACAGGTATTAATTTTCCGATCTTGCGCTATGCAGATGTTTTACTAATGCTGGCAGAAGCTGATAATCAGTTGAATAACGGGCCTACAGCAAATGCATATGCGGCTTTTAATGAAGTTCGCAGAAGAGCTTATGGCTTTCCTGTTAATATACCCAATGCAGTTTCAGACCTGCGCGCAGGCTTATCTGCTAATGATTTTCAACAGGAAATTATAGATGAGAGGTCCCGGGAACTTTGTTTCGAAGCTTTGAGAAGGCAGGATCTGATCCGGTGGGGAATATGGACACAAACAATGAGCGCACTGGCAAATCAGATGAATACGCATCTGGCCGGTAATGCTTCCTGGAAATATGCGTCCTTGGGGGCTACTAATGCAGCATCTTCACCTAAGTTCCTCTTGTACCCTATACCTGCTTCGGAATTTAGTGTGAATAAAGCTGCTACACAGAATCCCGGGTATTAACCATTAAAGAACAGCAACAATAAAATATTAAAATGAATACGCGGAGAATAATGTATTTAAGCGCATATGATATTTGGCGAAACGAAGCACTGGAAGTAATTCCATGTGGCCATTAAAAATATCCGCAATGCGGCGCACCTTAAAAAAATATACATAGGAAATAACCATAAAGATTAGGAATGTATACCAACCGGGAATGAGTATTGAATCTAAAAACCAGGTTTATTCCATGTGACAACTGAAAAACAATTAAACATACACAGATGAAATAGCCATAAAGATTAAGAATCTATACCAACCGGGAATGAGTATTGAATCTAAAAGCTGGTTATTCCATGTGGCAACTGAAAAAAAAAATAAATATACACACATGAAAAATCATTGTATAACAGGAGTGGCTGCTTTACTTGTATTTGCTTCCTGCAGCAAACAGCTTAGCACAGAACCTCTGAATTTTAATGTGGAAACCGCTTCCGCAACCTATAATGTGGGCGATACCGTAACATTCTTTTTCTCCGGCAACCCGGATTTCATTAGCTTTTATTCAGGAGAGGAAGGCAATAATTATGATAACCGTGAACGTACAACTATTGACGGCACTCCGCGTCTGCAGTTTACATCGTATGCCCAGTATGGAACACAGCTTAATACGCTGCAATTGCTCGTTTCAAACGACTTTAAGGAGTCTTATGACGAAGCCGGTATCAACGCTGCCAAGTGGACAGACATTACTTCACAGGCTACTTTATCTACCGGCGCCGACAATACTCCTTCCGGAGTTGTAGACCTGTCAGATTTCCTTGCACAGAAAAAGCCGGTTTATATTGCCTTTAAATATACCGGCACAAGCGGTAACGCCCAAAAAACCTGGACCATTAAGTCGCTTACTGTTGATCTGCTTAAAAAAGATGGTTCGGTATTGCCGGTTACTGATATTGCTACTGCAGCATGGAGACAGGTAAGCATTAAAAACCCCGCAGCAGTATGGACAATCAGTGCTACACAACTTCGTATAGCCGGAGGTAATGCTGCTGCTGAAGATAATGAAGACTGGGTGATCTCCAAACTTTTGTACCTCAATAATGTGTTACCTGATGTGGCAGTGCCGGTAAAAAATATTGCCCAGAAAGTAGATAGTTATAAGTATGTGTTCTCAAAATCCGGCGCTTACAAGGTTGTTTTTCTCGCTGTAAATGCCACTGCAGATGTACAACAGGCCACTACAAAAGAGATTCAGTTAACCATTAAATAAAACTATAGCGCTGCCAGGTAATGAATAAATTCGGAAGTATTGCTTTTAAAATAATTGCAGAAGAAATCAAAGCGATGCATTAAAATTATATACGGATGAAAAAACTTTTTTTTATTTTACTGTGCTC
The DNA here is from genome assembly GCF_025631005.1 of Haoranjiania flava. Classification (NCBI taxonomy): domain Bacteria; kingdom Pseudomonadati; phylum Bacteroidota; class Chitinophagia; order Chitinophagales; family Chitinophagaceae; genus Haoranjiania; species Haoranjiania flava. The sequence goes on from NZ_JAOTPL010000011.1 coordinate 98,969, forward strand.
TTTTCTTTCTCTTGCTGCATATCCGCAGGACGATATGCCGTTAATTCTCTCACGGATACTGAAAGAGTTGTATGCTAAATCTTCGGATAATCAATTGCTGAGATCAATGCTTGAATATGATAATATGCGTCCCGATGGCAGTTGGGCAGATATTGATTATGCATCTACCCATGCCACCAATTGGCCGCCTATACGTCATTTGGAACGTATGCAGCTAATGGCTGTGGCGTTTTCAAAACCAAACAGTATCTACGCCGGCAATCAGGATATTTATCAGAAGCTCGTAAAAGGTATGCAGTATTGGTATACTCAAAATCCCAAGAGTTCCAACTGGTGGCATAATGATATTTCAGCGCCGCAATACATCGGCAGGATACTGCTGCTTACAAAAAGCGCAAAAACGCCCCTGCCGCCGGATCTGCAAGTTGCACTGCTTGCCAAGATGCAAGAGGCACAGCCACCTTTTACTTTTACAGGAGCCAATAAACTGGATATTGCTATCCATAATATCTACCGGGCCCTATATACCAATAATGAAAAATTAATGACTACCGCTGTCAGGGAGGCTTTTCAGCCAATCAATTTCACTACTGAAGAGGGGTTGCAGCACGATTATTCATATCTACAACATAAAGAGCAGCTAATGATTTCCGCATACGGGTTGGTTTTTCTTACAGGAGAGTATCGTGTGGCAGCCTGGCTCGCAGGCACAAAGTATGCATTACAGGAAGAAAAACGTCATATGCTCAATAATTTTTTCTTCAACACCTTTGCAAGAACTTTACGCGGCAGGTATATAGACTATAACGTAGAGGGCAGGGGCGTATCGCGCCCAAATACACTTGACAAAAAAAGCCTTGCAGCTAAAGACGACAATGCTCTCTTAAATATCATTGCTATTGTAAGCCCTGAAAAAGAAAAAGAATTACAAGTTTTACAACAGCGAATCTCTCAAAGCGCTCTGCCTTCTTACCAGGTGGCTCCTTCCCATACTTATTTCTGGCGTGGTGATTATACATTGCATACAAGGCCTGCGTACTCCTTCCATGTGCGTACAGTATCAAAGCGTACTATCCGGACTGAAGCAGGTAACGGGGAAAATCTTTTAGCAACCGTTATTCCCGACGGATCTGTCAATCTTGTGAGAAGAGGCGATGAATATTACAATATTATGCCTGTATGGGAATGGGATAAAATACCCGGCGTTACGGCCAGAGACTATGATACTGCCGTAACTCTTAAAAAACACTGGGGAGAATATGGAAGTACAGACTTTGTGGGAGGCGTTACAGACAGTGTCTATGGTGCAACTGCTTACACCCAGGAGTATGATGATGTACAGGCTAAAAAAGGTTATTTCTTTTTTGATAAAGAAGTTGTATGTATGGGTGCGGGAATTACCAGCAACGCGCCGCAGAATATTACAACTACTTTAAACCAATCCTGGAGCAGAGGTAAAGTTTTTATAAATGAAAAAGATAAAATATCTGAAGTAAAGAACAATACAGCCTATAACAATATCAATTGGCTTTGGCACGATAGTATTGCTTACTGCTTTTTGCAACCTGCCGCTGTGCATATTTCCAATGCTGTGCAAAGTGGCAGCTGGACTGCTATCAACAAAAACCGCAAAGGCGAAGAAAAAGGCAAGGTCTTTAAAGCATGGATAAACCATCATGCAAACCCGGTCAACGCTTCGTATGCTTACGTGGTGGTACCCGGCGTTTCTGCTAAAGACTTGCCGGTATACAATTATGCTGCTATAAAAAATTTATCAAATACCGCAGTATTGCAGGCAGTCCATCACCAGGAGCTGGATATAGTTCAGGCAATTTTTTATGAACCCGGCTCTTTGCAGGCAGGCGATGTAAAAATACAGGTAGAACATCCTTGTATTTTACAAATCAAAGATCTCACAGGCCGTATTCAATTAAGTATAGCTGAGCCCACCGGCCGGTATGCGAATCTTAAAGTTGAAGTAACAACGCCCCGGGCGGGTAAAAAAATCATTCCTGTGACTTTGCCGCAAGCCCCGTATGCAGGAAGTTCGGTAATTTTAAACATTCAGTAAAGCAAAATGAGCAATATTATAAAATTTATATTTATAGTTTTATGTGCCTTTCAGTTAGGCAGCACCAGAAAACAGGAAAAGCAACCAAACATTATTCTTATTCTTGCAGATGATGGCGGCTACAACGATTTTGAGTGTTACGGCGGCTCGCAGATACCTACGCCAAATATTAATTCGCTGGCCCGCGAAGGAGTAAAATTTACAAATGGTTATGTAACAGCTTCTGTCTGTGCGCCTTCAAGAGCTGGCTTGCTTACCGGACGTTATCAGCAGCGTTTCGGTTTCGAACACAATACCTCAAAAAAAACAGCACCCGGGTATACTATTGCCGATGTCGGGCTAAACCGCAATGAGAAGACCATTGCTGATTATCTGAAAAAAGCAGGGTATGCAACCATAGCTATTGGAAAATGGCATTTAGGCGCTGATGAGCAATACTTTCCTCTAAAACGAGGTTTTGATGAATTTTACGGATTTAAAGAAGGACACCGCAATTACTTCCCGTATACCGCCGGCAGAAGCGATGAATATGCTTTGTATAACAATCATACCATTGTGCCGGAGCAGGAAATTACATACCTTACCGACATGTTCACAGACAAAGCTGTTGAGTTTATTAATCACAATAAATCAAATCCCTTTTTTATATACATGTCGTACAATGCCATTCATACACCTCTTCAGGCAAAGCAGAAGGACCTGGATAAATTTAAGTTTATTAAAGATGATGACCGGCGGCTCTACGCTGCTATGATGACTTCTATGGATGAAGGTATAGGCAGGATTTTACAAAGCCTTGAAAAAAATGGCCTTGAAAAAAATACGCTGATTTATTTTTTAAATGATAACGGAGGCGCTACTAATAATGCTTCTGATAACGGAGCCTTAAGAGGAATGAAGGGGTCAAAATGGGAAGGGGGTATCCGTGTGGCTTACATTATGAAATGGCCAGGTATAATCAAAAAAAATACTGTTTATAACAACGCTGTCACTTCACTTGATGTAGTACCTACATCGCTGGCTGCAGCAGGCATTAATTATAAAGATAAAAAACTGGACGGTGTAAACCTGATTCCGTTTCTTGATAAGCCGCCGCTCATAAAACCGCATCAAAATCTTTTTTGGCGCAGAGGGGTGGCAGCGGCTGTACGTTCAGGCGATTGGAAATTAATACGCGTTGGAGCCAACCCGGTTTTATTGTTTGATTTAAAAAAAGATGTTTCTGAAACCACAAACGTTGCACACAGCCATCCGCGTGTGGTAAAAAAAATGCTGAAGCAACTTAATGAGTGGGAAAAAGGGCTGTCAAAACCGCATTGGTACAGTTCGTATGGCGATGAAAATCAAATAAAGAAACACCGGATGGAAGTAGTGGGAAGGGATATGGAGCGGCAATACCCATAACGGCAGCGCAAAAAAAATTAAGTATTATATGCAATGAATATAGCAGTATGGCAAAAAAATTTTTTATATTAAACGTGTTTTTCCTGATATCAGCAGCTTGTGTATCGGCAAGGAACATAGAGGTTAAAAGTAAAGAAGAAGTCTATCAGGCGCTGCCACACTTGAAAGCAGGCGATCAGCTGATTTTAGATGACGGCAATTACAGCGATATCCGGTTGATTGTAACTGTTTCAGGCACAGCGGCATCTCCTGTTATCATAGCAGCCAAAAATCCTGGCAAAGTGCTTTTTACAGGAAATGTAAAAGTAGAACTGCGGGGAGACCACCTTGTTTTGAAGGGAATTTATTTTACAGGCGGCAACAGAAATCCCGCGGAATGGAAATCACACGGGCCGGGGCTTGTAGCTATATTTGGGAGTTATAACCGGGTTACTGATTGTGCTTTTAATAATTTTGATCTGGTGCACTCAGCATACATCACTACCTCGCTGGACGAAAAAGGCAAAGTGCCTGTACACTGCCGTATTGATCATTGCTCATTTACTAATAAACTTACCTTAGACCAGGTCATCAACCTCAACAATACCTATAAAAAAGGGACGGCGGGCGGGCCGCCGATGTATCACAGGATAGATCATTGCTTTTTTTCTAACCCTAAGAAAAAAGGAAATGCCGGAGGCGGCATCAGGATCGGCTATTTCAGAAATGATACAGGGCGCTGTCTGGTAGATTCTAACCTTTTCGTGCGGCAGGATTCGGAGGCCGAAATCATAACCAGCAAATCCATGGAGAATGTTTATTATGCAAACACTTTCCTGAACTGCCAGGGCACACTGAATTTCCGGCATGGAGATAAGCAGGTGGCTGTTAATAATTTCTTTATCGGTACCGACAATCTCTACGGCTACGGCGGCATGTTTGTATGGGGCAGCAACCATATTATTGCTCAAAATTATTTTAATCTTTCTAAAACCATTGCCTCCAGAGGGCATGCAGCTTTGTACCTCAACCCCGGGTCGAGGGCTTCAGAACACGCATTGGCTTTCGATATGGATATTGTCAACAACTTGTTTGTAAATAATAATGGCTATGCCATTCATTTTAACCCTATGGATGAAATCAGGAAGAAAGTAAATGCAGCAGAAAATACTTTTTTTGAAGTTCCCGGGCACATTAAGATCATCGGGAATGTTTTTTATACAGATAAAAAAAATAATTTCGCTTTCTTTAAAGACGATTATCCGCACATTGAAAGAAACCTGTACTGGCAAAAAAATATTTTTTACGGTGCCACCCCCGGCATGCAGGTTGCAGCAGGGTTGAAAGATCAAAAACCTGCTATAGAAAACTATCAGGGATATTTTATGGTAAAAAACAGCACACATCTCCCCAACTTGCGCTACAACAGTATCCCGGGTATAGATTTGAATTTTAAAGAAATGGCAGCAAAGGGGATTATGGGAAAGCCCTTTGAAATATCTGCGTTTCTCAGCAATTGGAAGCAATATACTATTGGCGACTATTATCTTAGTGGTAGATTGAATGAAGCAATGAAAGAAAATTTAGAAAAAATTCCTGTAGAATAAAAATTATATGATGACAATAAGAGTAACTCTGGTAGTTTTGGCAATTCTTGCCGCAACAGCTCCCCAAGCGCAAACCTCCATCTACAAAAACGGATGGATTGATTTAAATAAAAACGGGAAAAAAGACATTTATGAAGATCCCGCCCAGCCGTTGGAGAAAAGAATTGATGATCTGATTGCACAAATGAATCTTAATGAGAAAACCGCACAGATGGCTACTCTGTACGGTTATGGCAGGGTGCTGAAAGATTCTCTGCCTGTGCCGGGCTGGAAAAATGAGATATGGAAAGACGGTATTGCTAATATAGATGAGCACCTCAACGGATTTGTGCAATGGGAAAAACCTACCTTAAAAATAGATATTGTAAAAGACATACCTAAACATGTATGGGCAATGAACGAAGTACAGCGCTTCTTCATAGAGCAGACCCGGCTGGGTATTCCGGTTGATTTTACCAACGAAGGTATCCGTGGCGTAGAAGCCTATGAAGCAACTGGTTTTCCCACGCAGTTGAATATGGGCATGACCTGGAACAAAGCATTAGTTAGAAAGATGGGCGAAATAACCGGTAAAGAAGCCAGGGCCCTGGGCTATACCAATGTATACGCACCTATTCTGGATGTAGCACGTGACCAGCGCTGGGGCAGGTTAGAAGAAGTCTATGGCGAGGATCCCTACCTGGTGGCGCAGCTTGGTATACAGATGACCAAAGGCATGCAGGAAAATAAAGTGGCTTCAACAGCTAAGCACTTTGCAGTGTACAGCGCCAATAAAGGCGCCAGGGAAGGACAGGCGCGCACAGACCCGCAGGTTTCTCCGCGTGAGGTGCACGATATATTGTTATACCCTTTCCAGCAGGTTATGCGCCACACAGACATAATGGGTGTTATGAGCTCTTACAATGATTATGATGGCGTTCCTGTATCCGGAAGCAGCTATTGGCTCATAGATATGCTTAGAAAAAAATTTGGATTTAAGGGGTATGTAGTGAGCGATAGCGAAGCGCTGGAATATTTGTACACAAAGCATAAAACAGCTGCTGGTTTAAAAGAGGCAGTTTACCAGGCATTTATGGCAGGCATGAATGTGCGTACTACTTTTCGCCCGCCGGATAGCATTATCATTTACTTAAGGGAGCTGGTGCAGGAAAATCTGATACCTATGGACACTATCGATAGTCGTGTAAGGGATGTGTTATCTGTAAAGTTCAGGCTCGGGTTGTTTGATGAACCTTATGTTAAAGATCCGGCGCACAGTAAAGCAATCGTAAATAGCCTGGCTCATCAGCAGGTGGCCTTACAGGCAAGCAGGGAAAGTATTGTACTGTTAAAGAATAAAAACAATAGCCTGCCCTTGTCCAAATCTTACAAGAAAATTGCTGTAATAGGCCCTAATGCAACGGATGCCGGATATGCACATGCACATTACGGCCCCTTGGAATCAGCAAGTGTAAACGTATTACAGGGAATGCAGCGTAGATTCGGAGCCGCAAACGTATTGTATGCTCAAGGTGCGGCCCTGGTTGATAAAAGCTGGCCGGAGAGCGAAATTCTCCCCGTTGAGCCGGATGTTGCCGAACAAGCGCTGATCCGCAAAGCAGTGGAAGCTGCCAGGCAGGCAGATGTAGCCGTATTGGTATTAGGCGGCAATACGAAAACAGCAGGAGAAAATAAAAGCCGCACCTCGCTGGATCTTACCGGTCATCAGTTGCTGCTGGCTAAAGAAGTGAAAAAAACAGGCAAGCCGGTAGTGGTTGTGTTCATTGGCGCGCAGCCCATTACTTTTAACTGGATAGATAAGAATATTGACGGCATCATATATGCCGGATATCCGGGCGTAAAAGGTGGTATAGCTATAGCTGATGTGCTTGCAGGAGATTATAACCCGGGCGGTAAACTCACCCTGACTTTTCCCAGGTCGGTAGGGCAAATTCCGCTGAATTTTCCGTCAAAGCCCAACGCGCAAAGCGATGACGGCGAAAGTGCGAAGATAAAAGGGTTGTTGTATCCGTTCGGTCATGGCCTGAGCTATACTACTTTTCAATACAGCGGCCTTACCATTCAGAATCATTTAAAAGACCAGGATAAGGTAGTAGTCACTGCTAAAATCAGCAATACGGGCAAATATCCCGGTGATGAAGTGGTGCAACTTTATACACGGGATGTTATCAGCAGTGTAACTACTTATGAAAAAAACCTGAGAGGCTTTGAACGGGTAGCCTTAAAACCCGGAGAAACAAAGACTGTTGCCTTTGAAGTAGAAGGGGATGATTTCAAATTATGGAATCGCCAGATGCAGCATGTAATAGAACCGGGTGAGTTTAAAATAATGCTGGGAAGTTCGTCAGAAGATATCAGGCTGAGCGGCAGTTTTTTTTATGAGTAAAACAGCCGGAGCGATACTGTATGAAAAAACAGCTTTTTGTAAACTATCGCCTTGCCGGGATGTTATTTAAAAATGCTTAAAATGAAATAACCGTCTCTTTTACGGGTGGCATCCACTGTTGATGATATGGTTGCGCATCTAAAAAGCAAATAATAAATTACACATCAAACGAAGCATGATAAACCTGATGGCTATTGCCAGGAATGTACAAGCTGCCATTCAAAACATTAAAAAGATTACAAATGAAAAGTATAAAAATTATAATTACAGGACTGCTATTGATTGTTGCTAATATCAAAGCCAGGCCCCAGCAGCCTCAGATCATTCCTTTGCCTCAGCAGTATACAGCAGTTCCGCAGACTTTTGTGCTCAGCAAAAATACCGCCCTGGTTGTAGAAGATAAATTATTTTCAGAAGAGTCTTTTTTCCTGCAAAAAGAAATATTGTCCAGGAAAGCAATTCCGGTTTCGCGTAAGCCGGCGCCCGGGGCAACAACTATCCGCCTGAGAAAAAACAATAAACAAGTTCAACAGGGCGCGTACAGTATATCTATGTCTGCATCAGAAGTAGTTATAAGCGCCGCTGAAGAAGAGGGTATTTTTAACGGCATCATCAGTTTTCTGCAATTAGTTTCTGTTAATGAAGCTCGGAACGGATCCATCCTGGTCAACTGTTGGAATATCGGAGACTTTCCTAAGTATGCGTGGCGTGGTTTAATGATAGATGAATCAAGGCATTTTTTCGGAATTGAGAAAATAAAATCGGTGCTGGACTGGATGGCATTTTACAAGCTCAATCGTTTTCACTGGCACCTGACTGACGAGCCTGCCTGGAGAATTGAGATAAAAAAGTACCCGATGCTGGCGCTTGTGGGCGGCATCGGGTCTCATACCGATTCTGCCACCGTTGCAAAGTTTTATACTCAGCAACAGATAAAAGAGGTTGTTGCTTATGCGGCAGAACGTAAAATTGTGGTGATACCTGAAATAGATATGCCAGGCCATGCAAGAGCTGCCAACAGGGCCTATCCGCAGTTTAGCGGCGGCGGCTCCGAGAAGTATCCTGACTTTACTTTTGATCCGGGCAATCCCCAAACCTACCAGTATCTTACAGATATTTTGCGGGAAGTAGATGTGCTGTTTCCTGCTAAAATGATCCATCTGGGTGGCGATGAAGTAAGTTTCGGGAATGAAAAATGGTCCTCCAATGCCGGTGTCAAAAAGCTGATGTCGCAGCACAGGCTAAAGAACTTAAAAGATGTGGAACAATATTTTATGCAGCGTATGGCAGATTCTTTGTTTAGGATGAACAGCAAATTCCTCGCCTGGGATGAGATGGCAAACGTGAAGTTGCCGTCAGATAAAACCATCATTTTCTGGTGGAGGCACGATCAGAAAAAAGATTTACAGGCAGCGTTAGACAACAATTACTCCGTAGTACTTTGCCCCCGTATACCTTTTTATTTCGATTTTGTACAGGATAGTACACACGCTGTTGGAAGAAAATGGAAAAATACCTACGCCGCTCTCAAAGACGTTTATGCATTCGACCTGAATGAATACGTTGATAAGAAACAACAGCAGCATGTGTTGGGTATCCAGGCAAATGTATGGACGGAGACCATTATAAGCAATGAGCGCCTGGAATATATGATGTATCCGCGTATATCCGCGTTAGCGGAAGCGGGATGGTCTGCTACAAAAGATTATGATAGTTTTTTAAAACGCCTTGCACCTCATTTATCTTTATTTCAAAAAAGCAGGATTTATTATTTTGATGTATTCTCTCCCGGCAGGTTGTCTGAGCCACGTATGTAGATTCATTGTATGCAGGCAGACGGGCTTGGTTCAGCTCTCTGGTATTTTTAAAAGCACAGGTTAATTCTCTACGTAGACATCCTCCTGACCAGCTTCACCGGTATCACATACTTAGTAGGTGCGCCAGCCTCATTATTCAGGGCCTGCATCAGCACGCTGACTGTTTTAATGCCGAATTCATTGGGAAATTGTTCTACAGAACTTATGGATGGGGTAGTAATGGCTGTTCTGTTATCGTTAGAGTAGCCAATGATCTTTACATCGTTAGGAACGCGCAGGTTGTGCGATTTGCAAAATTCCAGCGCTGCTATGGCGCAGGTATCATTGGCCGTAAAAATACCATCAATAGAGGGGTCGCGCTCAAACGCGTTTACCAAAGTGCTCCAGGCATTTTCATGTGTCAGCTCATGGCACACCAGGTTCTCTTCTTTGAATGGAATGCCAGAGCGTTCCAGCGCCATCTTGTAGCCCATGCTTCTGTATTTGTACAGGTAGCATTGCAGCGGTCCGGAGATGTGCAGTATGTTTTTACAACCGACTTCTATCAGATGCCTGGTAGCCTCAAAACCGCCCTGCTTATCATCTCCGCAAACTTTTATAGAGTCATTTTCATAGTCAGGTATCCTGTCGTAAAAGATTACGGGGATGTTGTTGTTTAAAAAAACATCAAAGTGGCTGAAATCTACAGTGTACAATGTTACGGCAGCTATAACTCCGGCTACTCTGAAAGACATCAGTGTTTCCACTGCCTGTTTTTCCAGTTCCAATGAATCATTTGATTGCAATATGATTAGGTTATAGCCGTATTTATACAGCTCGTTTTGTATAATGGTTATGATCTGCGATTGAAAATACATGTATATTTTCGGCACGATCATGCCAATGGTTTTAGACTTATTGCTCCGTAAACTTGATGCAACTTCGTTGATGCGAAAGCCCATTTTATCAGACATGTCCACAACTCTTTTTCTTGTCGACTCTTTTACGGACGGATGGCTGTGCAATGCTCGTGAGACGGTTGCTACAGACAGCTTTAATTTTTTGGCAACATCAGTGATGGTTACATTCTTTTTTTCGTTCATCAGCTCAAAAATATGGTTGTAAATGTAAACGATTTTATTCAATAAAGTTAAAGGATACGTTTATTAAATAATACAAAATAATAAAATGGCTATTTTATTTTGTTAAAAAATTAAAACGTTTTAATTTTAATCTTTCAAGAAAGAACCTCAATGAATATGCACACGGAAAAAAACAGCTTCTCCCTGGAAAATAAAGTAATTATAGTCACAGGCGGCACCGGCGTTCTGGGCTCATCGTTTGTACAGGCTATAGCAGAAGCAGGCGGCGCGGTAGTGATCCTTGATCTTCACCAGGATAAAGCAGAGCAGAAGGCAGCAGAGCTGAAAGCGGCCGGTCACGAGGCATTGGGGCTTGCAGCCAATGTGCTGGATGAGGCAGATCTTGAAAAAGCAAAAGCAATTATTCTTGAAAGATACGGGAAAATAGACGGCCTGGTAAATGCAGCCGGCGGCAATGTGCCGGAAAGTATTATACAGCCTGACCAGGATATTTTTGATATGAACATTGAAGGTATGAAGAAAGCGCTGGTGTTGAATGTATGGGGTACGGTTACGCCTTCCAAGGTTTTTGGCGCGGCCATGAAAGAAAATGGCGGCAGCATTGTAAATATCTCTTCTGTAAGCTCTAAAACAGTGCTTACAATGGTTATGGGTTACAGTATGGGTAAAGCGGCCATTGATATTTATACAAAATGGTTCGCAGTGGAGGCAGCCAGGCGCTATGGTGATAAAATACGTGTAAATGCCATTGCACCGGGTTTCTTCCTGACACATCAAAACAAAGACCTGCTTACTAATCCTGACGGAAGCCTTAAGCAGCGCTCTAAAAATATTATGCACTCCACTCCTTACGGCAGGTTTGGCCAGCCGGAAGAATTGAACGGCGCAGTGATCTACCTGCTGAGTGATGCCTCTAAATTTGTTACGGCCGCAGAAATAGCCGTAGATGGCGGGTTTACCAAGTTCAGCGGTGTGTAAGGCATGTACAATTTTCGGAACGGATTTTAACTTAAAACCTAATTAAACAAATGTTTCCTTCTTATAAAAATACGGGCTACCGCATGGAGCAGACTATGCGATGGTATGGGCCTAAAGACCCTGTAAGCTTGTCAGATATAAGGCAGGCCGGATGTACAGGCGTGGTTACTGCCCTGCATCACATTCCCAATGGTGAAGTGTGGACTAAAGAAGAGATTAATAAACGTATTGACGAAGTAAAAGCCGCCGGGCTCACCTGGAGTGTAGTGGAAAGTGTGCCTGTGCATGAAGCTATAAAAACCCGGACGCCGGGCTTTGAACAATACATAGACAATTATAAAACGTCTATTAAGAATTTGTCTGAGTGCGGTGTGCATATCGTTACCTACAACTTTATGCCCGTGCTCGACTGGACAAGGACAGACCTGGCTTACACGGTGGAAGATGGCAGTAAAGCCTTACGTTTCGATAAAGCAGCTTTCATAGCCTTTGATGTGTATATTTTACAGAGAAAAAATGCCAAACAGGATTATTCGCGCGAAGAGGTGCAGAGGGGGAGAGAGAAATTTGAATCAATGAGCGATGAAGAGAAGCACCAGCTGCAACGTAATGTTATTGCGGGCTTGCCGGGAAGCGAGGAAAGTTTTACGCTGGAAAATTTTCAGCAGGCTTTGGATAAATATCAACATATAGACGCCGAAAAGCTCAGGAACAACCTCATCTGTTTTTTACAGCAGATTGTACCAGTTGCTGAACAGTACAATGTGAAACTGGTAATTCATCCCGATGATCCTCCATACCCGATCCTGGGTTTGCCGCGCGTAGTGAGCACAGCAAGCGACATACAGGCTTTGATAGACGCGGTTCCTTCGGTAAACAATGGCTTATGCTTTTGTACCGGTTCTTTTGGTGTGCGTGCAGATAACGATATGCCGGCAATGATCAGGAAGTTTGGAGATAGAATCAATTTTCTTCACCTGAGAAGCACGCGCAGAAACGAATTCGGCGATTTCTATGAAGATAATCACCTGGAAGGAGATGTAGATATGTATGAAGTGATCCGGGAAATCGTGCAGGTAATGCAGGAACGCAAAATATCCCTGCCCGTACGCCCCGATCACGGACATCAGATGCTGGATGACCTCAATAAAAAAACAAATCCCGGGTACTCTGCCATCGGCAGGCTGCGCGGGCTGGCGGAAATACGTGGATTGGAGTTAGGCATTTTAAGAAGTTTGGCAAACAACTCATCAGCATGAACAAAACCATTTTTACAGAAGATTTTTTATTGCACACAGAACAGGCAAAAAAGCTGTATCACAATTATGCGGAAGATTTGCCGGTAATAGATTACCACAATCATCTTCCTCCTGATGAGATTGCCGAAAATAAACGATTCGAAACAATAACGGAAATTTGGCTAAAAGGAGACCACTACAAGTGGCGCGCCATGCGGGCGCTGGCCATCAGTGAACAATTTATTACAGGCAATGCAAGTGATGAGGAAAAGTTTTATGCGTGGGCTAAATGTGTGCCCCAGACACTGCGCAACCCGTTGTTTCACTGGACACACCTGGAACTTAAAAATCCTTTTGGTATACATGAATACCTCGATGAAAGATCTGCTGAGTCTATCTACCGGCGTGCCAACGAAAAACTTCAGGCAGAAGCATTCAGGACTAAGGCGCTGCTGCAGCACTTTAAGGTAGAGATGGCCTGCACAACTGATGACCCGGTAAGCGGCCTGCAATACCACAGGCAGATTGCTGCCGATAATTTTTCTGTAAAAGTTGTTCCGGGTTTCAGGCCTGATAAGGTTTTCAATATCGCCAACAAAGCGATGTTTATGAACTACCTTGGTGAACTTTCTGAAACTGCCGGCATGCCAATCACTGACTACGACTCGCTTCTGGATGTTTTACAGCAAAGGATAAATTATTTCCATGAAGCCGGCTGCCGCATTGCCGACCACGGTTTACATGCCATGCCGGTAAAAGTTCACATGCACGCATCGTTGCGCGAAGAATTTAAAAATTACTTACAAGACAAGCACGCAACCCACTTTTCAGACGCTGAAAGTTTTCAGGGCGCATTGCTCACGGAGCTGTGCAGAATTTACCATGCCAAAGGATGGGTGCAGCAATTTCACCTCGGTCCGCTCAGGAACAACAGTGTCAGGCAGTTTGAAAAATTAGGCCCCGATACGGGCTTTGATTCTATCGGCGATGAGCAGCAGGCACAGGGGCTCTCTGTTTGCCTCGGCGAACTTGACAGGACAGGTGAGCTTGCCAAAACGGTGATCTACAATATCAACCCTTCCTTCAACGAAGTATTTGCTGCTATGGCAGGAAATTTTAACGACGGAACGGTGCGAGGAAAGGTGCAGTTCGGTTCAGGCTGGTGGTTTTTAGACCAGATGGATGGCATGACCAAACAGCTGAATGCCTTGTCGTCTATAGGCTTGCTAAGTACGTTTGTAGGGATGCTTACAGACAGCCGGAGTTTTCTGTCATTCACACGCCATGAGTATTTCAGGAGACTGCTCTGTAATATCCTGGGTGAAGAAATGAACAAAGGATTATTGCCGGATGATGAGGCATGGATAGGTGAGGTCGTAAAAAATGTGTGCTATTATAATGCTAAAAATTACTTTACTTTTTAAATCAAAATATAGACAATGGGTAAAATAGTAACTTTCGGGGAAGTGATGTTGCGGCTCGCAACAACCGGGTATGAAAGATTTAGCCAGGCCGGCAGCTTTACAGCAACATTTGGGGGAGGCGAAGCAAATGTAGCCGTATCGCTTGCCAACTATGGTCTGGAAACTCAGTTCGTAACAAGGCTTCCTAAGAATGATATAGCAGATTCCTGCATCATGAACCTGCGCAAATACAAGGTAGGCGTAGATCATATGCTGCGTGGCGGCGAGCGGATGGGTATTTATTTTTTAGAAACAGGAGCCGTAGCGCGCGCCAGCAAAGTGGTGTATGACCGTGCCCATTCAGCTATTGCAGATGTTCAGCCGGGAATGATCAACTGGCGCGAAATACTGAAAGATGCTTCCTGGTTTCACTGGACGGGTATAACGCCTGCGCTGTCACAAGGCGCTGCTGATGCCTGCCTGGAAGCCATAAAAACGGCCAACGATATGGGTGTAACAGTTTCAACAGATCTGAACTTCCGTAAAAACCTGTGGAAGTATGGCAAGACGGCTGCGGAGATCATGCCTGCGCTGGTTGAAGGCTGCGATGTGATACTGGGTAATGAAGAAGATGCAGAAAAAGTCTTCGGCATCAAGCCCGAAGGCTTTGAAGTGGCACACACCGGCGGCGAGATCAACGCCGCAGAGTTTGAGTCTGTGTGCACACAGCTTATGCAAAAATTCCCGCGTGCAAAGAAAGTGATCATTACGCTGCGCGGCTCTATCAATGCCAATCATAATTCCTGGGGAGGTGTTTTATACAGCCAGGGAAAATTGTACCAGTCAAAAAGATACGACATTACACACATTGTAGACCGTGTGGGTGGGGGAGATTCTTTTATGGGAGGATTGATCTACGGGCTGCTGACCTATACCAACGATGACCAGAAAGCGCTGGACTTCGCGGTAGCTGCTTCCTGCCTGAAACACACTGTTTACGGCGATTTCAACATGGTTACGGTTGCAGAAGTAGAAAACCTGATGGGCGGCGACGGCAGCGGCAGGGTCTCAAGATAATTTTTTAATTGCTGATTGGAGAGTGAAAATTTCAGATTGAAAATTACAGGTTACAAATTGAGGATTGAAATGAAGATTCAACATTACAGATTCCAAAGAAAATCTTTCATTGCTCACCATTCACCATTTACCTCTCATCGCACCATTCACCATTCACGATTCACCATTCACCATTCACCATTCACAAAATCACCAATCAAAATGCTTTTCAATAAATTACAAGTACTTTCAGCAATCGGCGAAACCGGCATGGTGCCTGTGTTTTACCACCATGATGCGGAAGTGGCAAAGAACGTGGTTAAGGCCTGCTACCAGGGCGGCGTAAGAGTTTTTGAATTTACCAACCGCGGCGATTTTGCCCAGGAAGTTTTTGCTGAGCTGGTAAAGTTTGCTAAGACAGAATGCCCGGAACTCATATTGGGCATAGGCTCTGTGGTAGATGCGCCAACAGCTGCGCTTTACATTCAATTGGGCGCCAACTTCGTCGTAGGCCCGTTGTTTAATCCTGAAGTGGCCAAGGTCTGCAACAGGCGGCTGGTGCCTTACACACCCGGTTGCGGATCAGTTTCCGAGATTGGTTTTGCACAGGAAGCCGGCTGCGACCTCTGTAAGATATTTCCTGCCTCCAACGTAGGCGGGCCTTCCTTTGTTAAAAATGTAAAAGGCCCCATGCCGTGGACAATGATGATAGTAACCGGAGGTGTGGAACCTACCCGAGAAAACCTTGATGCCTGGGTAAAGTCAGGCGTATTCGCAGTAGGCATGGGATCAAATCTTTTTCCCTCCGATGTGATCAAAGCGCAAAACTGGCAGGCAATCACCGATAAAACCCAAGAAGCACTGGCTTATATTCAGGAAGCAAGAAACAGATAATTATGATGCAATATCCTATCCCGCAAAACGGCAAAATGACAAATTACCGCTGGTCTATAACAGCCATGTTATTTTTTGCCACTACCATCAACTACCTCGACAGGCAGGTGCTTTCCCTCACGTGGAAAGATTTTATAGCGCCGGAATTTCATTGGACAGACTCAGACTATGGTACAGTCACAGGTTTGTTTTCTATCTTCTACGCCGTAGCCATGCTGTTTGCAGGCAAGTTCGTAGACTGGATGGACACCAAGAAAGGATTCCTGTGGGCAATAGGCGTGTGGTCTGCCGGCGCGGTGCTGCATGCATTCTGCGGTATTGCTACTTCAGGTATTCTCACCGGCGACTGGGCTTTGAGCTTTGCCGGCGCACGAGAATCTATTGCTGCTGTCAGCGATGTATCTAAAGTAGTAACCGTGAGTGTGTCGTTGTTTATTTTCGCGAGAGTAATACTGGCTGTTGGCGAGGCGGGTAATTTTCCTGCTGCCATCAAGGCTACGGCTGAATATTTCCCTAAAAAGGACAGGGCTTTCTCTACCAGTATTTTCAATTCAGGTGCACAGATCGGCGCTTTGCTGGCGCCTGTAACCATTCCCTTCATTGCGCAGGCATGGGGATGGGAAATGGCATTCATCATTATCGGCGCCACAGGTTTCGTATGGATGGGCTTCTGGATATTTGTATACAACAAACCCGACAAATGTAAAAAAGTAAACACGCAGGAGCTGGCGTACATTTGCCAGGACGATGCAGATTTAAGCGCTGCCGACCATCTTGCACAATCAAAGAAAAGAATTTCATTTGCCAGAGCTTTCAGCTACAAACAAACCTGGGCCTTTGCCATTGGTAAATTTATGACAGATGGTGTTTGGTGGTTTTTCCTGTTCTGGGCGCCGGCATACCTGGAGTCGGTTTACGGGTTAACTTCTGTACAGAGTGCACCGTATATTTTTGTTCTGTACCTCATTACCATGCTGTCTATCGTGGGCGGATGGCTGCCATCTTATTTCGTAGATAAAAAAAGAATGGAGCCCTATGCAGGCAGGATGAAAGCCATGCTGATATTTGCCTTCTTCCCGCTGCTGGCATTGTTGGCTCAGCCTTTGGGGCATGTTTCCGTATGGCTGCCCGTGATCATTATTGGTATTGCAGGGGCGGCACACCAGGCATGGTCGGCCAATATTTTTTCAACCGTGGGAGATATGTTTCCCAAGTATGCCGTGGCTACAATCATCGGCATTGGCGGGCTTGCGGGCGGTGTCGGTTCGTTTATCATCAACAAAGGGTCGGGCATGTTGTTCGATCATGCTGCTGAAACCAAAATGCAACTTCTAGGCTTTGAAGGAAAGGAAGCAGGATATTTTATTATCTTTTCCATTTGCGCGGTGGCATACCTGATCGGCTGGCTTATTATTAAAACACTGGTACCTAAATACAAACCTGTCACTGACCTGTAGAAAGAAGTGTAGAGAAAAGTAAAAACATTTACAGAAGCGGAGCCACCAGCCTGCAAACCGAATCAAAGCCGCGATGAATAAACGAACGGCTTTGCCAATATTCTATCGTTATCAACCGGCTGTTATTCTTGTCTTTTTCAAAGCTTTCTTCAAGCGATCTGCAAAAAGCTCCTTCATAAACAACGGATGTAATTTCAAAATTCAGGAAGAAGCTGCGCGTATCCATGTTTACCGTTCCTACGAAAGCCAGTGTGCCGTCTATGGAAATGGTTTTAGAATGAATAAATCCTTTTTTATAAAGATAAACCCGCACGCCGCGCTCAAGCAAGGGTTTAATGAATGAGAACGAAGCATGCTGCACGATAAAAGAGTCTGATTTTTCAGGAAGTATCAGTTCCACTTCAACTCCGTTAGCCGCAGCAATAACCAGTGCAGAAGTAAGCTGGTCTGTGGGTATAAAATACGGCGTGCAAATCCGCACGCTTTTTCTTGCCTGGTTTATTGCTAAAAGAATAGTTTCCATTACATAGGATGCCTCCGAGTTGGGGCCGCTTGCCGCAAAAGCCACGATAGCATCGCCTTTTTTTTCGTGTTTTTTGCCGAAGTAATCATCGCCATTACCGAAATCGTCTTTGCCGCCGGAGAAAAACCAACTCAGGATAAACTGCACCTGTAACAGTTTTACGGCAGGGCCTTCTATTTTTACTGCCGTGTCGCGCCAGTAAAGTTCGTGTTTACCATTGTTCCAGTAGCGGTCATCCAGGTTAATGCCGCCGATAAAACCGATCACGCCGTCAATGATCGCAATTTTGCGGTGGTTGCGGTAATTGCTGTTGGCCAAAGAAGTAAACGCCACCGGCATTGTTCTTAAAAAGGGGATGCCGGCTTCCCGCAGCCGCGACGGGATGTCTTTTAATTTTTTTGAACCTACATCATCTGCGATCACTCTTACTTTAACGCCTTCGCGGCTTTTTTTAATCAAAATATCGGTGAGGCGGTTGCCCACATCGTCAGCAGTAAGAATGTAGTATTCAATATGGATGTGAGCGCCGGCATTTTCAATCGCTTCAAAAAGAGCAGGAAATTTTTCTTCTCCGTTATTCAGCAAGGTTACGCAATTGTCTTTGCTGATTAGCGACTGATGCTGATAATAAAGATAGCGGAAGGGTAGTGCCATATTCCCGATTTTTTGTTCCAGCATCAGCAAACGTTCTTCCATTTCAGGTTTTAGCTGCTGGTAATATTGCTGCATTTTTTGCCGGTCAACCAATCGTTTTTTCTCAAACGCCGTTTTTTTAAACAGCGGTTTTCTGCCTACAAAATAATACACGATCAGGCCAATCACCGGCAGGAAAACAAGCACTAACATGTAAGCCAGCGATTTGCTTGGGCTGCGGTTTTCACTTAGGATAGTGATAATCACGCCCACATAGAGGATCAACATCGGGATCCAATACCATTCTTTAATAAATTCCCATATTTGCTGCCAGGTGGTCATTGTTTTTTAAACAAACTTAAACAATCAGGATTGTTTCTCTTAAGGCAATAAAAAATACGAGCCGCAGCATCTGTGAATGCCGTATGTCAATTTTTTGTTCAAGCCGCTCTTTAGCTCATGTCGGCCTTGAGGCTCAGGTCCAGGCTTTGTGCCTGGTGTATCAGCCCGCCCACGCTTACATAGTCTACGCCGGTTTGCGCATACATTTCCACGGTATACAGGTTGATGCCGCCGCTGGCTTCTGTTTCAAATTCTTTATTGATGATAGACAGGGCTTCGCTGATGTTTTCCGGTGAAAAATTATCCAGCATAATACGGAATACCTTGCCTTTGCCGACTGCGCAAACTTTCTTTACATCCTCCAGATTCCTAGTTTCCACCTCGATCTTTAGCCAGGGGTTGTATTGCTGTGTATAAGCAAAAGCCTTATCAATTGCCGGCTCCAGCCCTCCGCAGAAATCAATATGGTTGTCTTTCAGCATGATCATGTCATACAGGCCAAAGCGGTGATTGATGCCGCCGCCAATGCGCACGGCTTCTTTTTCCAGCAGCCGGAAATTAGGCGTGGTCTTGCGGGTATCCAGTATTTTTGTGTGGTAATTTTTTAAGATATCTACATATTGCCTGGTAAGCGTAGCTATACCGCTCATGCGCTGCATACAGTTCAGTGTAAGCCTTTCGCAACTGAGAATGGTTTGCATGCCGGCCTCCACTTCAAATGCTGTATCCCCATACTGCATTGGCTCGCCGTCATGTTTGTAAATGGTGAATTTTGCTCCCGGCTCTACCTGGTGAAAAATTTCCTGGGCAACTTCTACGCCGGCCAGAATACCGTCCTGCTTGATTTTCAGCACAGCCTTACCTTTTTTGTTTGCAGGTATACAGCTTAGTGTACTATGGTCTCCGTCTCCGATGTCTTCTGCCAGCGCTTCTGTTATCAGGTGCCGTAGTATTTTTTGGTTCATATAGCCAAAGATACAAAACTCATTAATCATCTTTCGAATGGATAATGTATTTTTCAATAATTTTGAATACGCTTTAAATTTTATCCTATGCTCAAAAAATTATTGTTTCTTATTCTGTGTTTTGTTTGCACAGCCGCCTATGCACAGCAAGATTCACTTAAAAAAGAAATACTTGCCGCTACAGGCTCCCAGACAATGCTGATACGTAACGCAAGAATGCTGTTGCTGGATAAGTTTATTCAAAAAGATATGAACGATGTAAGACGGCTGAAAAATTTTCTGAACAATGATATAGATAACGAAAATTATATTGGCTTATACCAGATAGAAGACATATTGCTCAATTACTGGACAGAAGATTACATGCATATTTTAGCGGAGGTAAGCCTGCTTGGCGATGTTTCTCTAAACGTAAAATTAAGGCCGGACAATGATTATCTTTTTGTAAAGGTCAGAGACGAAAGCGTTAAAAATTATTATGCCCTGCAGCAGTCAATCCAAAGCGCCGGCTTAAGTGCAGAAGACAGGGATTTTTTAGAGATCATGTTGACTTATTTGGTTTCAGGGAAATTCAATTTTCTTATCGGGAGAAATATTACGGTTGAAGATGATAAGCTTGACAGAATGGGCAATGAATTTCTGCAAAAGTACCCGGAAAGTAAGTATGCTAAATTTATCAAGGAGAACATCAGGAGCCGTTATACAAGATCTGACTGGGCGCTGGGCTTCGATTTTTTCTCAGGCTACGGCATTACCACCGGCAACGCTCTATATAACTTTAAAAATCATGTGCCTATTGGCGTTGGATTTGATGTTTATTACAAAAAGCTGGTTCTTTATTTAAGAGATTACATCGGTTTTGACCGTACGCTAAATGATATCGAGCATAACAAGGTGGTTTGGCCAAAGAGAAGCCAGGTGAGGATATATCTTCCCGAAGCTTCGCTGGGATATCCGGTGATCAGCAATAAGCTGTTGAGGATAACCCCTTTTGCCGGCATTGCGGGTATCTCGTTTTCGCCTACGATGGTGGATGTGCAAAGAGATAAATCCCTGGAAACTTTTGAAAAATTTATGACCAAGGCTGCAGCAGGAATTAATACAGAGTTTTTGCTGAACACATCCAGTGGCAGGTTTTGGGGAATGGCGGAAGATGATGAGTTTTTTTTACGTTTGCGGTATGGATACAATTTTTCAAATAGCAATAAAATTCCTTATGCATCGGGAAATGTTCATTATATTACCATCGGTATAGGCGGCGTAGGCCGGCTAAATAAAAGAAGAAAATAAACGGATGTTTCCTTTTCATTAAAAATATTTTAGTCAATGGATGTACAAATAGAAAGCAGTTGGAAAGAAGTTTTGAAAGAAGAATTTGCCAAACGTTACTTCGAGCATATTGCTATGTTCCTGAAAGCAGAAAAGCAGAGCGGCAGGAAAATATTTCCGCCCGGCAACCTTATTTTCAATGCTTTTGAGCAAACTCCTTTCGATAAGGTGAAAGTGGTGCTGCTGGGGCAGGATCCTTATCACAACGATGGCCAGGCGCACGGGCTCTGCTTTTCCGTGCCAAACGGTGTAGCGTTCCCGCCTTCTCTTAAAAATATTTTTAAGGAAATTAATGATGATCTGGGCATACCCATCCCTAAAACTGGGGACCTTACCAAATGGGCACGCCAGGGAGTTTTACTGCTCAATGCCGCACTTACGGTAAGGGCCCATGATGCAAACAGCCACTCAAAGATAGGCTGGTCAACGTTTACAGACGCAGTGATCAAAAAAATATCAGACGAAAAAGAAGGCGTCATTTTCCTGCTGTGGGGCAGGTTTGCACAGGACAAGCAGGTGCTGATTGATGCTACGAAACATCATATCCTGAAAGCAGCGCACCCATCGCCTTTGAGTGCGCACAACGGCTTTTTCGGATGCCGGCATTTCAGTGCAACAAACGAATTGCTTGCAAAACAGGGAAAGGCGCCGATAGACTGGAATAACGCTTAGCAGCGAATTAAAATTAATGAGTAGTAAAATGAAAAAGATTTTCCGCGCGGTGTGGGCCTTATGGGGTTTTATATTTTTTGTGGTAACGATTCTTACGGCATTGTTGTTTATGACGCCATGTTTTGTACTGAAGGAACCTGCCAAAACAAAATGGTTTCACAAGGTTTCAAAAGTATGGATGACGGTATTCCTGGGCGGTGTGGGTTGCCCTGTAACAGTTTTAGGCAAAGAACATTTTAAAGCAGGACAGAACTACATCGTTGTATGCAACCACAACAGTTTCTTTGATATTTTTGCCGCCACGCCTTTTTTACCCAATCCCAACAAGTCTATCGCAAAAGCATCGCTGGCTAAAATACCCGTATTTGCCTGGGTTTACGGCTTTGGGTCTGTGCTGGTCGACAGGAAAAACAGTAACAGCCGCAGTTCCAGCTTTCAGCAAATGAAGCATGTACTGGATATGGGGCTGGATATGGTGATCTATCCCGAAGGTACGCGCAATAAAACAAACAACCCGCTGAAAGAGTTTTACAACGGCGCTTTCAGGCTTTCTGCAGATACAGGCAAACCAATCATTCCGGTAGTGATTTTCAATACAAGAAAAATACTGCCTGCCGGCGAAATGTTTGCGCTTTCACCTCACAGGATATACCTGCAAATACTGCCGCAGGTTGATCCGCAGCACAAGAAAGCAGCCGAACTCAAAGAAGAAGTTTTTAATAAAATGTGGAACGCCTACGAGGCCAATGAAAAGAAGTTTGCTTAATCAGTGAGTATACCTTTTGCAGCATCATCACGCATCAATACACTTTTTGCAAAGCGGCATGTAGCCTTGATGCGGGCATTTTTCTCCCTGGCAAGATCTACAACGGCATCTGCCAGCTTCTTGCCGATTCCCTTGCCTTCGTAAGCTTCATCAACTTCCGTATGGTTTATCTCCAGCAGATCTTCATCATGCCATAGGTAAGTAATAGTACCTGCAAGCTGATCCTTTTCCAGCGCATTGAATTGACCGCCTGTGCCGGAATTATCCTGGTGAATGAGTTGCATGCGTATATATTTTAGTTCGCCGCTTTGCGGCTGTTTTTAATGGTCGCATGAATAGCCTTTATTCATT
>NZ_JAOTPL010000012.1:0-95452 GCF_025631005.1 Haoranjiania flava
TGATTCCACTCTCCATTCTCAATTATCCATTCTCAATTTGTCCATTATCCAACTCTCTTATTTCCTCATGATATAAACGTCGTCGCCGCTGAGCATAGTAACGCCGTAGGAGATTTTGGCTGCGGATTTGTTGTCTGGTATGCCTACGATCACGCTTCTGCCTGCAGGGATGTTTTCTACCTGTAATGTTTCATTCTTTATTACATTGCTTTTCTCGTCAAGGTAGCGCACGCGTACTACCGCAACGTTCAGGTTTATTTTACTGATGTTGTTTACCCTGATCTTTGCATTCACAAAGCCTTCTGTAGACGGCTTATTCAGGTCCAGTCTTACGTAGTCTCGTACAGAGCCGCCTTTTTTGGCTGTTTCAGTAGCTTTAGGAGTTTCTTTGGCAGGTGTTGCAGCTTTCGGAGTATCTTCCTTTGTTACTGTTTTGGGAGCAGGTGCAGGCTTGGTGTCTTCCTTAGGCTTGGTTTCAGTTGCGGCGATCTTCTCTTCAGGTTTCGGTTGTTTTGCTTCAGCAGCTTTTCTGGCTGCCGTGGCAGAATCCCTGGCTGCCGCCAGTTTTTTTGCTAAAGCTATGGAGTCCGTATTTTTTTTGGGAGGAACTACAGCAACCTTTACGCTGTCAAAATTCGGTACTGCCACTTCTGTAACAGGTGTTGTTGCGGTTGCCAGATCGTTCGGATTTACTGATTTAATGCTGTCTTGTTTAAAATCAGAAACCATATCGTTAATCGTCTCTCTTGTTTCTTTGGTGCCGTTGCCGGTCCTTGAGTTGTAATAGCTCCATCCTGCAAACAGGCCGCCCAGGATAGCCAGCGGAATGATAAATTCTTTTAAAACGCTGCCGGACCTTTTAACCGGTTTCTCTTTTTTCTGTTTGGGTTTTATGGGTTCCGTTTTGCTTCCGGAGAAGGCAGTGTTGCTTGTCTTAGCATGGTTGCCTGTTGTATCCTTAGCCTGGTAGTCAAATGCCTTATCCTTGTTTTCTTCAGCTTCGCTCTTTTTTTTAGGAAGGGGTGAAGGCGTTCTTTTAAAAGGTGCATTATCTGTAGCAGGTTGTCCTGTGTTTTCTGATGCAGCTGCATTGTGCGGGTTAGTGGTATTGCTGATCTCTACCAGCTTACCGTCGGCTGTGATCTTGTATTTAGGTTTAGGTGCATTCTCTACAATCTTATCTTTAAGCTCAGCAAACTTATTGGCAAGTATCCAGTTGCTTCCCTCAACGTCAGGGCGAATAAAGTCTGAAGAATGCAGGTTCATGCCCATCAGCTCGCTTTTGGTATATGGACCGGTTTCTACATTATCTCTTAAAAGTTTATAAAGCACGCTTACTCAGGTTGTTTTCTGTGTTAGAATATATTGATTACAATATACAACAAATATGCCGAAGAATTTTGGAATTAAACTTTTAAAAATGGTTAAAATTCCAATTGTTCTGCTTGCCTGTAAACCGAATTTATAAAGATCGACCATTTATCCTGGCTGCAGCCTGAACTGTGCCCGGGTAAACAGTTTATATACAAATGAATAGGAAATTATACCATGTTTAAACACGTAATCTGCACGTTTTTGTACGCTGATTTTTGTTGAGTTTATCATCTTTTTTCTTTATTTTTGAGGATTAAAAAAAGCTTGGTAAGCTTATAGAAAGAACGATTAAAAATTAGTATGTCAGAAGAAAATAAATTACCGGACCAGACCGAGGATTTCGACAGGATAATTCCGGTAAATATTGAAGAAGAGATGAAAAGCGCATACATTGATTATTCAATGAGCGTAATTGTAGGGAGGGCATTACCGGATGTGAGAGATGGCTTTAAGCCGGTACACCGTCGTGTATTGTTCGGTATGCACGAACTGGGAAACAACAGCAATAAACCTTATAAGAAGTCTGCCCGTATTGTGGGCGAGGTTATGGGTAAATATCATCCCCATGGCGACTCTTCTATTTACGATACGCTGGTAAGAATGGCGCAGGAATTTACGATGCGCTATCCGCTGGCAGACGGACAGGGTAACTTTGGCACACAGGACGGAGATCCCCCGGCGGCAATGCGTTATACAGAGGTGCGCCTTCAGAAGTTATCTGAGTTTATCCTGAATGATATTGAGAAAGATACTGTAGATTTTCAGCTGAACTTTGACGATTCCCTGCAGGAGCCTACTGTGCTCCCTTCCAGGGTACCGCAATTATTGGTAAACGGTTCCAGCGGTATTGCTGTGGGTATGGCTACCAACATGATGCCGCACAACCTGTCAGAATCTATTGATGGATGTATTGCTTATATAGACGCTGTTTCAGAGGGTAACGATATTGAGGTAGATGAGCTGATGAAGCACGTAAAAGCCCCGGATTTTCCCACCGGCGGTATTATTTACGGCATGGAAGGCGTAGTGCAGGCGATGAAGACGGGCAGAGGCAGGGTAGTAGTACGCGGCAAATGCCATGTGGAAACCAAAGAAAGCGGCAGGGAGAAAATAGTGATTACAGAAGTGCCCTACCAGGTGAGCCTGGATGCACTTACCGATAAGATAGGCCAGCTGGCTACCAATAAAGTTATTGAAGGCATTGCGTATGTCAACAATGAAACAAGTAAGCGCGGCGGTATCCGTATTGTGGTGGAATTGAAGCGCGACGCGGTTGCCAACGTTATCATCAACCAGCTATACAAGTATTCCGAATTGCAGACAAGCTTTGGCATCAACAACGTAGCCATTGTACGCGGAAGGCCAAAGACGCTGAATCTCAAAGACCTGATCTCTGAGTTTATAGCATTCAGGATGGAGGTGATCATACGCCGTTCGCAATTCGAACTGAGAAAAGCCCGCGAAAGAGCACATTTGCTGAGAGGTTTTTTAATTGCGCTTGATAATCTGGACCAGGTAATTTCCATCATCAGGAATTCGCCTAACCCGGAAATTGCCAAAGAAAACCTCATCAATGCAAACCTTACCTTAAAAACAGATCATATTATCCAGCTGCTGGGACCGGAAGAAGCCGGGCATCCCATAGATGAAGTACAGGCAAAAGCTATACTGGAATTGCGCTTGCAGCGGCTGACCGGCCTGGAAAGAGATAAGATCAGGGATGAGTTTGCAGACATTATGAAAACCATTGCCTACCTGAACGACCTTCTCACCGATGAAAAGAAACGCTATGGTGTCATCAGGCATGAACTTCAGGAAGCGAAAGACCGGTTTGGCGATGAGCGCAAAAGCTCGATTGAATACCTTGCAGACGAGATCAGCATTGAAGATTTGATAGAAGATGAAGACGTGGTGATCACTATCTCCAACCTGGGTTATATAAAAAGAACATCAGCCACGGAATACCGTCAGCAGAAACGCGGCGGCAGAGGGGGCAAGGGCGCAGCTACACGCCAGGAAGACTATGTGGATAAGCTGTTTGTGGCTTCCAACCATGACATGATGTTGTTCTTTACCGAGAAAGGACGTTGCTACTGGCTGAAAGTGTACGAAATACCGCAGGGTGAAAAGAATACTAAAGGCCGTGCCATTCAGAACCTGATACAAATACCGGGCGATGATAAAATCAGGGCTATTGTAAACATTAAGAAAGTAAACAGGCAGGAATATCTTCAGAATCATTTTATACTGCTTTGCACTAAGAAAGGCATTATTAAAAAGACCAGGCTGGAAGACTTCAGCCGCCCGAGGGCAAACGGCGTAAATGCCATAACCATCAATGATGGCGATGAATTGCTCGATGCAAAAATCACGGATGGCAACAACGAGATAATGCTTGCAGTAAGATCCGGAAGGGCTATCCGGTTCCATGAATCCAAAGTACGTCCGACAGGAAGGGGAGCCATCGGTGTTGCCGGTATTGAGGTAGACGATAAGGACGATGCAGTGGTAGGGATGATATGTGTACCTTTTGAAAATAAAGAGATTACGGTGCTGGTGGTAAGTGAGAGAGGATATGGCAAGCGCACCAAGATCACAGACGAAGAAGGCAACGATATTTACAGGGTTACCAACCGGGGCGGCAAGGGTGTAAAAACAATTAACGTGACCGATAAAGTAGGTAAACTTGTAGGAATTTTAGATGTCAAACAAACCGAAGATTTGATCATCACCTGCAAATCGGGTATAACTATAAGAACAGCAGTTTCCAGCATTAAAGAATCAGGTAGGAATACGCAGGGCGTAATATTGATTAAGCTGAATGAAAACGATGAAATAGCAGCCATCTCCAAAATTGATGAGCAGGAAGAAGCAATGAACGAAGATGAGATCAATATAGAGCCAACAGAGGAGATATCTGTTGAAACAGTTGAAGGCTTGGCTGATGTAAGCTCCGAAGATGCACCAGACGAGGATATGGATGAAGACACGGGCGGAGAGGAAGAAATGCAGGAGGATTAAAAGAGCATTTTCTCAGAGATCAATCTTACAAATAATTAACTGGGTTCCCGATAGCTTGGGAACCATTAAGAAAAATAAAAAATACACACATGAAATAGCTATAAGCAAGGTTGCATACCAACCGCGAATGAATAAAGGGCTATTCCATGTGACCATTAAGAAAAATAAAAAATATACACATGAAATAGCTATAAGCAAGGTTGCATACCAACCGTGAATGAATAAAGGCTATTCCATGTGACCATTAAGAAAAATAAAATAAATACACATGAAAAAAGTACTATTTACCATCACCTTGTTAGCAAGTGGTATAGGTGTTTTTGCACAAAAATTCAACGACAACGAAATGAATAAGTTGCAATTGCTTGTACTCTCGCAAAATAAACTCGAAGATGGAAAAACTGCAGTAGACAAATTTGCCGCAGATCCTGCCAATGCCAGCAACCAGGCACTGGATATGGCCAGGTTATTGACTTACGGAAGATTGTATCTCGACTCCGCTCTACATGCCAAATATCCCAACGCGGGAGATGTAGCTTATGGGATTTTCAAAAATTACCAGAACCAGTTCGGTGCAGATACAGCTAAATTCAACAAACTATTAAACGACCACAACAGGATCGGCCTGGATGGTGTCAGCAATATTTACGTGCGTTCTTTCAACCTGGCATTAAGGGAATTCAACAGCCAGAACTATACAGGCGCATTAAAACATTTCAGAACAGCTGAAGAGATTTCTGAGTTCCTGCTTCGCAACGGTTTCTCTCAAAACCCGGACAGGAATGCGGTAGATACTGCAACGGTTTTGTATGCAGGTTTTGCAGCGCAGAATGCTTCCGTGAACAATCCTGCATTGGCAGATTCTGCAGCTTACTATTATACAAAATTATTAAATCGCAATATTATAACTCCTGAAATGGCTCCAGCCTACCAGTTCATGCTGGAAAGAGCTATCAAAAACAAGGATAAAGCATCTGTTGAAAAATGGCTTCCTTTAGCTAAAAAAACATTCCCGGATTATGCCGCATTGTGGTCAAAACTGGAAATGGATAATATGTCTGCCGGCGCTGCCCTAACAGACCTGCTCGCCAAATTCAATGAAGCAGACGCTGCCGGTACACTGGATGAAAATGGCTATCTTAACTTCGCTGAAACCCTTTCAGGCAAAGGTTCTGACAGCGCAGCCATTGATCAGATGATAGCATTAAAATCCGCAGGCGCAAAAGCTTACGGCAAGCTGTTTGAAAAAACAAAAGACCCGTTATACGGGCTGAATGCAGCTATCGTAAACTACCAGATATACCAGCACCTGGAAGATGAGTTCCGCGCTAATGCAGGCCAGGGAGCTGCCTTAAAAGCAAAACGTGATGAAATCCTTAAGCAGCAACATGCGATTGTAGAAAAAAGCATAGAGTGGTACCAGAAAGCTATTCCCGTACTGGAAGGCAAGACTGACAGAGACAGGAGGGAAACAAGCTACCTGAGAAATGCTTACCGCAACATGACAAACCTGTTTGAGTGGAAAGCTTCCAAAGCAAGGGGCGTGCAGCCACAACTGGTTGACAAGTACGAAGCTGAATTCAACAAGTACAATAAACTGTTCGACAGCCTTTCTAAATAATTTTTTATACAAGTAAGAAAAGTGTGGTATATTGTATCACACTTTTTTTATGTAATGACTTTGTTGAGCCTGTTGTCAAAGAAAAGCGACAGGTGGTATTTGTATTTAAAATTTACTGATTAACTTGGAATTAATTTATGATAAAAGCAGGCATAACAGGTGGTATAGGCAGCGGCAAGTCACTGGTTTCAAAGATCTTTGAAACCCTTGGTATTCCTGTTTTTGATGCCGACAGCCGTTCTAAAGATCTATTGAATGAAGATGACGTTTTGAAGCGGCAGGTAATAAAAAATTTCGGCAACGTGTACGGCAATAACGGCATGCTGCAGAGAAAAATGCTTGCAGAAAAAGTTTTTAGCGACAATGAGCAATTAACACTGCTCAACAGTATTGTGCACCCTGCTGCTATGCGTGCATTTGACACGTGGGTAAGCCGGCAAAAGGCGCCTTATATTATCAAGGAAGCAGCCATACTTTTTGAAGCAGGTACCGCCGGCGGCCTTGACATTGTGATAGGTGTATATGCCCCCAAGGCATTAAGGATTCAGCGGGCAATGAACCGCAGCAACAGCAGCAGGCAGGAGGTGCTTAGCCGTATGGAAAGGCAAATAGATGAAGAAATAAAAATGCGGCTTTGCGACTACGTGATTTTTAACGATGAAAGCAGGCTCCTGATACCTCAGGTTCTAGAAATTCACCATGCAATAATAAGTTCAAAAAGTTTAAACTTTTAAGATAATTATTGTCTAATTTGTAGTAATTTTAAATCACAACACTATATATAAATTTAAACCATGCCGCAAGCGGCGATAAAAAAATATGCAAATGAAAAAAATATTATTACTTGCCATACCTGCATTGTTGTTACTTGCAGGTTGCTCCACTTCCCGCGTTACAACCAGTTGGGTTTCTAAAGATGCCAATCTGAGCAGGACGAGCCTCAACAAGATTCTCGTGATGGGTTTATTGAGCAACAAAAACCGTTCTTCCAATGTCAGCATGGAGAACCACCTGGTACAGGAATTAAGAAACAGGGGTTTCAATGCCGTAACATCTACAGACACTTACGGCCCGCGCGCATTTGATAAAATGAATGAAGAGCAGGCACTGAGCCAGATGAATCAAAACGGTATTGACGGCGTTATCACAATCACCATGATTGACAAGAATAAAAAGCAACAGTATGTAAACAACTACTGGGGCGGCCCGTATTCCTGGTGGGGATATTATTCTTACTGGTATCCTTTTGCATGGGGCCCTACAGGATATGTGAGAAATTATTCTTCTTATACTTTTGAGACCAACCTGTACGATCTTAAGAGAAGTAAACAAATGATTTACTCTGCGCATTCAGAAACCAGTGATCCTTCTTCTGCTGCTTCATTGGGTAAGGACTATGCAAAATCAATTGTAGATGACCTGATGAAGAAAGGATTGTTTCATTAAAAATCTCAATAAAATATTTTAAGAATGGAAATCAGCTCAATGGTTTCCATTTTTTTTATGTGTATGTCAGGCTTTATTATGGTGTAGCCGTTATTGCTGTATAGCTGATGAATAAATAGTTTCAGGGCTTGTGAAGATATTATGAAATATTTCGGCATTTAATTTGTTTATGATTAATCATGTAAAAATTAAAAAAACAATGCTATTTTTTTATTTGTTATTTTATTTGTTTATAATTTTACAATATTATTTACTAACCATTAAATTTTAAACTATGGCTATGGCTACAAAAAAGGCCGCTCCTAAAAAAGCTGCTGCAAAGAAAGCTGCTGCCCCAAAGAAGGCTGCTGCAAAACAAGCTGCTCCTAAAAAAGCTGCTGTAAAAAAAGCTGCTGCTGCTCCTAAGAAAGCCGCTGCAAAAAAAGCTGCTGTTGCTCCTAAGAAAGCTGCTGCAAAACAAGCTGCTCCTAAAAAGGCAGCTGTAAAAAAAGCTGCTGCTCCTAAAAAGGCTGCTGCTAAAAAAGCTTCACCAAAGAAAGCTGCTGCAAAAAAATAATTCAATATATTTTTTTGATCAGGCCCCAACAAATTGATGGGGCTTTTTAATTTCTGTTATTGCATTAAAGCTCTTTTTTGTTGCAGGGATTATATTTTAGATTTTCTTACAGGACACTTTTAAGCGCGCTTTCGATCTTGTTATGGTTGCGGACTCAACTATACTATTGCTTTATCACACACACGCATAGGTACAGCAATCTTTAGCCTCGCTTAATATCTTTTCAAACTCATTTCTGCTCTTATGTTGTAGGTAATTGGAAGATTCCTTAAAACAGACAGGTGATCTTGTTTATACTCCGCTTCAGACTTTTCACATCCTACAGCATGTTTCTTTTTTTATCAGTTTATAATCACCAAAACAAATATTAAAGGTATTTCTGTATTGCCGTTATAAAAATATGGAGGTCAAAAGAGCGCTTTTTAAATTTCCGGAACAACATCAGGACTCTTCTCTTTGCTGATAAGCGCGGTGAAAAACCTGGGGAAGAACTGTAAGTGAAAGTATCATACAAATTAGTAATCCGCCTACGATCATAATGGCAAGCGGTTTTTGAATTTCGGAGCCCATTCCGGTTGAAAGTGATGCAGGAAGCAGTCCTGAAGAGCCCATAAGAGCAATCATTACAATCGGACGGATCCGATCATAGACGCCTGTTGAAATCGCATCTTTAAGGTTCATTGTACGTAAATTGTCTTTCATTACCGCAATGAGAATAATACTGTTTATGGTATTTACTCCGAAGAGAATGATAAACCCGATTCCTGCAGAAATTCCGAAAACTGTTCCCGTAAGCCAAAGCGAGATAAATCCTCCTATAAAAGCAAACGGAATGGTACTTGCAGCGATAAGTGTATCTTTAATTGTCCTAAAATTGAAATACAACAGGAATAAAATAAGCAACAGTACCGCCGGAACGATCACAGCCAACTGTGCCGTTGCTCTTTCCTTACTTTCAAATTCTCCTGCCCAAACCATTTTGTTTTCTTTCGGGATTTGAACTTTTTGGGCTACTTTGGTTTTTGCTTCTGCAATAGTACTTCCCAAATCCCTTCCTTCTATGCTAAATCCGACAGCAATATACCGGCTGCTTCCTTCCCGGTATATAAATGTTGGCCCTGTGATATGGCTGATAGTTGAAATCTCACGTAATGGTATTTTGGCGCCGGATTCAGTAGGGATTAAAATATCACCTATCTTTTCATCGTCATCGCGGTATTCTTTGGCAAAACGAATACGCACGTCAAACATTCTGTCTTCTTCATAGAAGGTTGTGGCTGCGCTTCCGCCGATGGCCATTTCAACCACAGCTTGTGCGTTAGCCATATCTACTCCATAGCGAGCCATTTTGTGATCGTGAAGCTGAATACGGAGTTCGGGGAGCCCAATATTCCGGTAAACATTTAAATCTTCGATCCCTGCTACGCCTCGGATAGCTTCAGCTACCTGATGAGCATATTCTTCGAGCTTGAACAAATCATTTCCGAAAATTTTCACCACCAATGAGCTCTTTACCCCTGCTACATATTCTTCCACATTATCCTGGATGGGTTGACTGAACCCGAATACAATGCCGGGATAGGTCTGTAATTCTTTTCGCATTTCTTCAATAAGCTCGTCTTTGGACAATTTGTTTTTCCACTGTTTTTCAGGGTGTAGCTGGATGTGAAATTCAATATTGAAAAATCCTGTCGGGTCTGTACCATCATTGGGCCTGCCTACTTGGTTTAAAACGAATTTTACTTCTTCAAACCCTCTGATTCTGTCTTTCATTTCTTTAGCCAAGCGGGTAGCTTCCTGGAGATTTACACTGTTCGGTAATGTGGCTCTTACATACAAAGCTCCCTCGTTCAACTTCGGAATAAACTCCGTACCGTAATTCAGGAAACGAACGCTGCAAACAGACAATAAAACGATAAACGCGCAAATAGTTGCTTTTTTATGTTTTGCACTCCACTGGAATAATTTGTACATCAAATTTTTTAAAAACTTCGAGATGAAATTCTCTTTTTCAATTATATTCTTACGCAGTAATACCTTGCACATTACGGGGATATAGGTAATGCTTAAAATAAGTGAACCTAAAAGTGCGTATCCCAACGTAAAGGCCAAAGGCGAAAACATTTTTCCTTCCACTTTCTGGAATGAGAAAATCGGGATAAGAGCCACAATCAGTATAATTTGAGCAAAAACAATATATCCAGCCACTTTCCCTGCACTTTTTTTTATCAACCCCGATTTCGACATTTTGTTGAAAACAGGCATTCCAACTTTACGGGCTGTTTTTTCCATTGCAACAAAAACGGTTTCAACGATCACAAGCGTTCCTTCCAACAGCAATCCGAAGTCGATCGCTCCCATTGAAATCAGATTGGCGGGAAGGCCCTGAATCCGCAACATGATAATAGCAAATAGGAAAGAAAGTGGAATAACGGAAGCTACAATTACCGTTGTCCGCCAATTATACAGAAAGATAAATACGATAACCGATACGAGGAAAATTCCCTCAACAATATTTTTGGCAACCGTGCTCACGGTTGCATTTACCAATTCTGTCCGGTCTATAAAAGATTCTATTTTTACATCTTTCGGGAGAATGATATTGTTCAGTTCTTCAATTTTATTCTTTAATGCCGGTATCACTTCGTCGGGGTTTTCGCCACGAAGCATAATCACAACACCCTGCACCAAATCATCTTCGTCCTGAAGCCCGACCTGTCCTAATCTTGGTTTGGCTGAAATTTCAACCTGCGCCACGTGCTTTACCAAAATCGGGGTGCTCCCCCGGACTTCAATCAATATGTTTTCTATGTCCTCTGTACTTTCCAAGAGGCCGACACCACGAACCACATACGCCTGCGCACCTCTTTCTATTACATCGCCACCTACATTAAGGTTACTTTTTGCAACGGCTTCATACACATCTAAAGGAGATAAATCGTAGTTGGCGAGCTCTGTCGGATTGATCTTGATTTCGTAAATCTTTTCTTCCCCGCCAAAGCTCACGATATCGGCTACTCCCGGAACTGCAACCAATTCCCTTTCAATTACCCAATCCTGGATGGCAGTAATCTCTTTGACGGGCCTGGTGCTCCGGATTACATAACGGAAAATCTCCCCTGTGGCCCCGTAAGGCGGTTCAATTTTAGCTTCTGCACCATCGGGAAGGTCTATTCCCTGAAGGCGGTTTGAGGCATATTGCTGGGCGTAAAAATCATCCGCATCATCATCAAAAATCACCGTAACCACAGACAATCCGAATAAGGAAATGGAACGCACATCTGTCTTTTTGGGAATGGTGTTCATTTGCTTCATTATCGGAAGCGTTACGAATTTCTCAATTTCTTCCGCACTTCTTCCCGACCATTGCGTGATAATTCTTGCTCTTGTATTGGTAACATCGGGAAAGGCTTCAATAGGCGTATGCTTCAGGCTGATGACTCCAATTATCACCAATAATCCGGTAAGAAAAAAAATGATAACCGGGTTTTTCAATGAAAAGGCAACTATATTTTTAATGAATTTTTGCATCTATATTATTGTTTTTACCGTTGATTTCATGAAGCGCTTAATGGTAAGTGTGACATAATCTCCAACCTCACTCCGGGTAATTTACGCAGAGAAACGAAAAGAAATTTTTCTGATAATTATTCTTGGTACCTCTTGTTGTATGCATTTCACCAACACTGCTATAACCGATGTGTAGAGAGAGACCTATGAAAGTTATTAGTTAGTAATTATTTCCTCAAAAATCAAAAGCTGGTTTTGGGTAATGATCTTTTCGTTTTCGTGCAATCCGCTTTCAATATAGGTTATACCATTGTTTTTGGCGAGCAGCGTAACTTCCCTTGCTTCAATATCACAATCATTTTTGTAAACCAAAATGTAATTTTTCCCGTTGAAAAACACCAGAGATGAAGTTGGGACTGCCAGTTTTTGCTTGTCTGTTTTTTTGAGAGCTATAATGTCGGCAATCATTCCGGGCTTTAACTTAAAGCTCTCATTATTCAATATGATCCGTGCTTTCAGAACTTTTGCATTTTCGTCTAAAACCTGTGAAATCACATCAATTTTTCCTTTAAATATTTCGTCAGGATATGAAAGTGTTTTGATTTCAACTTCCATTCCTTTGCTTATATGAGCGATATCCGTAGAATAGATGTTGGCCATAGCCCAGACATTATTCAGATTCGAAATGGAAAACAGCGGTTCACCGTCATTGGTTACGGTTGACCCGGAATTAATATTTTTAGCTGTAATGATTCCCGAAGCCGGGGCTTTGAGCTGAAATACGTTTTTGGTACTGCTTGCACTGTACAAGTTCAGATTGCTTTCTATTTTTTGTTTTTCGGATTCTAAAACATGAAGATTATTGCGCGCCTCAATCAAATCCCTGTTTGAGGAAATCCCGTCTTTAAACATTTGTTCTTTGGCATTCAAATCCACTTTTGCAATTTCAATCTGAGCTTTCAGGGACCGTAATTCTGCCTTAAGTGAACTCAATTCCGTACTCTGCATTTCTGCCAAAACCTGCCCTTTAACTACGGCAGTTCCTAATGAAAAATAAGTATTGGAGATAATCCCGTCAACAAGGCTCACAAAATGAACAACCTTGTCGGCATTGGGCTCTATACTACCTGTTAAATGGATTCTTTCTGTAACGGCTTGTTTTTCGACAGTTTTGATTTCGGTAATGCTTTTGTTCTTGTCGTTCAGACAGAATTTTTCTTTTTGAGCTTTAAATCCTTCTCCATTCCCACAGCCGGTAAGAAGTAGAAGAAATGATGCGGGTATAATGTATTTTTTCACGTAGGTAATTTTAGTGCGCTGCTTCGCAGCTGTTTTCAATAGCCATATGCAATAGCCTTCACTCATCAACAGTTGGTATGCAACTTTGCTTATGGCTATTTCATTATTGTTCGTTAAAAGTCTTTTCCTAAAGAATAATTGAGTTCTTCTACTTTCTGATTCACTTCTTTTCGAGCTTCGAGTATGATCTTTTTGTTGTTCAGATAAGCGTCCATAAAATCGAAATACTCCAGCATACGCACATTTCGGGAAGTGAAGTTTCTGGTATAGTTTTCCAGAAGCAAATCCAAATCTGCTTCATAACCAATTTCGATTTTATTCAGAAACTCAATAGCCTGTTGCAGGGACTTATAGGATAGCAAGATTTCGTTTTCGATGGCAAGCGTGATTTGCTCTTTTTGCACTTTGGCATTTTCAATGCTGATTTGAGCCTTCTTTATACCTGCTTTGTTACGGTTGAAAAACGGCAAATCAAAGGAAACCCCGATACCAACAAAATCGAGCATTACGCTTCCGTTCCGGTCATAATTCACGCTGAATTTTAAATCTGGTACACGCTGTGCTTTTTGGTAAGACAATAATTTATTGGAATAGTCTTCTTCCAACATAGCCAATTTGTAATCCGGGCGGTTTTCTTTAGCATTTTCTGCAACGAGCTCAATAAAAGCAGCCTGATAATGCGTAGGATTTTTAGCAAAACCGTCATCGGTGATTTCGATAGCAACAGCAGGGTCAATGCGAAGTAACAACTTAAGTTTTTTCTGGACTTCGTTGGATTGCCGGATAAGCTCTAAAATCTGTTTATTGATTTCGAGTTCCTGTGCTTTTAATCTAATATACTCTGCTTTTGAAATATTGCCTTGGCCCAGTTGATTATTGTAGGCATTGATAAGTATGGAAATGTTTTCAATCAGTTTCTGATGAACTTTTACAGACTGCTGAACATATTGTAATTCGGTAAGCTGATTCCTGAGTTCGAGTTTT
This sequence comes from Haoranjiania flava, assembly GCF_025631005.1. Lineage (NCBI taxonomy): Bacteria > Pseudomonadati > Bacteroidota > Chitinophagia > Chitinophagales > Chitinophagaceae > Haoranjiania > Haoranjiania flava. Next base: position 13,812 of record NZ_JAOTPL010000012.1, read on the forward strand.
AAGCCCCTTAATAAATCTTCAAGATACTGCTCTGCTTTTGAAACATTCACTTCCTCCAAAGCAATAAGTTTTTTGCGTTTGCCCGCTGTCTGAATCAATTGGTTTAGCTCAAAAGCAATTTGCTGGTTTCGTCCGAAATGTCCAAAAAATGGCGGCGACGTTTCTACTCCGCTGGCTTTCCGGAGATTCACCTCACTGATTGAAAATTCAGGATTATGCCACGTTTTAGCCTGAATAACCTCCGCTTGCTGAATTTCGATATTGAGTTTCCCGGAAATTAAAAGAAGATTGTTCTGCAAAAAGGTTGCTTCTGCCTGTTCACGCGACAATTTAAGTGTTTTCTGTGCGCTTAGCTGCAAGCAGAAGTTTATAAAAACACAGCATAAAATGATTGGTTTCATTTGCAACATTTAGTGTCGCAAAAGTGATAGTATCGAACTTAAAAAGAGCTTAAAGGATATAAAATTTAGCTTAAAGGCGTGGAATTAGTGGAATGGTTTAATGTGTAATCGTTATTACTTAATCTGACAGGTTAGGCATTGCTCGGAAAATAATTTGTAGAAAGCGGTTGGATATTTTCAACCGCTTTATTATTCTCGTCGGTCAGACTATCCCTGACAGGTTGCTCCTCAGCAGAGCCTGCTTCCGTTTTGTCTGACAGTTTAAAGATAGCGTTTTGTCTGAAAAAATCATTAATGTCTTTGCCTCGGGCTAAATCTTTACTATCAGCAAATGTTTTCATGGGCGTTTTACCAAAACAATAACGGCCACTATGGGGGCGCTCACTATTGTAGAAATCTATCCATTGATCAATATCTGATTGAAGTGCTTCCAGTGTGTTGTAGAGTTTTTTTCTAAAAGCAATTGCGTAAAATTCTTCCTGCATGGTGCGATGGAATCGCTCACAAATACCGTTTGTTTGTGGGCTCTTTGCCTTGGTTTTAGTATGGTCAATATCCTCAATATTAAGGTAAAGCTGGTACTCGTGATGCTCTCTTGCGCCGCAATATTCAGTTCCTCTGTCGGTTAAAATACGCAACAGATCTACCTGCTGTTCCTGATAAAATGGCAGCACTTTATCATTGAGCATCTCGGCTGCAACCAAAGCATTTTTGCGATCATAAACTTTAGCGAAAGCCACGCGGGTATAGGTGTCTATGAACGTTTGCTGGTATATTTTACCAACGCCTTTAATATATCCAACATAGTAGGTGTCTTGTGCTCCAAGGTAACCGGGGTGGTGCGTTTCAATTTCACCTCTACTTTGCTGCTCTTCTTTTTTCTTTTCCAATGCCGCTACCTGTGCGTCAGTAAGAACCAGCCTATCTTGTTGCACTTTGGCTTCCAGGGCTTTTAAACGCTTTTGGAAAGTCTCCAGGTCATGACGTAACCAAACACTCCTGACTGTCGAAGGAGCCACTATATGCCCCCTTTTAACTAACTCGTTACTCACACGTTGCTGGCCATGAGCCGGTTGCTCTGTGGCATAAGCCACAACTATGTCTTCCAACTCCTTGTCGATACGGTTCTTTAACAAGGGCTTACTACGGCTTATCTCCTTTAAAGCCATCTCGCCTCCTTCTTCGTACAGCTTTTGGAAACGATAAAAACTATCTCTGGAATACCCCATTACTTTACAGGCTTCAGATACATTACCAAGCTTCTCGGCCAGTTTTAATAACCCTAACTTGGGTTGAATTAACTTCTTTTGTGTTGTCATCTTAATCTGAGTTTTTAATTAACAAATTTATCAATTGTCAGATTAAGTTTTGTCTATTACAGTTTATGGGTAAAAGAAAGCTCCGATGTTTCGGGCTGCGTGTTTTTGTAAATGCTTATCATCGGTTACTTATATTGGTTTGCCTAAATAGTCAAAGTATTATGTAAAATTTCTATTTGCATAGTTATTTGTCTTCTAAAATTTTCAATAACAGCTCATTCAGGTACAACTTTTCTTTTCCAACTTTTACCGATTTTAAAAAGCCGTGTTCTTCTAAAGTAATCAAATAATTTCCGGCCGTTTTCGGATTACCTATGTTTTCATCAACCAAATGTTGGCGTTTGGTATAAGGCAAACGAAATAAAATTTCTACCAAATCTTTGGAATAAACTTTTGATAGTTTGGTTTTAATCTCGTTCGCAGTTTCTGCCATTGTAGCTGTAATTTTATTCAAGCGTTCCAGGCCTTTGTTTGAAGTTTCTTCAATCATATCCAACATATACAAAATGTAATTTTCCCAATCGTTACTTTCTGTTACACCCCGTAAACTTTTATAATAATCTGCTTTGTTCTTGATTATGTATTCGCTCAGATAAATTGCAGGCGTGTCAAGCAATCCCGAAAGTTTGAGATACAGCAACAATAAAATTCGTCCTGTTCTTCCGTTACCGTCTGCAAACGGGTGGATTGCTTCAAACTGATAGTGCATTAACGCCATCTTTATTAATGGGTCAATAGTGTCATTTTCGTTGATGAACTTTTCTAAATTAGCCAATTTTTCACGAATAACAGGCTCTCCACTTGGTGGTGTGTAAATTACTTCGCCTTTTTTGTTGCTTAATGTTGTTCCTGGTGTAACCCGAATTGAAGCAGTGTTTTGTTTGATACATTGAACAATGCTAATGCAAAAATTTGTTGTGATGAAAGGTTTTTTCTTTAACTGTTCCAACCCCAGCCAAAGTGCTTCTTTGTAACTCAAAACTTCTTTTGTTGCCGAGTTTTCAATTTTTTTATTAGCAACCATCGATTTGTAAAGTTCATCATTTGTCGTGATGATGTTTTCTACTTCCGAACTAGCTTTTGCTTCCTGCAAATAAATCGTATCCAAAAACAAAGTTGGGTTTGGTAAATTGAGTAAAGTCCCGTTCAATTGAGCCAGTGCTCTACCTGCCGAAATGGTTTTACGGAGTATTTCCTTTGTTTCAATATCTGCTTTTGGCGGTAGCAACGGTAAGTCATTATACGGTATTTCCTTGTTGAATTTGGCCATTTTGTTCAGATGTAAGTTTTATGCTTGTTTTTAATACAAGGGTAAAAATATAAAAAATTTACTCTCGTTCAAACAATAGAAGTAAATTTTACCCTTGTTTGTCTATTTACTGCAGTTGTCTGCGGAATTTTACCCTGAATAACCGCCGCTCTTCGACTTTCAGTATGGAACTTTGCGGAAATTAAGGGGAGATTGTTTGCAAAAAATGTTTCTGATTCTTTCTGGCGATTTGCATGTTTCCTTTGCATATAAATGTAGCCAGAAAGTTTACAAATACAGAATAAAAGAATTTCTTCTCATTTTTTTCAACATTTGCTCCTGTTGAAAGTGATAGTCTCGAGCTTAAAGGATATAAAATTTGGCTTAAGCCGGTTGGTTTTTTTAATGGGCTACGAATTCCAAGTACTGCCACATCGGGTTAAGGCAGTATTATGCTTAGTTAAAAATCGTTTTTCTTATTTTATGGTATGGGTGATTCCCGTAAATAGCTGTACTTTTATCATGATGTTTAAGGCCGAAAACCATATCAGGAATATCAGGCACATCGTATTGATGTGGTTTATTTTATTTGCATTAAGCCCTTGTGTGGTTAAAGGAGTATTGTTGAGTGCAGCAAATGCAGGATATTCCAAACCGCTCAAAAAATCCAAAACCACCGCACCCACAAGCTCCTGTCAATATTCTCAAAACGACAATCAACAGATTCCGGTTGTAAAACAGCCGGACACCCATAAGGAAATTGAGCCGTTTAATGTATCGGAAAACCTATTTATTGTAGTTCGCTTCACCAAAATAAACGGCAAATATTCCAAAACGCCTTCGGGTAACAGCCTGCCTAAATATATTTTATATAAATGCTTGAAACTTGATGTAGCGTGATTTTCACTCACGGTTTACTCATTATTTCACGTTTAATTAAAATATACAATTCAAATGAAGCATTATATAGATAGCACAGCCAATAGTATGGCTGGACTTTTTACATTGTCCCTCCGTTGGGTTATCGGTTGGACATATTTTTCCGCTTTTTGGCGAAGACTGATTTTAGAAAACAAATTGATACCCGAAGAAGCTGGCTACATTGGCGAAAAATTCAATCACTTTCTACCCAATGCTTTGGGTATAAAACCGATTATCGAATACCTCGTTTCCAATCCAGAAGCCTTACAGATTTCAATGGTTGTCTTTACGATTGTAGAAGCCATTGTTGGGTTGTTCATCATTCTCGGGCTATTTACAAGACTGATGAGCATAGGCGTATTTTTATTGGCAATGGGTATTCTTTTAGGTTCAGGTTGGATCGGTACCACTTGTCTGGACGAATGGCAAATCGGCGTATTGGGTATTGCAGGTGGTTTTACGTTGTTTTTGACAGGCAGCGGTTCGTATTCTTTGGATAATTATCTAATGAACAAAGACCTTGCGTTTACCCGCGAAAAATGGTTCGGATTTTTAGGGTCGGGCGTGCTTCCTGTCAATAATCTAAAACCGAAAGTTTTGGCAATATCCCTATTCATTTTCGGATTGACATTGTTTACCAACCAATATTTTCACGGTGGTGTATTCGGGAAGTTGCACAACAAATCCGTAAAACCAAAAGTAGAAATTTCCAATGTTCAGTACAATGGCTCACAATTGACTTTTCAGATTTTTAGGGTCGAGGGAGCGGACGTTTATGGTTCGTTTTTGATTGGTATACAGGTTTTAAATGAGGATAATGAAGTTGTGAAATCTATTGACCAAAGCGAATTAGCTCAATTCCCGAAAGATAAAATCTACAATTATTATGTGGCAAAAATTAAATCGGGAATACATAGTTTAATTATTCCACTCGGTGCAAAAGCTGATATAACGATTGATTTGGAAAACACGGAAGTAAAAAAGAATTATTTCCTAAAACTAATAGACATCAGTGGTGCGGAATGGACTGCTAAAATAAAATAGCGGTTTATTGATATTAAAAAGCTGTCGCAATTGTGCGATAGCTTTTTTAATTTTCTTAAGTTGATAAAAGCGTTGTTTTTTGCATTTCGTTTTGCTTGAGGCAATTTACCAATATTGCTTACAATGTTTTCAACAGATTTTTATCTATTATTATCTCCTGATCATTTTCTTCCTAATAATAAGAACAATCAATGCCTTTCATAAACATTTCACGGTCGTTGATTTTGTTGGTTAAAGCATCTTTTAAAAGAGTTTTTAGTTTGGAAAATGTTTGGCTAATCTATAATGCCGTTGCTGTCTAATGTGTCTGTTAAACGCTTTTTCCCTTCAGGTGCCGGTAATTTCAACTGGATAGTGGCACTAACCACCTGGCTGTTTCTTTTTTGAGCTTTGATTTGATGTATTTCCAATAATTTCCTACTTTGGAATAACCGTTTTCTTCGTCCCCAAACTGCACGGACTTCTTGGTCGTTAAAAAATCGGATGGATATTTTCGTGTTGCTCATTTGCTCTCTGTTCGCTTTTATGCGGGAATAACAAAATTATACAAACATTTCAATCTGTTGATAATCATGTGGAAATTCCACGCTGAAAATATTTTTGATATTTTCTTGTGAGTGATATTGTAGTATAGCATTGTGAATGGCAAAAATCTTCTGGGAAAGTACTAACCCAAGTCCGAAACCCACTACGTTTTGGGCGTTTTTTCCTCTGAAAAAGTGAGAGAAAATAAATTTTTGTTCGTCTTCGGAAAGTGTTTTCCCGCAATTTGAAATCAGGATCTTAAGAAAATCAGTGGTGCAGTCAAATGTAATTTTGGCTTTTTGATTATTAGAATAATGAACGGAATTTATCAGTAAATTTAAAAAAGCCTGTTTGATAAGCGGTTCGTTTGCCTGAATATTTAAGCTGTTTTCGTTAAAGTTATCCGGGGTAAAATTTACTTCGAAATGAAAATCCGGGTAAAGGCTGTTAACTTCCGAAATACAATCAAAAATAATTTCATCAATCCGGATATTGTTTTTGGTAATTTCTTGCCCTGACTCAATTTTTGAAATTTGAAGCAACACATTAATAATGGTTCCAAGAGATTTTGCTTTTTGTGTCTGTTCGTGCAGCTCTGATTTTATCTGTTCGATATTATGCTGCTTTGCAATTTTTTCGAGCTCAGACACCAAAACAGCGATCGGTGTTTTCAGTTCATGTGAAATGTGTTGGATGCTGTGTTTCTGAAACAGGAAAGCTTCATTGGTTCTTTTTAGCAGCTCATTGAATTTATCCGACAAATCCCGTAATTCGGAAGTCGTGGTATTAATTTTCAGGGGCTTATTTTCCTGATTGTGGAAATCGTAATCTTCGATTTTGTTTGTCAGCTCCGAAATCGGTTTGGCAATAATATTGGACAGGTAAAGCGAAATTAAAAGTACGATCACTACAATAGCTGCAAATATGCCAATAAGTACTTTTTGAAGAAAATCCTTTTTAGAAAAACCGAAATAGTCGTATGCTTTACTGATGGCATAATAGCCTTTGGAGTGATTTTCCACATAAACTCCAATGAGGTCATAGCCGTCTTCTTTGGTTTCAATCCAGCGGTTTGAAACCGAAAGTCCGTGGAGAATGTCGTTGGATTTTAAAATATCCAGGCTGTCAATACTCGAAAAAATGAGTTTTTTATCAGCATCATAGATCAGCATTTTCTCGTTGTAAAAATCATGAATATCCTGCTTATCAAGCAATGATGAAACCTCCTCGCTTATTTTTCCGAACTCTTCTATCAGCTCAATTGTATGTTTAATTTTTGAGAATTGCTGTTGTTGAAATTCCTCTTCACGATGCGCTGAAAACAAAACAAAAACAACCACAAGCCACAGTGCAGAAAGCGCTATAACGGTACTGGAAAAGTAGATAAGTATTTTGTTCCTGATTTTCATGTGTGTAATTTTTAGTTCCCCGCTTTGCGGCTGTTTTTAATCGTGACATGGAATAGCTTTTATTCATTCGCGGTTGGTATGCAACTTGCTTATGGCTATTTCATGTGTTAATATTTAATTTTTTCTGTTTGCCACATGGAATAACCAAAACCTTAATCTTTATTATCATCCTCGGTTGGTAAAGATTCCTAATCTTTATGGTTATTTCATGTGTATATAATTTATTTGTTTTTCAGTTGTCACATGGAATAGCCTTTATTCATTCGCGGTTGGTATGCAACCTTGCTTATGGCTATTTCATGTGCGTATATTTATTTGTTTTTCAGTTGCCACATGGAATAACCAGCTTTTTAGTTTCAATACTCATTCCCGTTAGATAAATACAAGTTATAAGAGATGAGTTATGAGTTATTTTTCTTTGATGTGATTATGGAGCTACGAATCATTTTTAATAATTCAGTACAATCGAAGCTTAAACTTCAAATTCCGGTTTGTTATAAATTCTGTTTTTTTCAACAGTTCAATCCAATACAATGTTTCGTCACATTCTTTTTGTGCAATGCCCGATGTATCAATAAAATCTGCTTTATTTTCGGCATTTTGAGCTTGCCATATCAATGCATCCACAGCAGTTCCGCTCCGTAATAATTGTTTGCTTAAAACCCATTCTTTTTTTAGTCCCCCACAGATACGTATATAATTTTACTGTTCTTACGGCAAATAAAAAACTTTTCTATTACCATAACTTATCACTCATCACTCAAATAATATCCGTAACCGATCTTGGTTTTGATAGAATTTTTCGAGAAGGGCTTATCAATTTTGTTCCGCAAAAAATTGACGTAGACCTCAACAGTATTCGTATCAACCATTGTTCCCCAAATTTCTTTAATCAAATCGTTTTTAGAGATTATTTCCCCCGGATTTTTACAAAGTTTCATCAAAATCTGGTATTCTCTCGGGGTAAGCTGAATTTCCAGATCCTGTCTTCTAACTTTTTTTTGCGCTGTATTGATAACAATATCTGAAGCAATAATTTTTTCATCAGACTTGTGCTCAGGTTTGCTCTGGCTTCTTTTCAGAAGTGAATGTACCCGCATAGTCAGCTCTTTCATAAAAAACGGCTTGGTCAGATAGTCATCTGCGCCACTATCAAAGCCTTTGATTTTGTCTTCAAGCTCGTCAAAAGCAGTAAGCATTAAAACAGGAGTATTGGTATTGTGCTCCCTGAATTCCTTACACAAGTCGTACCCGTTTTTCTTGGGTAAATTAATATCCATAACCACACAATCGAATGATTCTTTTCTCAAAAATCTTTCTGCCACGAATCCGTCAAACGCACGCTCTACTGCAAAATTTTCAGCCAAAAGCGCTCCACAAATGTTTTTATTCAATGTAGTTTCATCTTCTATTACCAGGATTCTCATATCGCAAAATTATAGGGAATAATATAGTTGCAAATATACTTAACCTGTCATAATATAACTATCTTACAACTACCTGGCATTTCCTTTACTTCACTTCTTTAATTTTTTCACTCATTAGATCTATTTAATTTTCAACCATCATACACTTCCCGCTTAGTATCTTTGCAGCAAAAATGACCAACGCTGATATTGCCTATAATTTTGAGTTCCTGTCCGCCCTGATGGAGCTGAACGATGAAGACAGCTTTAAAATAAAGGCCTATTTAAAAGCAGCCAGGCTTATCAAAAAACTTCCGGTAGAATTACAGCATATAAAAAGAGAAGAGATCTTTCAACTGCCGGGCGTAGGTAAGGCCATAGGCAATAAGATACTGGAGCAGCTGGCTACCGGTACCATGGAAAAGCTTGACGAACATGTAAGCAATGCCCCGCAGGGTATCCTGGAAATGATGTCTGTGAAAGGCCTGGGAACACAGAAAATTAAACTGATCTGGAAAGAATTAGGCATTACTGCCATCAATGATCTGCTGGAAGCCTGTAACAGCAACCGCTTAAGCCCGCTTAAAGGTTTTGGCCAGAAAACACAGCAGAATATAAAAGTTGCACTGGAGTTTTACCTCCAGAGCCGTGATGCTTTCCTGCTGGCAACCGTACTGGATTTTGTTATTGCTTTTGATAATACATTGCGCAGTACATTTTCTCCGGATAATTTTTTGCTCACCGGCGAAATATTACAGCAGAGCGATATCATTCACACTGTGCAATGGGTAACGGATGCCGGAGATGATGTGCTTGAGAAAATTGCTGGCTTGTATCACCTGAACCCTTCACATAAGGACGGGAAAAAAATATATACCGCACAGAACGGCATACGCATGGAGTTTCTGCAGTATCCTGCTGAAGTGCTCATTGCCAAACAGTTTGAGCTTTCCTGCACGCCCCATTTCTTTAAAACCTTTACAGAAAAATATAAAACAGGTAATGTAAGTTCAAGAGAACAAATTTTCCTACAGCATAACCTGCAACCCATTCCCCCGTTTCTCACCAACAACATTAAATGGATAGATGCCGCCGCACAGCAAGCTATTCCTGAAGTGATAACAACGCACGACATCAAAGGCATCATTCATTGCCACAGCAACTGGAGCGACGGGGCGGACAGGGTTGAAGACATTGCTGCCGAACTGATCAGAAATGGTTTAGAATACCTGGTACTTACAGATCATTCCAAATCTGCTTTTTATGCCGAAGGCCTAAGTGAACAGAAAGTGCTGGCGCAACAGCAGCAGATAGATGAGCTTAATAAAAAACTGTATCCATTCCGCATTTTCAAAGGCATTGAATGCGATATCCTCAACGACGGCAGCCTGGACTACGGCAATGAAATTTTAAAAACCTTTGAAGTTGTAATTGCTTCGGTACACTCCAACCTGCGCATGCAGCCGGATGCAGCAACACAAAGAATAATCAAAGCAGTAGAAAATCCCTATACCAGCATATTAGGCCACCTAACAGGCAGGTTATTGCTGCTGCGCAACGGCTATCCTGTAGATCACAAAAAAATAATTGATGCCTGTGCGGCAAACCATGTAGTAATAGAGTTGAACGCCAATCCGCGCAGGCTTGATATCGACTGGCGGTACATGGAGTATGCGCTCCAGAAAGAAGTGCTTATCTCCATCAATCCCGATGCGCACTTCATCAAAGGGCTGTACGATATACGTTTTGGTGTGCTGGCAGCGCAGAAAGCCGGCCTGACCAAAGCACAAAACCTTAGCAGTTACTCCACAGCGCAATTGCAAAGTTTTATTGACAGGCAGTCAGAAAAGAGAATTTAATGACTTTTATCAGTCTGAATTTAAGTAATTTTGCAAACTAAATTTCTTGTATGGATCATACGTTGTTTGAGTATATGGTGCTGGGTGCGGTGTTGTTGTTGGCCATCATCATTGACATGGGCGCTTTCAGCAGGAAAGGCCATGCAATGACCTTAAAATCTGCACTGTACCAATCGATCTTCTGGGTAGGGCTGGCATTAGCTTATTGGATTTTTGTATGGTATGAAGATGGTGTAAGATATGCTACCAAGTACATCAGCGCCTATCTCATGGAGAAATCATTGAGCATAGACAATATTTTTGTATTCATCATCATCTTTAATTATTTCAAGATCAAAAGCGTTGATAAGAACAGGGCGTTGTTGGTGGGCGTACTGATGGCCATTATTTTAAGGATCATTTTCATAGCGCTTGGCGTGGAGATCATCAACCGCTTTCATTGGATCATGTATATTTTCGGCGCATTCCTGCTATATACGGGGTTCAAATTGTTTGTACAGAAAGACGATCACCAGCTTGACCTGGATAAGAATAAATTATTCAAATGGGCCAACAGGGTATTGCCCATCACCTACAAAGATTCCAACGGGAAATATTTTACCAAAATAAAGGGAAAAACATACCTGACCACTTTATCCATCGTGGTGCTGGTAATTGCCGTTACAGACCTGGTGTTTGCGGTAGACAGCATTCCCACGGTAGTTTCATTGGTGCGAGACAGTGCAGGCGTGCCCTTTTCAGACACAGATATTATGATCATTTATTCCAGTAATATCTTTGCCATACTCGGGTTAAGAAGCTTATTCTTTCTGCTGCAGGGCGCTGCCGATAAATTTGATTTTTTACAACAGGGTATTGCAGTGGTGTTGATTTTTATCGGCTTCAAAATGTTGGTAGAGTATTTTGATATCCACATTCCTATCGGCATTTCACTGGCTGTGATTGTAGCAAGTGTAGGCTTGTCTATTGTAATGTCCTTATTTTACGATAAAAGAAAAGGCAGGATAGTGCCTGATGAACATTTGCTGAATGCAGATGAAGATGCCGGTACCGGCGCCGGAAATTAATGTAAAACTAACTGAAGATGCAAACGGATTTTTTGATAATCGGTTCGGGGCTGGCAGGGCTCACTTATGCATTAAAAATTGCAGAAGCATTTCCTGACAAAGAAGTTACGGTTATTACCAAGTCATTCCTGGAAGACACCAATACAGCCTATGCCCAGGGCGGCGTTGCCACTGTATGGGATTTTGAGAATGACAGCTTTGAGAAGCACATCAGCGATACGCTGGTAGCAGGTGATGGTTTGTGTGATGAGGAACTGGTGGCTTCTATTATTTACGAAGGCCCTGAGCGGTTGAAAGAACTGATCGCATACGGTACGCAATTCGATAAAGATCCAGATGGGGATTACAGCTTAGGCAGGGAAGGGGGCCACAGTGAAAACAGGGTACTGCACCATAAGGATATTACCGGCAGAGAGATTGAGCGGGCTATTGCAGCAAAAGCACGGAATACAAAAAATATGCGCATCCTGGAAAAACATTACGTGATTGATATCATTACCCAGCATCACTTCGGGTACCTGGTAACCAAATCTACTACCGATATTACCTGTTATGGGGTGTATATGCTGAATGAAAAAAACAATACTGTAGAAAAATGCCTCGCTCCCACAACGGTGCTGGCAACTGGTGGTTGCGGCCAGGCCTACAGAACCACCACCAATCCGCGCGTGGCCACCGGTGATGGTGTGGCAATGGTCTACCGCGCCAAAGGCAGGGTGGAAAATATGGAGTTCATACAGTTTCACCCGACAGCATTGTTCGAAGCCGGCGTTTCGCCATCCTTCCTGATCACGGAAGCAGTGCGCGGCGATGGCGGCATCCTGCGGAATCACAAGGGCGAAGCCTTCATGGAGAAATATGATGAACGCAAAGATCTTGCGCCCCGCGATATTGTGGCGCGTGCCATTGACAATGAAATGAAGCAGGAAGGTAAGGAATATGTTTACCTGGACTGCAGGCACATGGACTATGAAAAGTTCCTCCATCATTTCCCGAATATCAACGAAAAGTGCTTAAGCCTTAACATAGATATCCGCAAAGACATGATACCGGTGGCGCCTGCTGCACACTACAGTTGCGGCGGCATTAAGGTAGACGGGCACGGCCGCACAACCATCCTGAACCTCTACGCTTGCGGCGAATGCAGCAGCACCGGACTGCACGGCGCCAACCGCCTGGCAAGCAACAGCCTGCTGGAAGCAATGGTTTACGGCCATCGCGTATATGAGCACGTGCGCAGGTATATGCAAAACGGCGGTTATAAGTCTTTCAGGGAAAGCATGAGCCACAATGAGGTGCCCGACTGGATATCGAAAAGTACTACCGACCCTAAGGAGATGATCCTGATCACGCAGAGCCGTAAGGAACTGGAGCTTACCATGAGTGACTATGTGGGCATTGTAAGGAACAATGTGCGCCTGGAGCGCGCTATGAAACGGCTGGATCTTCTCTTTGAAGAAACCGAGCAGCTCTTCAGGACCACCAAAGTATCGCCACAACTTTGTGAACTGAGAAACCTTATCTCTGTGGCTTACCTGATCGTAAAAGGAGCACAGTTTCGCAAAGAAAGCAGGGGCCTGCATTTCAACACCGATTACCCGGAAAAGAGCAACATTGTTCAGGATATTATTTTATAACAATGACTGCCTCTCAACCGATAAAAACATAGGATGCAACATTTATTGTTTAAAATAATCTACGCTATATTTTATATTTTTTCACTGCTGCCGCTGCGTGTTCTGTATGTATTCAGCGACATTATTGCTTTTGTATTGCGCGATATCTTTCAATACAGGAAAAAAGTTGTACTGGACAACCTGCAGATCGCTTTTCCGGAAAAAACGCAGCAGGAAAGAGATAGAATAGCGCATGAATTTTACACCAGATTTTGCGACAGCTTTTTAGAAACCCTTAAACTTATTTCTATCAGTAAAGAAGCGCTAAGCAAAAGGTTTGTATGCGATTTGCAATTGCTGGAAGACTTGCATGCAAGTTCGGAAAGAAGTATCACGCTTGCGTTAGGACATTTTTTTAACTGGGAAATGGCCAACCTTGCCGTGAGCCTGCAAAACCCTTATAAGCAGTTGCTGGTATATAAAAAAGTGGAGAACTATGTTTTTGAAAACATGATGCTGCAGTTGCGCGGCAGGTTCCAGGCTGCTTTGCTGCCCACCGAAGATTTTCAGTCGCGCTTCAGGAGCCATGCCGGTGAAAAATATTGCCTCATACTGGTAGCAGACCAGAATCCTTATAAACACAGGCATAAAGCTTTCTGGACTACTTTTTTTGGCAGGCTGGTGCCGTTTGTGAAAGGCCCGGAAAAAGGCGCTGTGATCAACGGCAATGCAGTAGTTTTTGGTAAACTTACAAGAGTAAAAAGAGGTTATTATAAAAATGAGCTGGTGCTGATCACAGCCAATGCTTCGGAGACCAGGCGCGGGGAGATCACTAAAAAAATGGCAGGGCTCATAGAAGAAAACATAAAAGCAGACCCGGCAAATTACCTTTGGAGCCACCGCCGGTTTAAATTTGTATACAGTGAGGAAAATGCGCGCAACTTAATTCAATAACACCCGGTAATAATTTTTATATATTTGCATCATTATTATTGTACATGAACAATATTTCGAAAAAAATAAGTGTGGCCCTAATTACAGGCGGACTGAGCGGAGAAGCAGAGATCAGCTACAAAAGCGCGGCCAACGTTGCTGCCCAGCTTGACAGGGAAAAATTTGACTGCTACCTGGTAGACATCTGTAAGGAAGGCTGGCTCTATGTTTCTGAAGACGGGCATAGACAGCAGCTGGACAGAAGCGATTTTTCCATGGTACTGCACGATAAAAAAATAAAGTTTGATGTAGCCCTGATGTGCCTGCACGGTACGCCCGGTGAAGACGGCAAACTGCCCGGCTATTTCGATATGATCGGCCTGCCATATACCTGCTGCGATGCGGCTACATCTGCCATTACCTTCAATAAAAAGTTTACGGTGGCGCTGGCGGCATATTATGGTGTACATGTAGCGCAATCCAGGATGTTTTCAAGGAAAAAAGGCTTTGATATTACAGAGTTGAAGGCGCTTCAGTATCCGGTATTTATAAAGCCGAACAACGGCGGCTCCAGCCTCGCTACATTCAAAGTGCTGGCGTACGATGAAAGCCTTATCCATACACATCTTGAAAAGGCTTTTGCGGTAGATGATGAAGTAATGATAGAAGAATTTATCCGCGGACGCGAACTTACGGTGGGTGTATACATGTCTCAGGGAGAAATCATTGTATTGCCTATATCTGAAGTAGTGATGCCCGCAACAGTTGACGGCACCCAATACTTTGATTTTGAAGCCAAGTATAGCGGAAAAACCACCGAGATCACACCGGCAGATGTTACAGAAGATATCAAACAAAAGATCAACGATGCTGCTCTAAGATTGTATAAAGGTTTAAATTGCAGCGGCGTGGTAAGAATAGATTTTATTTACCAGGAAGAAGAAGGTAAGGCTTATATGCTGGAAATAAATACGGTACCCGGCCAAACCGATACCAGCTTTATTCCGCAACAGGTGCGTGCAAGCGGCAGGTCTGTTACCGGTTTTTATACCGCCTTGATTGAAGAAGCTTTACGTTTACATTCGGCAAACACAAAAAATTAGCAGCGTGTCAAATTTTTTTAAAAACAGGTCTTTTTTCTTTAACCTTATCATGGTATTGCTGGCAACATTTGCCATCGGCCTGGTATTTATCTTTTCGCTGGATATGCTTACCAAGCATGGCAATTCCGTAAAAGTACCCAATGTACTGGGCATGCGCTACGATAAGGCCATTGAAAAAATTGAATCGGCAGGCTTACAGGCTTTTGTACAGGACTCCTTGTTTTACGATAGTCTGCCGCGGCTTACCGTGGTTGCGCAAACGCCCAGCTCCGCCATTAAAGGCGTAAAATCAAACAGGATTGTTTACCTCACTATAAACAGGGCTACAGCTCCTTTAGTAGAAATGCCCGATCTGCGCGGCTTCTCCAATACCAGCGCTTATTTTCTTTTAAAAAGTTTTGGTTTAAAGGTCGGCAGCACGCGCTACATTCCAGATCTTGGTAAGGATGTGGTAAAAGAGCAGCGGCTGGACAGCCTTACCGAAATAGCGCCGGGCACAAAAGTGCCTGTAGGTACGGTGATACATTTATCCCTCGGCGATGGTAAAGGCAGCCCCAGCATGCAAGTGCCCAACCTGGAGAATATGACTTTTGCTGAAGCCAGGCAATACCTGCTTTCCATGAATTTAAAGGTGGGCGATGTAGTCCTTGACCCCGGTGTTACCGACACACTCACGGCGATCGTTTACCGTCAGGATCCCGAACGTGAAATGAGAGATGAAGTAAAAAAAGGTACGCGATACACAAGAGTCAAATACGGGTATCCCATTAACCTCTGGCTGAAGGCCAATACCGGCCCGGAGAATGGGAATCCCAACCTTCCGCAGCAGGGCAAGGTAGAAACTGCAGAATAATTTTAAATTTATAAAACTATGCACACTACGACTGTTGAAGAAGTAAAAGCCAGGCTCAGCGCAGGCGAACCGCTCAATTTACTGGATGTACGCGAAGCCGGCGAGCGCGAAGAATACAACATTGGCGGCACACATCTGCCGATGAGCAATATCATGAATTTTGAAACAGAGGAGATCGATCATCTGAAAGATCAGGAGTTGATTGTATACTGCCGCAGCGGTAACCGCAGCCAGGAGGCGTGTATGTTTTTAGAGCAATGCGGCTTTACCAACACATACAATCTTGCCGGCGGCATGAATGAATGGAGAAAATAATACTGAGAATAAAAATTTTAAAGCACCTGGTAATGGTGCTTTTTTTATGTTTACAACCTTAAAAGTTCATTTAGTAGGTTGTGTTTCGACAATTCATCCAATCTTCTATTAAATCCCAGATTAAATATTTATTTTTAAATATATTTATAGATATTTTTAACGTTATATAATATATCGTCATATTCATTTTAAAAGGTAAATACTATATTAATATTAAATTCATTAAGTTAAAGAAAATAAAAAAATAAGTAGTTGAAAATTTTTTTTATAAAGTTATAAAGTTTAATTTGTGCTATCATTAACAATTTTATGCATAGCTAAATTGAATTTTTATGAAGCAATTTCTTTTCTTATTTATTCTTTTGTTTTGCTCCCTTCAATCTTTTTCTCAATCAAAAACAGTTACAGGAACAGTAACCAATGAAAAAGGCGAAGCAGTATCTGCGGCCAGCGTACAGGTAAAAGGCAGAACAACCGGCGTAATTACAGACCAGAACGGCCGGTATTCTATTTCAGCGGGCAGCAATGATGTTTTGCAGTTCAATGCTGTCAGCTACACCACGCAGGAAAGGCGGGTAGGCGACCAATCTGTGATAGATGTACAGCTATCCTCCACCGAATCTAATCTCGATGATGTAGTTGTGGTAGGGTATGGTACGCAGCGCAGAGGTAACTTAACAGGGGCAGTTAGCACAGTTGATATTAATAAAACACTCACAAATCGACCGATTGCAGATGTGGGCCGCGGTTTACAGGGTGTAACGCCGGGATTAAGCGTTACAATCCCCAGTGGCGAAGTTGGCTCTGATCCTTTGTTGAAAATAAGAGGTCAACTGACTTCTTTCCAGGGTACAACGAAACCTCTGATATTATTGGATAACGTGGAGATTCCAAGTATTCAGATTGTAAACCCTAATGATATTGCCTCAATAACAGTACTAAAAGATGCCGCTTCTTCCTCCATTTATGGAGCAAAAGCATCTAATGGCGTTATACTGATTACAACTAAAAAAGGTTCGGGTACTACAAAGCCGCAGATAAATTATACTAATAACTTTTCATGGCAAAACATTTGGAAAGACTTAAAAATGGCTGACGTAGACGCATTAAGATATAGCGTGGATGCTGCAGAAAGAATTGGATCTACTAGCCCAACAGGCGCTTTTTATTATGTTGACCGCGCCAGTTATTTAAAAGCAGTACAGTGGAAAGAATTGTACGGTAATAAAATAGGCCCCAACGACCCTACAGTATTTGGCAGAGACTGGTTTGTGCAGGGGGTACAAAACTCCAAAATGGGTATAAGAACTTACAATCCCTACGATTTAATGGTAAAAGAATGGGCGCCTACTCAGCAACACAATTTAACTGTTGGACAGACTATTGGCAAGACGTCATATAACATAAGCTTAGGCATGTTAGATCAAAGCGGTATGTTGAAACCTGCAAAGAAAGATGCATTTTCACGCTATAATGCTTCTGTAAGAGTATCAAGTGAAATTAATAAGTATATCACGCTGCGTGCGGGCTCTATTTTCTCAAGACGTAACAAAGAATATGCTTACATGACCAATCAACCTACTGCTGACCCATGGTTGTATTTGTATAGGTGGGGCCCGCTGTACCCGTTTGGTTATGATCAGAACGGCGATCCAATACGTAGCCCATGGAGCGAAGCAAAAGCTGCTAACACTGCTAATATATTACAGAACTATGTAAACGTATCTTTGGGTACCACTTTAAATTTTACACCTAACTGGAAGTTTGATTTTGACTACACCTTTTCTAACCAGGAAGAAATGTGGAAAAGACCGGGTACACGTTATACTGCAAGAAACTCCTGGACCGCGCCTGTTGCAAGGGTTGACGAAAATGGTAAAGCAGTGTATGTAGACAGTACCGGAAATGTAGTACCCAGCACTGCGCCAGGAGCAATGCGTGCTTATGACCTGTCATATGAAACCTATACAGGCACAGGTAGTAATCCTGATCATATTTTCAGGCAAGTAACCAATTTTTATAGTGGAACTATTAATGCCTTTACCACTTACAATCTTAATTTTAAAGAGGATCATAACTTGAAATTTATCTTAGGTTTAAATCAGGTTGCAAGCACTAATGAATGGCAGAGTCAGCAACAAAATCAATTAACAGATATTAATAACCCTCAGTTTAACTTTGCTGTTGGCGCGCCTCCAATTATTGAAGGCGATAAAACATGGGAATCTCAGCTAGGTTATTTTGGACGTATAAATTATTCTTTTAGAAATACTTATCTTCTTGAGGGTAACTTAAGATACGATGGTTCATCTAAATTCCCGTCAAGGCTTTGGTGGAAATGGTACCCTTCTTTCTCTGCAGGCTGGGTGTTGAGCAACGAGAAATTTATGGATTGGTCAAGGGAAGTAGTAGATCAATTAAAAGTGAGAGCTTCATGGGGTGTTATTGGCGATCAGACCGTTCCTAATAATTTATACCTTCCGTTAATGAAAAGTGGTCTTTCAAACTGGATTGGCGGCAGTGGACAAAGATTGCCATACGTAGGCTATCCTTCAGCTATAGTTAGCGATATAAGTTGGCAAGATATCGAAACAAAAAACCTAGGTGTGGATGTAAGCGTACTAAGAAACAAAGTAAACATGACATTCGATATTTACCAGAGAAACACCAAAAATATGATCGTTCCTTTAGAAGGTATCCCATTTACTTTTGGTTCGCCTGCACCGCAGGGTAACTTTGGCTCATTGCAGACAAATGGTTGGGAATTTTCTCTTGATTTCAATCATAGATTTGAAAATGGTTTGGGTATAAACTTTAAAGGTAATATAGCTGATTCCAGAACAAAAATTACAGAGTATGGATCTTCACTGCTGGTTACAAGCAATTATAATGGTAAAATATATGGTGATATCTGGGGATATCGTACAGACAGGTTGTACCAGATGGATGATTTTGAACTGGACGGCAATGGAAAATTACAGTTAATAACACTTACCGATAAAGAAGTTCCAGCAAAATATGCCGGTAAAAAAGCTTACAAACTAAAAGCAGGCCCTGATGGTCAAAAACCAGTCTACCAGGTATTCTTACAAAACTCATCTAATTTTTACTTTGGTCCCGGTGATGTGAAGTTTAAGGATATAAATGGTGACGGAGTAATAGACAATGGCGCTAATTCAATTAATGATTACGGAGATCTTCAAATTATAGGAAACTCCACCCCAAGATATGAATACGGTTTCAGAATAGGCGCAGATTATAAAGGCATCGATTTTAGCGTGTTTTTTCAAGGGGTAGGAAGCAGGAAAATTTGGGGAAGCGGGTTCCTGGCTATTCCTGGTTTCAATGCACCGGACGGCGCTATGCCTCAGACGTTTGCTGATTACTGGAGGCCTGATAATACAAATGCATTTTATCCTGCAGCTTATAGCAATGCTGGCAGTAATACCGCAAATAATATGCAGATACAAGACAGGTATTTATTAGACATGTCATATCTCAGGATGAAAAATCTTACTGTTGGCTATTCCTTGCCGGAGAATATTGTAAAAAAAATATGGGTTAATTCATTCAGAGTGTATATGGCATTGGAAAACTTTATTACCTGGGATAATTTACGTGGCCTCCCAATCGATCCTGAAGCAATCAACGGATATTCTATGTGGCACGAGACAAACTATAATTCAGGTAGAACAGGTGTAGGTACTCCTGCGTTTAAAACTATATCTGTAGGCTTACAATTAAATTTATAAAAACTTCAGACATGAAATACACAACACAATATTTGATAATGATTGTTTTTGCAATCACCTCATTGCTATCGTGCAATAAAAATATACTTGACCGCCCACCTCTTACGAGCTATACAGATGATCCAACTTTGTTTTGGCGTACTGAAGACGACATTCGTATGTATGTAAACGGTTTTTACTCGAATTATTTTAATGGGTATAATTCCAGCTGGGCAGTCGATTATACACCTGTAAGAGGTTATACATTCCAGGATGATATTACTACAACGAATGTGCAGTCAAATTTTGAAAGCACAGTTCCTTCATCCAGAGGAGATTACAGGGATTATCAAGGCGTAAGTATCACTCCGATTGAGTGGTTAGCCCAATATGCAGGGCCTACGTGGGATTTTGCATGGGTAAAGAAATCTAACCTGTTGCTAAGCCGGCTGGACAGTGTAGCAAAACCAAGAATTTCAGAAGAAGCTTATAAACACTGGCAGGCTGTAGGCAGATTCTTCAGAGGTTTTGAATATTCCAGGCTGGTAAGTGTTTTTGGCGACGTTCCATATTTTGGCAGGGTGTTTACTGAAAAGGAATTAGATAGCCTTTACAAAGACAGGGATTCCAGAGGCTATGTTATGGATAAGGTTTATGATGATTTTCAGTACGTGCTTGCTAATATGAAACTAAATGATGGAAATCAATTTCTCAATAGATACATAGCTGCAGGAATAATTTCAAGGTTAATGCTTTTTGAAGGAACCTACGAGCACTATCACAGTATAGATCAGGCACGTGCAAAGAAGTACCTGGAATTAGCTATTCAGGCGGCAGAGTTTGTCATGAACAGTAAAAAGTGGAGCTTTGAAAGCGATTTTAAAGCATTATTTGCTTCTGAGAATCTGGCAGGTAATAAAGAAGTATTGATGTATAGAGCTTATGATGCAGCACAACAGGTTACTCATGCTATAGGATCTTATTCTAATGGAATTGAAAACCAGACTGGTGCACATCTGGCGTTCATAAAATCCTTTATTTTAAAAGATGGAAATGTTTGGCAGAATTCTAATGTTCCAAATGCAGATTCATTCAATATAGCTAATTTAGTTCTTACGCGCGATCCGCGTTTCGAGGCCACTTTTGTAGACAGGCCCCTTGGACCGTCTACCACACTTTTGTATTCTTTTAAGCATGCTTCAAGAGAAGCCGTGACATATGTCGGCAAAACTCCTCCCATAATATGGTCAAATGTTAACAATACAAACGACGCTCCTGTAATTAGACTAGGGGAAGTAGTGCTAAACTGGATTGAAGCCAAAGCTGTATTAGCCCAATACATGGGTGGCACACCTGTTACGCAAACTGACCTTGATAATTCTATCAATGCGATACGCAACCGCCCTCTTGACGGAGCTGCTATAGCAAAAGGGTTACAAAAAACCGCATCCTTGCTATTGAGCTCATTACCTAGCGATCCTGTAAGAGACGCTGATGTTCCTGCTTTGATTTGGGAAATTAGAAGGGAGAGGAGAATGGAACTTTTTTACGAAAACTCCAGACTTTTAGATTTAAAACGCTGGAAAAAATTACACTATATGAATTATAGTACTAATCCCGATTATTTTTTAGGGCCTTGGATCAATTTTAATTCTAAAAATGTTTATGGTGTCTCTAATCCTACTCCTGATGAAATGAGGACTAAGTCTGACTCTGCGAGCTTTTTAACTAAGGATAATATCGGTAAGATTAGTGTTAAAAAATCTAATGGTACTGTCGTTACCTGGAATGGTACAAATGCCTCGCAAATGGAAGGCTTCTATGTAGTCTTTAATGCAAAAAACAGAAACGATTTTGACGAGAAAAATTACCTGGCACCCGTTGGTAAACAACAAATAAACGAATATAGTAACAGAGGATATAAATTAACTCAGACCAAAGGATGGCAATAGTGTCTGATATTGTAGAATAAGGCATTAATTTCTGAACAAATGCTTTCAGGTTAATTCCTGGGAGCATTTTTAATTTTTAAAGTCATCAACGCTTTAATTTTCTTCATAGCTTTATAGTAATCCAACTATATGAAAAAAATTATTCACTTCACTTTTATAGTTTTTGCAGGCATGGCTGTTTTCAGTGCCTGTACTAAAAGCGGTACAGATGGACCCGTTAATCCGCCTCAACCGCCTCCCGCTAATGCCGATACTGTTATTATCTCTAAGAAACAAATGCGTGCCGTGTGGATGGCCACCGTTTGGGGACTTGATTGGCCTGTCAATCAATATGACATGGCAGCACAAAAGAAATTGTATACAGATTACCTCGACAAGTTGAAAAACCTGAACATGAATGCAGTTTTTGTGCAGGTAAAAGGCATGGGCGATGCTTTTTACAATTCACCTTATGAGCCCTGGAGCACCAGCATTACCGGCACCCGGGGCAAAGACCCGGGCTATGATGTAATGAAATTTATGATTGATGAGGCACATACCAGGGGTATAGAATTTCATGCGTGGCTGAATCCCTTCAGGATAGCAACCAGGGCTGGCAGTTCTACGCCTTACCCTGCCTTGCATGCATCGGTAAAACCGGAGTGGGTAGTAAGCCATGAAAAATGGCAGATGTACAATCCTGGAGTACCCGAGGTAAGGCAGCGATTAGCAGACATCGTTAAAGACATTGTTTCCAAATACGCTGTAGACGGCATTCACATGGACGACTACTTTTATCCTGATCCCGCATCAGCAGGCACTATGGTATCCGACCAGCCGGATTTTGAAAAGTACGGCAGCGGCTTTACAGATATTAAGGCTTTCAGAAGAGCTAATGTAGACCAGGCAATAAAAGGTGTGTATGACGTAATAGTAAGTACAAAGCCTGAAGTGGTTTTTTCTATCTCCCCTACTTCCAACTTTGATTACAACCTGAATACATTGTATGCAGATATTGTAAAATGGGCAAAAGAAGGGTGGATGGATGTAGTAATACCGCAGATTTACCAGCATGCCAGCTTTAGTACCAGGCTGAATGATTGGGACCGGTTTAACAATAAGCCGCATCTCATGGTTGGCCATGCCATTTATTTTCCGGAATCGACACCTGCCCAACTATCTACAGAACTAGATCTTACGCAAAAGAAAAAATCAGTTGTAGGCAACTTGTTTTACAGCGCCAAATACTTAAATGAAAAGCCCGAGCTTGCCGCAAAGTTTGCTGAGATATTTACAAGGCCTGCGGTAATTCCATTCCTTGGAAGAGCTGTAGCGCCAGCTCCTGCCAGTCCGCAGAATGTAAGGTTAGAAGGCAATATGCTGAAATGGTCTACCTCGGGAAATGTAAGGTTGGTAGTTTACCATACTACTGATTTAAAAACTGAAAGTAAAGTTTTAGCAATTACCACCGCCAATGAGTTCGTCGTAAGCACAAATGGCTTCTATACAGTAACTACAATTAATGCAGATAATATGGAAAGTAAAGCAGCTAAGTATGTGGTGAAATAGTAGTAAGTTGGGAAATCAAATTAAAGCATCCTAGAGGGTGCTTTTTTATATATGTACCACGGTAAAATGTAATAAGTATTACAAACAAAAGGTATTTAATATTTCCAAAACGATAACGTTTGCAACATGAAATATTTCATCGATTTGGATATATTTTAAACAATTGTTTATAATTTCAAATACTTTTAAAAAATATTTTTTAAAATTTACCGAAAAGTTTTTTTATTTATCTCAATAAGCTATAGTATTGTAATAGCAAACCTTAATAATTGTTAATGTCAACTATCATTCATATGAAGAGAAATATTGTACTTCTTTTTTTGGCTTGTTTTTTTTCGCTAGAGGGATTTTCGCAATCCAACACAATTACAGGAACCGTTATGAACTCGGAAAATAATACGCCCTTAAGTTCGGTTACAGTGCGGGTCAAAGGAAAATCAACCGGCGTAATCACCAACACTAATGGCAGGTATTCTATCAATGCCTCTCCCACTGATGTGCTGGAGTTTATTTCTATCGGATATAACACGGTGGAAAGAAATGTAGGCTTTGATAAGGAAATTAATGTGGTCATGAGCGCCGCTGCTGACAACGATATGGGAGAAGTTGTGGTGGTAGCTATGGACCAGAAAAGAAACCCCAGGTCGCTAAGCTATTCCGTGCAAACGGTAGGTGGCGATGAAATTAAAGAGTCACAAAGAGAAAATTTTGTAAACAGTATGCAGGGCAGGGTGGCCGGCCTTACTGTAAACCCTACATCGGGCACAGCAGGCGCCAGCACACAACTTGTGCTAAGAGGTTTTAATTCTCTATCTTTAGACAATACACCGTTGTTCGTTGTAGATGGTGTGATTATGGACAATAGTTCACTATCGACCACCAGTGGCAGTACGGCGCTTACATCGGCGACTGAAAACAGATCGGAAGATTTTTCGAGCCGTATTTCAGATATCAATCCCAACGATATAGCAAGCGTTACCATCTTGAAAGGGCCGGAGGCAACCGCATTGTATGGCAGCCAGGCAAGTTCAGGCGCAATTGTAATCACCACGAAAAAATCAATGAGTGGTAAAGGTATCAGAATTAATTACGACAATAGTTTCAGGATATCCAGGCTGACTAGGTTTCCGCAAACCATAAGCCTGTACAGTACAGGATCAAATGGAATAAAACAAAATGTATTTACCAGCTTTGGGCCAAGATATGCAGATACGGTACAAATATTTGAAAACGATAAGAATTTTTTTAAAACAGGTTTTGCGCAGACACATAACCTGTCCCTGGGTTTTGGCAGCGATAAATCCAGTTTTCGCGTATCCGGCTCCACATTCAACAACGATGGTTTTATACCGGCAAACAACTACAACAGGTATAACCTCAGAATAAGCAATACCACTAAGCTTGCCAAATGGATTGACATTATGCCGGCCATCTCTTACGTAAACACGACCAACAAAAAAGTTTTGAGAGGCGCAAGCGGTTATTTGCTGAACCTGTTGGTATGGCCTGCAG
Source organism: Haoranjiania flava (assembly GCF_025631005.1). Classification (NCBI taxonomy): domain Bacteria; kingdom Pseudomonadati; phylum Bacteroidota; class Chitinophagia; order Chitinophagales; family Chitinophagaceae; genus Haoranjiania; species Haoranjiania flava. The sequence goes on from NZ_JAOTPL010000012.1 coordinate 38,575, forward strand.
ACGATGACATCAGAGATTACCAGACTGCCGATGGTCTTAAGAAACCTTTGTTTAATGAAAACCCCAATGGCGAAATTGACAACCCCTTTTATAACGTTTACAAAAATCCCGGAGAAGATAAAACCAACAGGGTAACGGGCACATTGGGTGTAAATCTTAGGCCGTTTGATTGGCTGGAAGTGAGCGGCAGGTTTGGCTACGATTATTACAGAACAGAAGGCTATCTCAGGTACGACTCCATGTCATACTACACCACAAGAGCTCAAAAAGGCTTGCAAAGAAACTATTACCATAATTATTATGGCTACAATCACACAATAACAGCTACAGGTACAAAAGAATTTGGAAGGTTGAGCACCAGGCTAATGGTGGGTACCATGTGGCAGGATTATGAAACCCAGATCTGGTCGGTATCCGGTACGAATTTAAAAAGCCAATTTAATACTGACAGTTCTAATACTGATCCCTCTACCAGGACTTATTCTTTCAATATGCAATTTAGGGATGGCAAACCCAATTACACCATCAGGAGGCAGCTTGCTTATTTTGGTGAAGCAGTGATTGGGTGGAATAATGCCATATTTTTAACTTACTCGCACAGGTTTGAAACCAACTCTATATTCCCTGCACATTCCAGGAATTACAATTACCCTGCAGGTGGTGTAAGTATTATTTTATCTGATCTGGTGCCGGGCTTTAAAAACCAGAAAGCAGTGGAATATTGGAAAATACGCACATCTGTAGCAAATACTGCACGATCTGCGTCTCCGTATGCTAACCAGTCGTTGTTTAATGCAAACCTCGGAAGCGGCGGAGGATTTTACTATGACTTCACTAATGCCAATCCGGACTTATCACCTGAACGCCAGAGTACTTATGAATTGGGAACAGAAGTCCGTGCATTTAAGAACAGGATAAACTTTGATTTTACTTATTACAATACAACAAATAAAAACCTGATTGTTGAGAAATTTCGTGCAAGCTACGGTACCGGCTTTGTGCTCAATACACTTAATGTAGGGAGTACCAATAACCAAGGCGTGGAGATTGTATTAGCTACAGATGTAATCAAAAATAAAGACTTACTGTGGAATACTAAATTTAACTTCAACAAAATGTGGAACAAAATCCTAGCGCTTCCAAGCAATGTGCCTGAGTTTTACATTTCTGATACATGGTTGTATGGCAATGCCAGAGGCGGCGGTTCAGTGGGGTTGCCGACAACCACGCTTACTTCTTATGGTTATTTAAGAAATAATAACGGCGACATTCTCATAGATCCTTCAACAGGTATACCAGTAATTGATGCCACATTTAAAGTAAGAGGAGATAGGAATGCTGACTTTACTTTAGGATGGGTAAATTATGTTTCCTATAAAAATTTCGCATTCAGCATGCTTTGGGACTTAAAGATCGGCGGTGATATATTTAATGCTACAGAAATGTACCTGACCCGTATGGGAAGAAGCCTTAGAACTGCAGACAGGGGGAAGCCACTCATTGTGGATGGTGTACTGAGGGATGGCCTGGAAAATACTGCCACGCCAACTAAAAATATTATCGTGGTAAATCCCTACCATCAAAACACTTATTATACAACCATGCCTGAGGAAGAATTTATTCAAAAAGATGTAAACTGGTTCAGGCTGCGGGAAATTACTCTGGCATACAACTTCACTAAACAACAGTTGCAGTTTTGGAATGCCATTAAAAGCCTTAGCGCATTTGTAACAGTTACTGATCCCCTGATTTTTACCAACTATCGCGGCGCTGACCCGCAGGTGAACGGTACATCAACAGGTTCTGCAGGTGTGGGCGCATTCGGCTTTGACTATGGCAACGTGGGCATGCCTGTTGGTATCAATATCGGTTTGAGAACAAGTTTTTAAACAACACAAAAACGGAATGATACTTTGGCTGAAAGCGATGATAATAGACCTGGTGCGAAATTAACTCCACGATCGTTATCAGAACCTTCTTAGCCATAAAATATGCTGATGAAATGTCGCATGATATTTTTCTCCTCGCATTGGATTTTAGAGGATCTACATGCCAAATTCATCTGACCATTAACAATATAAAAAATATATACGGATGAAAAAGATATTTATTGTTTTGCTATCAACAATTGTTTTTCAGACGAGCTGCAAACAAACAATTGACGATGCTTATTTAAGTCCTAACTCCTATTCGAAGGTGCCGCCTGAACAACTATTACCCCAGATCATAAGCGCTATGGCGGGTAATTATGCGGGGCACGGCCCTCTCAACGATATGCGGTATATAGGCGCGTACATACAGAACTTTTCTTTTTACCTGCCCAACAGCGTTTTTGATGCAATGGGCTACAACAATAGTATAGGTGACGTTGCGCAATCTACCTGGAGAATGCATTATTACGATATTGGTCAAAACAACCAAAGAATGATGCAATGGGCAGCCGAAGAAAACAGATGGCACCTGGTAGGTATAGGGAAAGCCATAGAAGCATGGAGCTGGCTTACCTTAGTAGATTATTATGGAGAAGTAATTGTAAAAGAAGCTTTTAACACCAGCCTTACAACTTTCCACTACGATTCAGAAGAAGAAGGATACAATAAAGTGCGCAGTACTGCCTTGGAAGCCTTGGAAAATTTAAATAAAGATGCAGGTACAGATGCAACGCTGGCTGAAGCCGATAAGTATTTTTACGGCGGCAATATTGAGAAATGGAAAAAATTTGCATATGGTGTATTGGCAAGGTATTACAATCATTTCAGCAATAAATCAACTTACAAACCTGATTCAGCCATTTATTATGCAGACAAAGCAATGGCTACCGTGGATGAGATTGCAAGCGTAAAGTTTTTAGCTGATAACCGTAGCGCTACCAACAATTTCTGGGGGCCTTTCAGAAGTAATTTCGGGGGCACAGCTACAACCAACCCAACAGCAATAAGGCAATCTGCTTATATTGCCAATATACTGAATGGCACTAACAGTGAGTTCACCGGTGTAGAGGACCCGCGTGCCTGGTATATGCTCAGAGGCAATACCAATGGTACAATAGTAGGTGTGGAAAGTGGTTTGGGCCAGGCGGTAATACCTGCTGCAGACAGGCCTGAAACGTTTTTCGGTGCCAGCCAAAACCCAACAGCTACAAACGCTTCGCCGCCCAACGATAACAATTGCAGATTCTTGTTTAGAAACAATTCTCCGATACCTGTAATGACACCTGCTGAAATGAAATTTATCAAATCCGAAGCAGCCTTCAGGAAAGGAGATAAAGGCACAGCCTTACAAGCTTTTAAAGAAGGCATCAATGCTCATTTTGATATGCTGACCACAGTGTACAACGTAAATATACCTGTCGGTAAAGAGATCACTACACAGGTAAAAGCTGATTATCTATCCAATACAACGGTAGTTCCGGTTGACGCCAATGCACTGACCATGTCTAAAATTATGATGCAGAAGTATATTGCTATGTTTGGGCATGGTATCTTGGAAACATGGTTAGACATGCGCAGGTTCCACTATACGGATCTGGACGCCCAAACCGGTAAACAGGTGTATGCCGATTTTACTTTAAACATTGTAATGGCTGATAACCAGGGGCAATACGTGTACAGGTATTATCCCAGGTACAATTCAGAATATGTATGGAATGTGAATGAACTGACAAAGATCGGGGCTACCAAAAACAATTATCATACAAAAAAGCTGTGGATCACTGAACCTTAATTTTTTAAATATTTTTACTTATGAATTATAGAATACTATTGTTGTTCCTGGTTATATCTTTCGTGGCTTGCAGTAAAGCAAATGATGAAGGTATTCTCGCTGCATTCGATAATAATCTGAACTATGACGCGAAACTTAAAGTAAATATTGCTTCCATTTATAAGAGCAATCCCCTGATGCGCATTAAAATAAACGATCAGATCGTGAGCAGTTCAATAACTGCCAGGACTCCGTATCCCGGAGGCGGATACAACACAAATGGTAACAGTCTCGGCAGCTACCTCTCTGTACCTCCAGGAAAAGTAAAAGTGAGTATCATGGTACCTTTTATAAGTGATTCTTTAAAGCGTAACCAGGACTCAATATTATTGTACAGCGCAGAAGTAAACCTGACACAAGGAAAATATTACTCACTGCACATTAGTGATACTGCTGCGCAAACCAAAAGTGTTTTATTTGAGGAATCGTTAGTAGTACCCAACGACACGCTGCCTTATTTTAAATTCGTAAACCTTATGCCCAACGTTCCTGCCATTGATTTATATTTTGGAACTACCGTGGTTGCGCAAAATATTAAATATTTAGAAAGCAGCAGCGAATTTACTGTAGACATCAATTCAACATCAACAGCGTGGAGTATTAGGCCGGCGGGATCATTGCCAACAGCTACTGCAATTGCTACTTATACCAGTGCGAGTACGCTCACAAGAAATAGAAAGTATACTGCTTTTGCCATGGGCTATAGCGGGCTTGCCGGCGCAACAGAGGTACGAAGGCCATTTGTTGCTTTTTACCTGGTCAAATAGAGTAAGTTATATACAAATTCAAATCTTGTAATATAAGTTAGAATAACAAGAATAATATAAATTTTTTATGTTCAGGCTATTCATAGCTGTTGCACATTGGTTATTACAAATCAATCATATAGAACCATGATAAGAGTCCTTACGGATGCTTTTTTTGAAATTTTGAAAAGAAATTTGGTATCGTTAATCACTATGATAAGTAAAACATCATTTATTATGTATAACGAAATATTTAAAAAGTAAAGAAATACTATTTTTTGTTAAATAATACTTACTATTGTATGGTAATTATTTTAACATTTATCATCACTAAATACATTTTTATGTAATTCGGGAACTTCACATTTTAGTATTAAAGAACTATAAAAATGGCATAGTGGTCAAAAATAGTGGTTTTTTGTTCTAAAATGATGTCATTTTTGTTCTGCCAAATGAAAGGTAGCAAGCTCTGCTGAGGAGAAACTTGCAAGCGATAATTTGGTGCATATACTAAGAATGTGAGGCTGATTTTTTCAGCCTCATTTTATATCATTCTTTGGCATCCTTCATGGAAAAAAAACCTACTTGCTGCTCTGATTTTTCAGATGCAAATACCATTTGATAAAGTTCTTTTTCTTTTCAAACCGTAGCCCTCTGTGAAGTGTAAGCTTCTCTTTAAGATGCGTAAAATAACCTTCAAGCTCATTAGTTGTCCTGGGTATCATACCTCAGGCCGAAATTGAACTGAGCGGTGGTACCCTCGCACAAAATCCATTATAATATACCATTAGAGTACAAATGTTTCCATAAAAAAAGCTGCAATTGAGCAGCTTTTTTTATCTGGCGTGAGAAGAATTAATAAGTTGTTTCTTCTCTTACATCGCCGGTAGTCTTATTAATGGTGCTTTTAGCAGAATTCATAGCTTCGTTTGCTTTTTCGGTAAATCTTTTTCCGGCACCTGCTACCTTGTCTTTTACGTTTTGTCTTTGTTCGGGTGTCATACCTTTAAACCAGTATGCTACAGCAGCCAAACCAGCTGCGATTAGTCCGTTTCTTGTGTTGCTATTCATTGTTCATTGTTTAGTTGTTAAGTAATTTGTTTAACTATGTACAATAAAAAACTGTGCCACAAATTTGGCTTGCAGGCTGAAAAAGGAAAATTAGCGATTCATTTAATACCTGGCATTTTGTGCAGCAAAGAATCAGTAGCGCAGATGCCTTACCGTAACGCCGTTGTTGATGAGCTGTTTCAGTGAATCTATGCCGATCTTTAAATGAGTTTCCACATATTTTTGAGTGATGCTTCTGTCGCTTTCTGCTGTTTTAACGCCTTCCGGTATCATAGGCTGGTCGCTTACCAGCAACAGTGCGCCTGTGGGAATTTTATTATAAAACCCAACGGTAAATATGGTGGCGGTCTCCATGTCTACCGCATATGCCCTTATTTTTACCAGGTACTTTTTAAAATCGGCATCGTGTTCCCACACCCTGCGGTTGGTGGTGTATACGGTGCCTGTCCAGTAGTCTACTTTATAGTCACGGATGGTGGTAGAAATAGCTTTCTGCAAGGCAAAGGCAGGCAGGGCAGGCACTTCGGGCGGAAAGTAATCGTTAGAGGTACCTTCACCGCGAATGGCTGCAATCGGGAGGATCAGGTCGCCGAGTTTATTTCTTTTTTTCAGCCCGCCGCATTTACCCAGGAACAAAGCTGCTTTTGGTTTTATGGCAGAGAGCAGGTCCATAATAGTAGCTGCGCCCGGGCTGCCCATACCAAAGTTAATGATGGTAATATTCTCGGCAGTGGCACATTGAAAAGGCTTGGTAAGGCCTTTTACCTTTACATCGTTCCACTTTGCAAACAGGTGTACATAGTTGCCGAAATTGGTAAGTAAAATGTATTCACCAAAATTTTTCAGGATTTCCCCGGTATATCTTTGCAGCCAGTTTGTAACAATTTCACTTCTGGTTTCCATACTAAAGCATTTGTTCATGCTAATATCGTACATTTATCGGTAAGAAACTATTTTATGTTGATCACGTATCCTCCGCCGGCATTCAGGATCAAAACGGAGAATGACAAGGAATTTATCTGGGATGCCATACGCAAACGCTGGATTTTACTTACGCCTGAAGAGTGGGTGCGGCAAAACTTTGTCCAATATCTCATACAGGTCAGGAAATATCCTGCCTCATTAATGGCCATTGAAAAGGAGATCAGGCTGGGTGAACTAAAGAAGAGGTTTGATATTGTAGTTTTCAAAAATATGCGCCCCTGGCTCATTGTAGAATGCAAGGAACCACATGTGGCAATAAATACTGCTGTGCTTGAACAGGTGGCACGGTACAACATGAAACTTTCGGGAAGCTACCTGGTTATAACCAACGGAAGGGAAACAATCGGGTGGTGTATAGATAAAGGCTTCTTTCACCGGCTGGATGCGCTGCCCGAATGGTAATATATTTTAAAAAATATTTCATGAACAATTGTTTGCTTATTAAACTTTGATTAAGTTTGTGTATTGATTTTTGAAAAATTAAAGTAACTTTTTATACATAGTATGATGCGTAAGTCCTGGTGGAAGATCTTAACTTTTGTGTTGTTGATGTGGGTGTGCACAATGGGTTTTATAGTAGACGTGCCTAATCTGGATGGCCGTTTGCAGGAGTCTATCCGGAATCTGTTTTTTCATGTGCCGATGTGGATAGGCATGATGGTATTTCTTTCTATATCCGTGTTTTTTGCCATAAAATATTTGCGTTCACAAAAGCAAATAGATGATATTATTTCCCTGGAATTTGCCCGAATAGGCCTGTACTACAGTTTTTTAGGGCTTTTTACCGGCATGATCTGGGCTAACTACCAGTGGGGTGCTCCCTGGAGCGGAGACCCTAAGCAGATAGGTACTGCCATTGCCATACTTATTTACTGCGCTTACTTTGTAGTGCGCGGTTCTATGACGGATATGGATAAAAGCGCTAAAGTGAGCGCAGTGTACAACATATTTGCTTATTGTATGCTTTTCCCAACTATATGGATATTGCCGCGTTTCGCCGAAAGCCTGCACCCGGGCGGGCAGGGCAGTGAAGGCAACCCCGCACTGAACCCCAATGATACTACAGATTACATGAAACTGGTAATGATCCCTGCTTTCATCGGCTGGTCTATGTTGGGCGTATGGATAGCCACCTTAAGAATTAGAGTTAAGTTATTAATAGAAAATAAATTCAAATAGTATGCAACGCTTGAAATATATATGCTTCACTTCAGTTTTATTTCTTTTTTCATTCTGCACATTTGCGCAGGCAGCCGATCGGCAGCAAACAGGCTTTATGAACAGCAACGGCAAGATATACGTGGTTATGGCCGTAGTGGTGCTCATTGTGCTCGGCTTGTTTTTATATCTGTATCTGTTGGATAAAAAAATAAGCAAGATAGAGAAAGAGGCAAATGCTCACTCCTCTCGCAGTTAAGTTTCACAATAAACAAATTTCAAATATGTCAAACCGACCAAACTTTTTCGAAAATGTCATAAAAAGTTTTGACAAAGCCGCTGCCCTTACCGATTTCGACAAGGGCCTGCTGGAACAGATTAAAGCGTGTAACGCCGTATTGCGCATACGCTTTCCCTTAAAGCGCGACGATGGCAGCATCGAAGTAATTGAAGCTTACAGGGTACAGCACTCTCACCACCGTACTCCGTGTAAAGGCGGTATACGTTTCAGTACGGATGTAAACCAGGATGAAGTAATGGCGCTTGCTGCGCTGATGACCTACAAATGTGCTATTGTCAGCGTGCCTTTCGGTGGAGGTAAGGGAGGCATCAGGATAGATCCGCAAAACTACAGTGAATTTGAATTGCAGAAGATCACCCGCCGCTATACATCAGAGCTGGTAAAGAAAAACTTTATCGGCCCGGGTATAGATGTGCCGGCTCCTGACTACGGTACCAGCGGGCGTGAAATGGCGTGGATTGCAGATACCTACACTTCTATGAACCCGGACGATATCAATGCGCTGGCATGTGTAACGGGGAAACCTATTTCGCAGGGCGGTGTAAACGGCAGGAAAGAAGCTACCGGACTCGGTGTTTTTTACGGCGTACGTGAAGTGTGCAACATACCCGGAGTAATGGAAAAAGTAGGCCTTACAACAGGTATTGAAAATAAAAGAGTGGTTGTGCAGGGTTTGGGTAATGTAGGCTTTTATGCCACTAAATTCTTCAGGCAGGGAGGTGCAAAGATTATCTGCATCGCAGAAAAAGAAGGAGCTATCTACAATGAAGAAGGGCTCAATGAGGAAGATGTATTCTTCCACAGGAAAAATACAGGCTCGGTGAAAGATTTCCCGGGTTCTATATTCATTGAAAATTCTGCTGAAGCACTGGAGCTGGATTGTGATATCCTTATCCCCGCAGCGCTGGAAAGCGTAATCCATGAAGGGAATGCAGAAAGAATTAAAGCTAAAATAATCGGCGAGGCAGCCAATGGCCCCCTCACGCCGGAAGCAGACGAAATATTTATCCGCAAAGGTGTGGTGGTGATCCCGGATATGTATCTCAACGCCGGAGGCGTTACCGTTTCTTACTTTGAATGGTTAAAAAACCTCAGCCACGTTCGTTACGGCAGGATGGAAAAAAGATTCACTGAAAATGTAAACAAACGCATCATCAACCAGCTTGAATTATTAACCGGCAGGCAGGTGCCGGAAAGAGACAAGAAAATCATTGCACACGGAGCAGATGAAATAGACCTGGTGCACAGCGGCCTGGAAGAAACCATGATTTCTGCTACGCAGGAAATTATGGATGTATGGCATTCGCATCCAGAAGTGCACGATATGCGCACAGCCGCTTACCTGGTAGCGATACAAAAAGTAGCCAGGGCTTACGAAGAGCTGGGTATTTTCCCGTAACTTTCAGGAAGAATCAGAAAAAATGCCGGGAATTTTACCGGCATTTTTTGATTTAGACTTACTACATTTAGCTAATTTCAGGCCTCCGCCAAGACCTCAATATTTATTTACAGCAATATTAAAATATATGATACTTCCTTTTTTGTTGATTATGTTCCATTATTCGTTAACTTTGATAAATGGAAATTATCAGATAAATTGTTTTTATAAAGACCATTTCGAAAACTTTTTTGAAACCTAAAGCGATAAAGTTAAGGCCAAAATTGACGAAGTGCTTTTTATGATAACGATTATCGAACGTGTTCCGACAAAATTTTTGAAAAGTATTGAAGGCGCTAAGGGCTTTTTGAAATCCGGGTTGAATATGAAAGTAATATCTACCGGATATTTTGCTGTTTCGACAAAGGAAATTTGGTTGTCTTATTTAATGGATTTCATAAGAAAACTCAGAAAACACCGCTTAAAGAATTGAAAAAAGCAGAAAAATTAATGGTGGAATATTTTAAAGAATAAAAGAAAGTAAAGATGGACACAAAAAATAAAAATATCAAAACTTTTGCCCAACATCTTGACAAGAGATACGGCATAAAGGGAACTAAAGAAAGAACCGAATTTGAAATAAAAGCTAAGTCGTTTGCTATTGGAGAACTGATTAAGGAAGAAAGAAAATTAGCCCAAATGACACAGGAGCAACTTGCCCAAAAAATTGGCGCAAGAAAAAGCTTCATATCAAGAATTGAAAATGGTCACAGCGACATTCAACTTTCAACCCTTTATAAACTTATCGAATTTGGGCTTGGCCGAAAAATAAATTTGACAATCCAATAATAACTCCGATGAAAATCTTTTGCTGAGAACATGTTTGAATGACTTAGATTGAAATATGCTGCAGTTTGAATGTTCATTTTTGAACTTTTGTACAAAATATCCACGCGGAACAAGCTATAATACATATCGGTAATTTTTCAGAAATGATATTGACCCTATTTTATGTACAAGAAATATGGTAAACGAGGGGTCAAAAAAAGGGAGCAGTGGGAGCAGGAATTTGAAACGTTTCAACTTGGCGTTTTGCTTGAAGAAGCAAGACTTAAACTTGGTTTGACACAACAACAGCTTGCTGAAAAATGTGGGACAAACAAATCTTATATTTCAAGAATAGAAAATAACGCAAGCGATATACGGCTTTCAACCTTAATGAAGATAATCCGGACAGGTTTGGGAGGGCAATTAAGGCTAACATTACAACTCTAATTAATAGAAAGCAAGCGTTTAAATAGTATTGAAAAAACATTTTCGGAGAAAACCTTCGATGAAGAAATCCATTGCAAATTGAGCATTTTGGAGCCCGGCTGTTAAAAAATCTTCCGTAAGCCAATTATTAATATCCTGATTAAATTCCAATTCTGGCAAAAAAAAGAATGATTGGTATTGGCGTGTAATTTTATTTGCAGACGGATGTTAATCATAAACTACTCAAAAAAATTGCCCGCGGCTAAGCGGGCATGTATAAGAATAATTTAGTAAAGAGCAACGTTACCCTTCAAAAGTACTGTAAAAATAAGGCGTCTTGGCTTCAAACTCTGCCGCGCAGGTATCTACCATTTTGTATACGCGGTTAATGCCCAGCGATTTTCTTTTCTCGTATACCTCATCTTCCGAGCAGTCTTTCAGCAGTACATAAGCAATCTGTGCATCGCTGAAGCCGTGGCGCTTAGCGTCTTTCAGCAATTCGGCCGGAACGGTATCGAGTGAATATTCGCCCAGTTTTTTTTCGATGTCGCAGATAATCGCGATCTGGTTAATGAACCACCTGTCGATGCGCGTAGCTTCCACGATTGTTTTTTTACGTACGCCTTTCATCAACGCTTCTTTAATACGGAATATCCTGTCCCACTTGGGTATTTTTATGTATTCAATTATTTCATCCACGTTCATCACGTTCTTGCCGTAAGTGCCCAGTCCCAAAGCGTCATTCTCCAGGCTCTGACAGGCTTTTTGAATGGCTTCAGTAAAGCTTCTGCCGATAGACATTACCTCGCCTACAGATTTCATCTGCAAGCCCAGTGTATCGTCTGCACCTTTGAATTTGTCAAAGTTCCAGCGTGGTATTTTCACGATCACGTAGTCAAGTGCAGGCTCGAAATAAGCCGAAGTATTTTGCGTGATCTGGTTTTTCAGTTCATCCAGCCTGTAGCCGATTGCCAGCTTGGCGGCTATTTTAGCAATAGGGTACCCGGTAGCTTTAGATGCCAGCGCAGAGCTGCGGCTTACACGGGGGTTTATTTCAATGGCAATGATTTCTTCGGTGGCAGGGTTCAGTGCAAACTGCACGTTACAACCGCCGGCGAAGTTGCCCAGTTCACGCATCATGCGGATAGCCGTATCGCGCATCAGTTGAAATGCCGTATCGCTCAGCGTCATGGCAGGTGCCACGGTGATGCTGTCGCCGGTATGCACGCCCATCGGGTCGAAGTTTTCTACTGTACAAATAATTACCACATTATCGGCAGAGTCGCGGAGCAGTTCCAGTTCAAACTCTTTCCAGCCAAGCACTGCTTTTTCTACCAGCACTTCGTGTATGGGCGAAGCGTTCAGGCCGCGGTTAAGCGCATTGTCCAGGTCATCTTTAGAGTGAACAAAGCCTCCGCCTGTACCGCCTAAGGTAAAGGAAGGGCGGATAACCAGCGGGAAACCTATTTCCTGTGCAAATTCTTTACCTTCCAGGTAGCTGTTTGCTGTTTTTGCAGGTGCAACAGGCACACCCATTTCAATCATCCACTGGCGGAATTTTTCCCTGTCTTCCGCTTTATCAATGGCTTTAATATCCACGCCTATCAGCCTTACGCCATATCTCTCCCATACGCCCAGTTCCTCTGCTTCTTTACACAGGTTCAGGGCTGTCTGCCCGCCCATGGTAGGCAGTACGGCATCGATCTTATGTTCGTCAAGGATTTTTTCTATACTTTCCACGGTCAGTGGCAACAGGTACACATGATCGGCCATCATCGGGTCGGTCATTATGGTGGCAGGGTTGCTGTTGATCAGCGTTACTTCAATGCCTTCTTCTCGCAGGCTGCGTGCGGCTTGGGAGCCTGAATAGTCAAATTCGCAGGCCTGGCCGATTACGATTGGGCCTGAACCTATGATCAATACAGATTTTATGGAGTTGTCTCTTGGCATAGTGGTAAAATAAATCGTGCAAATATAGTTTTTTTGGCTATTGCATTCAGCGATTTTCAGCAAAAGTTTTCCAGGCGTACCGGATAGAATTGTTGGCGGGCTGCTTCGCACCGGGCTTTTCGCTGTATCTCTGTTACGCTGCGCTTCACAGAGGATGCCGCTTCAATCCCTGCCCGGGCCCCTCATCCTAACCTTCTCTCCAAGGAGAAGGAGCCGGGAGACTTCCGTGGTTACAACTTGTGACTTCGGGCCTTCATGGCATAAACAGGTATAAAAATTGTGCACCTTGTGTCTTCCTTGGTGAGCTTTGTGTTTAAGACTTATTCCCTTCGGCCTTCATGGCAAGAAAAAAGATCTTTAATTACTTCCGTTTCACGATCGGGTGGCTGATACCATTGGTTGTATTACGCACAATCTTATATTTCGGGATGCTTTCAAAAAGTTTGGTCAGGCTGTTGAAGCCATAAGCTCTTGGGTCAAAACTGGGATCAATTTTCCTGAGGTTATTGCCTATTTGAGAAACATACACCTCATCTTCCTCATTGGCAGAGATATTAAAAGCCTTATCAATCAGCGTAGTGTTTAGCTTCTCTTTTTTATGGGCGTTTGTTGGTTTAACCGATGCGCTCTTCTTTGTTTTATCAGGTTGCACAGCGGGTGCTACTTCCTCTACAATATTTTCTGTAAACGTAAATATTTCACAGGATTGTATAAAAGCCATCGGTGTTTTCTTCTCACCGATACCCATTACAAATACACCATCTTCCCTGATGCGCTTGGCCAGGCCGGTATAATCGCTGTCGCTGGAAACAATGCAAAAGCCGTCAACATTCTTACTGTGCAGGATGTCCATGGCATCTATGATCAGTGAGCTGTCCGTGGAATTCTTGCCGGTAGTGTAGGCAAATTTCTGTACCGGGTTAAAGGAATGCTGGTTCAGCAGCTCTTTCCACCCATTCATTTTATTGTTTGTCCAGTCGCCGTAAATTCTTCGTATGGTGGCTTTGCCGTATTTAGATACTTCTTCCAGTATCGCCTGCAGGAGTTTAGGTTGTGCATTGTCGCCATCAATCAATACGGCTATATTGAAATTGGTTTTATCCATAATTTTTCTTTTACCGAAGTTCGTAAAAATTTAGAAACGTATGGCAAAAACCTCCTTTTGAAAATAGGATGGCGTAAAATTAGAAAATACGTTATTTTAACATAACGGATTGCCGGAAAAGCGGACCCGTTATGTAAATTACAATTGACATTTTCATGTGTATTTATTTTATTTTTTCTTTATGGTCACATGGAATAGCCTTTATTCATTCGCGGTTGGTATTCAACCTTGCTTATGGCTATTTCATGTGTATTTATTTTATTTTTTCTTTATGGTCACATGGAATAGCCTTTATTCATCAACGGTTGGTATGCAACTTTGCTTATGGCTATTTCATGTGTTAATATTTAATTTTTTCTGTTTGTCACATGGAATAACCAAAACCTTAATTCTCTATTATCATTCCCGGTTGGTGTAGATTCCTAATCTTTATGGTTATTTCAAATGAAAAATATTGAGAGCTTGATGAAGCACATTACATTATAAACTCCTATGTTCTAAAGTATCAATTTTTTGGCCAATAATAGTTCTGCCTTTCCATTTACCTTCTATACTCTTCGATTTTCCTGTGTTTTCTTCTTCGAAAACTGCCTGATACGAAGCGTTTATTTAGCTGCTGCGCGTGGCTCACCTTCAGGCAGACTAGACTTTTTGGTTCTTTTTGCGGCAATGGCAAAAAGAACATTTCTTATTTCACGCAAAGCGCACGGGCCTTTAAGCTAAGAAAGAGACTGCTTTACTCCGTCTGAAGCAGTCCGGACTCTTCGGAGTACCTCGCTCGCAGTAGCGGCAACTTGAGCCTGCTGTCGTTGCGCGGGGAAGAATAGTGCAAAAGGGGTTGGTTTTTGAAAATGCATGGTAAATAAAATCTATAATATAAACCAGCGCTTTGAATGTAACATCTGACAAAGTTGATCTTACTTTTAGATTTTGGTGAAACTTACTGTCCTTGTATCCAAAACAACCTTTGATGTGATACATAAACGGTGATAAATCCACACCCGTCAGCTTGTCCACAAATTATACAATATTAACATATCCGGATTTGCAACTCGCAAATAAATCTTATTTTCGCCTTCCTGATTTAAATTAAGGATACAAGTGCGCTTAAAACAATTAGAAATTAAAGGCTTTAAAAGCTTTGCGGATAAAACCATTGTCAATTTTGATGAGGGCATCACCGGCATTATAGGCCCCAACGGTTGTGGAAAAAGTAATATTATTGACAGCATCCGCTGGGTGATAGGCGAGCAGAAGATATCTGCACTGCGCAGCGAAAACCTCGATGCGCTTGTTTTCAACGGTAGTAAAAACCGCAGTCCCAGCGGCATGGCAGAAGTAAGCCTTACATTTGAAAATACAAGAAACCTTTTACCTACCGAATTTTCTACTGTCACCGTCACCAGGAGGTTTTACAAAAACGGCGATTCTGAATACAGGCTCAACGATGTTAGCTGCCGCCTGAAAGACATACACAACCTATTTTTAGATACAGGTATTTCCACAGACAGTTATGCCATTATTGAGTTAGGCATGGTGGACGACATTATCAAAGATAAGGAAAACAGCCGCCGCCGCATGCTGGAGCAGGCTGCCGGCATCACCATTTACAAAACAAGAAAAAAAGAAGCCAAACTAAAGCTGGACGCGACCGAGCAAGACCTGGCACGCATTGAAGATCTCCTGTTCGAAATCAATAACCAGCTTAAAACCCTGGAAAGCCAGGCTCGCAAGGCAGAACGTTTTTATGAAATAAAGAAAGAATATAAGGAAATATCCATCGAGCTGGCAAAGGCAGCACTGGAAGGTTTTAATTTTACTTACAAAGACCTGACAGAAAAAACGCAGCTTGAAGCCGAAAAACGTGCACAGCTCGATAAAGATATACTGGAAGAAGAAGCTAAACTCGAAGGCGATAAAACCCGCTACTACGAGCAGGAACGGGCATTGCAGGAAATGCAGCACAGCTACAACGAGCTATTGCAAAACCTGCGCACCCAGGAAAATGAACGCAACCTGGCCATACAACGTTTTGAACATTTAAAAGAAAAAGAAACCGGTTATAAGATATTTTTAGAAAGAGCAGAAGGTCGGGTAAGCGATCTAAGCCAGGGTATTGAAGCAGCTTCATTGCAGTTTACGGAAGCACAGGAAATACTGGATGAATTGCAGGATAAAATAGCTGTAGCCAGGGAAAATATTGAAGATAAGAAACAGGTGTATGAAGAGAAACGCCGGCTGGCAGAAAACCTGCGTTCGGGACATTTGCAAACCCAGCGTTCACAGTTTGATGCAGAAAAAAAAGTAGCTGTAGCCGACAGCTATATCCAGAACCTGGTACGCACACAGGTGCAGCTCACAGAGGAAAATAATGCACGCGAAGCAGAACTGGCAAGACTGCACAATGCACTAACGGAAAAAGAAGAGATTGCGGCAGACAAACGTGCGCAACTGGAAAATACACGCGAACAGCACGAAAGCGCCAAACAGAAAATATTCTCCACCCAGTCGGAACTGGAAAAACTTCGTAACGAGTTAGCAGGGGAAAACCGTACGCTTGACTCCAAACGCAATGAACACGCGCTTTTGAAGAGCCTGATAGATTCAATGGAAGGCTACCCGGAGAGTGTAAAATTTCTTCATAAAAACACCGAGTGGAACCATCGCTCACCCATACTTTCAGACATTATTTACGTAGAAGAGGAATACCGCGCAGCGGTGGAAAATGTGCTGGAGCCTTACCTGAACTATTATGTGGTTAACAATTTGCAGGAAGGTTTGCAGGCTGTACACTTGCTGGATGATCATAAAAAAGGTAAGGCTAATTTTTTCCTGCTGGATAAGGTAAGCGAACATTACTTCAGCTCCAAAGATGTGCCGGACGCTATTCCAGCACTGGAGGTGATAGAAGTAGACGAGCAGTATCAAAAGCTGGCTCAATACCTGCTGGGCAACGTATTCATTGCAAAAGATGAGAACGCCATTAGCCAAAACACCGATGGCATTATACTCCTGGAAAAAGAGGGCAGGTATGTAAAGGGAAATTACACGCTCACCGGCGGCAGTGTAGGCTTGTTTGAAGGAAAGAAAATAGGCCGTGCAAAGAATTTAGAAAAACTCAATGATGAAATTATCCTGCAGGAAGCAGTGGTAAATTCGCTGAAAACAGAAATACAAAAAAAGCAGGCGCAGGTATTGGAGTTTAACCAGCTGCTGAAAGAAAATGACATTAAACTGCTCGAGATCGATGTAAACCAGCTCTCCAATGAAATATTTGCACTAAAGAACAAGATTGAAAACCTTTCTCTCGCAAAGAATAATGCCATTGAAAAACTGCAAGATACAGAAGGTAAGCTTGCAGAAGAACGCGAAAACATCGCCAACACAAGAGAAGAGCTGGAGAAGCTTAATGAGCAGATCCAAAGCATGTCTAAGGAAGTGCAGATCATTGAACGCGATTATATACAGGCAGAGCAGGAATACAATTTTGCATCTGCTTCTTTCAATGAGGCTAACCTGGAACTCACCAGGCAGCAAAGCAAGCTGGTTGCCGCGCAGCAGGAACTGAATTTTAAAAAGAACCAGCTACAACAACTCAATGATGAGATAGCTGCCAACACAGAGCAGCTAAAAGATTCTTCGGCAATGATCGCTGAAGCACATGCAGCCATCGCTGAAAAAGAGACCTCCCTGCAAACGCTGGCTTCGCAAAAGGCAGAGCAGGAAACAGTTCTGGCGGATACAGATAAGGCCTACTACGCCTTGCGCAGTGAATTGAATGAAAAAGAAGCAACCTTGCGGCAAAAGACCAAAGAGCGCGAAACTACCGATCTGTTGCTGAATGAAATGAAAGATAAGCTCAATGAGCTGAAATTGCAGTTAGCAGGCATGAAGGAACGCCTGAGCGTAGAGTTTAAAGTAGAGCTGGATGATATTTTAGGAGAAGCGCGCGCTACAGATACGCCGCTGGAAGAATTACAGGCTACTACCGACCGGCTGAAAAAGCGCTTGGAAAATATTGGTGAAGTAAACCCTACTGCTATTGAAGCGTTCACCGAAATGAAGAAGCGTTTTGAATTTATCCGCGAGCAAAAAGACGACCTGGTTAGCGCCAAAGAAAGCCTGATACAAACCATACAGGAAGTGGAAGCCACTGCCAACCAGCAGTTCCTTACTACCTTCAATGAAGTACGCGACAATTTCCAGAAAGTTTTTAAAACCTTGTTCACCGAAGATGATACCGCAGATATGATATTGGTTGATCCGGGCAATCTTGCAGAGACGGGTATTGACATTGTTGCCAAGCCGAAAGGCAAGCGCCCATCGTCCATCACCCAACTAAGCGGTGGTGAAAAAACACTGACGGCCACGGCATTACTGTTTGCCATTTATCTCATCAAGCCCGCGCCATTCTGTATTCTGGATGAAGTAGATGCTCCGCTGGATGATGCCAATGTGGGTAAATTTACCAACATGATCAAAGAGTTTAGTGAAAACTCGCAATTCATCATTGTTACCCACAATAAACAAACGATGAGCGCGGTGGATGTGATCTATGGCGTTACCATGCAGGAGCCGGGTATCAGCAAGCTGGTGCCCGTTGATTTCAGGAATTTAAATTAACAGGTTGATATTTTTCCTGGGATATTGACCGAAATGAAGTGTGATATATGCTTACCGCCCCAACTACCGGACTTATAAAAAGCCCAATATACGGATGAAAACAAACCATACAGCAGAAACAGCATCCGGCAGAAATTCAGACCGACCAAGGAAAATTTTACTCACAGGCGCTACCGGTTTTGTAGGCAGGCACCTGATGGAAAGCTGGAAACAACGCAACGATAAAATATTTGCCATTGCTACCAATACAGCGCCTGTAAAATCTGTAGCGCCTGCGTACATCACCTTGCTGGATATGGACATTGTAGACGAGATGAGCGTGGCTATTCTGTTTGAAAAAATTCAGCCCGACATAGTAGTGCATACCGCAGCAATGACCAAGCCGAACGATTGCGAGCAGGACAAGGAGTCTGCTTTTGAGACCAATACACTGGCAACAAAGAATATAGCCGAATGCTGTAAAAAGTTCAACAGCCAGCTGGTATTCTTATCTACCGACATGATCTTTGACCATCCCTTTGCGAGTTCCGAATCTGACGATAAAAAGCCTGTCAATTATTACGGTGAAACCAAAGCGCTGGCCGAGGAAGAGATTGCCAGGTCAGGTTGCAGGGCAGCCATATTGCGCATTATACTGGTTTACGGAAAATTGCTGAAGGCATCCAGGGGTACGTTTTTACATTGGGTAAAGGACAGCCTTGAGCAAGATAAAGAGATTTTTGTTTATACCGATCAGCACAGGAATACCTTGTATGTAAATGACCTCTGTGCAATGATAAACCATATTTTAGATCACGGCAATACAGGGTTTTATCATCTTGCAGGCGAAGAGATCTTTACGCCTTACGAGATAGCAGTGAAGGTGGCTGAGCATCTTCACTTAGATACCCGCCTTATTCATCCGGTTACTTCCGGGCAACGTCCGGAAATTGCGCGACGCGCGGCCTATTCTGTGCTAAATACCCATAAAGCAAAAAAAGAACTGGGCTTTGTAACTACACCGTTTGATGTTGCGCTGAGAGAAAGCTTTGATTAATTGATAATTGACAATGGACAAGAGGAAAGAGGAAAGAGAAAAGAAAAAGTTTTGATTTATGATTTGGATTTGAGTGCATAGCTTGAAACCTGATCGCTCAACACTGAAAGCTGATCGCTGATCGCTGAGTGCTAAACCTGATCACTAAACTGACCACACTTGATAACTACATAACTCCGTAACTTCATACCTACATAACCACATAACTCATTCACTGATTACTTAAGCCAATTCACTACTTTTGCTGCATGATCGAAAGAGATATATTAATTATTGGTGGTGGGCCTATCGGCCTGGCAACAGCCATTGAAGCTCAGAAAGCAGGCCTTTCCTATATTGTAGTAGAAAAAGGTGCACTGGTAAACAGCCTGTTTAACTATCCTTTATACATGACCTTCTTTTCCAGCGCCGACAGGCTGGAGATCGGGGATATTCCCTTTATCAGTGTAGCGCCCAAACCGGGAAGGAAAGAAGCCATAGAGTATTACCGCGGCGTTGCGGCATACAGGAACATTCAGATACATTTATACGAAAAAATAGAATCGGTAGCAAAGCAAGGCAATGCATTCATCTCCATCTCTGCCAAACATACCTATAAAACAAAAAAGGTGATTGTATCAACCGGCTTTTATGACACACCCATTTTTTTAAATGTAAAAGGCGAACATTTGCCTAAAGTGCGCCATTACTATACCGAACCGCACGAATATGCCTTCCAGAAAGTAGTAGTGGTGGGCGCCAGCAACTCGGCAGTAGATGCAGCTTTGGAAATATTCCGCAAAGGCGGCGATGTAACCATGGTTGTGCGCGGCAACGAAATTGGCAGAAGAGTAAAATATTGGGTAAAACCCGATATTGAAAACCGCATAGCCGAAGGGTGCATCAAAGCCTATTTTAATTCAACCATTGAAGAAATAAAAGAGCGTAGCGTAGTTGTTAATACTCCCGACGGTATCAGGGAAATTGAAAATGATTTTGTGCTCGCGATGACTGGTTACCGTCCCGATTTTGAAATGCTGCGTTCCTTCGGCATACAGCTTTCCGGTGACGGCAAGTATTATCCTGCGTACAACAAAGAAACTATGGAAACCAATGTGCCGGGCTTATACCTTGCGGGTGTTGTCGTAGGCGGAATGGATACGCATCTTTGGTTTATAGAAAATTCCCGTGTACATGCTTCTTTGATCATACAGCATATTCAATCACAAATAAAATTAACCCATTGAGCAGAAGAAACATTGCCATTGGACTGTTGGTAGTTGTAAGTTTTGTAGTGGGCATCGTTATGAAAAACATACGCATGGGCCTGCTGGTGGGGCTTATGCTTGGACTGCTTATCGGCGGCCTTGCCAGGATTAAAAAATAAACACAACTCAGTGTTTTTAATTTAGTTTTCCGGCAAATTTTTAAGATATTTGTCACTTAAAAACCGTTCGATGGAGTCTAATTTCAATAATTCGGAAATAGCATTCAGGTATAAAACAGACAGCGAATTAAAAAATGCCAGATTGCTGTTTTCTTCCATGAAAGTGCCTGTGTTCTCTACTTTGGGCATTAAGCTTACACCCTTTCTCATCAAAGCGAAGTTTCCTATTCGCAGGGCTATACGCAACACCATTTTCAGGCAGTTTGTAGGCGGCGAAACGCTGGAGCAAACAGAAAAGGTTACCGACCTTCTTGCGAAATACGGCGTAAAAACCATTATGGATTACGGCGTGGAGGGTAAGGACAATGACGAGAGTTTTAATAAAACAACCAAAGAATACATACGCCTGATTGAATATGCCGCAAAGAAAGATGCTATACCTTTTGTAGCCGTGAAGGTTACGGGCATTGCCAGCTTTGAATTGCTGCACAAGCTCAACGATGCTCCACGCGTACGCAGCGGCATCCACGACAATGAAGAACAGGTGGCAGAATGGCAGAAAGTGCATGAACGCATTGTATCCATATGTGAAGCCGCAGCAAAAAACAATGTAGGCATAATGATAGATGCCGAAGAAAGCTGGATACAGGATCCGATCGATCGACTGGTCATGGAAATGATGCAGATCTATAACAAAGAAAGAGTCGTTGTTTTCAATACCATTCAGCTCTACAGGCACGACAGGCTCAACTTTTTGAAAATATCCCACCAGATTGCGAAGGCAAACGGTTTTATCCTGGGCATGAAACTGGTGCGTGGCGCCTATATGGAAAAAGAAAGAGAAAGAGCGCTTGTGGAAGGCTACGAATCTCCCATCCAACCCAATAAAGAAGCTACGGACAGGGATTATAACCTGGCTGTAACTTACTGCCTGCAACACTTAGATGAGATAAGCCTTATTGTGGCTTCACACAACGAATACAGTAATCTTATAGCCGCTAATTATCTCGTGGATAACCAGTTGCCTAAAGATCACCCGCATGTAAACTTTTCACAGTTGTATGGCATGAGCGATGATATAACGTTCAACCTGGCTGATATGGGTTTTTCTGCAAGCAAGTACCTTCCCTACGGCCCGCTGAAAGAGGTGATTCCCTACCTGATGCGCCGCGCTATAGAAAACTCCAGCGTAAAAGGGCAAACAGGCAGAGAGCTTATGCTGATAAACAATGAAATTGAAAGAAGGAAAAGTATTAAATAATTGCAGGTTACAAATTACAGGTTGATACCATCACAAATCATAAATCACAAATCATAAATAAAATGTCTTACGAAATTACAGGTAAATTAATTGAGAAATCAGAGGTGCAACAGAAAACAGAAACGTTTAAAACCAGAGAATTTGTTCTTGAAAAAACAGACGATATAGGAGGGCGCACCATTTCTAACTTTATAAAATTTCAATCAGTGCAGGATAAAACTGCCTTGCTTGACAGGTTCCAGGTAGGCGATACAATCAAAGTATTTTTTAATATACGCGGTACCAAATGGAACAAAGACGGCAAAGATCTTTACTTCACCAATTTAGATGCTTGGCGTATTGAGCCTGAAGGAAATATTGCCCAGCAGCAAAGCGGTTATTCTGACATGCCGCCTGCATTTACGCCCGATAATGAATATGAAGAGCCTGTAGATGATCTGCCATTTTAAATATTTACAATACCATAATAACAACTGTTATAGAAGATTGGCATAGTAGTTGTTTAACATAGATTGTTGCGAAATAAAATTGTTATAATAACAATGAAAACAGGGAATACCTGAGACAATAATTTAAAAAATTAAAATTAAAAAATTTATGAAAAAGACATTTTTAGCATTATCAGTATTGGTAGGTGGATTATTCGCCGCTAATAATGCACAAGCACAGATGGTACCGGGTTCAGAATTATCAATAGGTATAAGCCCGATGTTGCCAGTAGGTGATTTGAGCAAGACACAAACTTTTGGTGTGGGTGGAGATCTTCAGTATGGTTACAACTTTGATGAATCA
Source organism: Haoranjiania flava (assembly GCF_025631005.1). Lineage (NCBI taxonomy): Bacteria > Pseudomonadati > Bacteroidota > Chitinophagia > Chitinophagales > Chitinophagaceae > Haoranjiania > Haoranjiania flava. Next base: position 61,362 of record NZ_JAOTPL010000012.1, read on the forward strand.
ATAGGGCTAACCTTATCAGCAGGTTATAACCAATTTTTCGGTAAAAAAGAAAATAATACTGAATATAAAAACTTTGGAGCTGTACCCATTAAAGCAGGTGTAAAATACGGTATTGGAAGTTTTTATATTCATCCTCAATTGGGCGTTAGCATTCCTACCACAGAAACTAAGGTTGCTGGAGTTACCGGTAAATACCAGCCTGGTTTTGCCTATGGAATAGGATTGGGTACTAATGTTGCAGGTTTTGATCTGAGCTTACGTTACGAAGCTGCTGATCATAAATATAAAATTTCCTCTTCTTCAGCATCAGCTACATCCAATGATAAATTGAACGCTGGCTTTGTTGGCCTTCGTTTAGGATACACTTTACCAGTGGGAAGATAATCACATAAATATAATGAAATACCAGCCGGCAAATTTTGCCGGCTTTCTTATGCATATATAAAGTTATATTTGTAGTTAAAACGTTTTTATTATGGAAATCATACAACAGCTCACAGAAACCGTAGACTATATCAGGAGTGAATATACAGGCAAAGTACAAACAGGCATTGTACTGGGTAGCGGCCTTGGAAATCTTGTAAATGAGATTCAAATTGAAAAGGAAATACCCTATGGCCAGATACCTCATTTTCCTGTAAGCACCGTAAAAGGACATTCCGGTAAACTGATCTTTGGTGAACTGAATGGTAAAAAAGTTGTTGCCATGTCAGGAAGGTTTCATTTCTATGAGGGCTATGATACCACACAGGTTACGTTCCCCGTGCGTGTTATGAAATTGCTGGGTGTGGAAACACTGTTGTTGTCCAACGCTGCAGGCAGTGTAAATCCTACATTTAAAGTAGGGGATATTGTGGCTATCAGGGACCACGTAAGTTTTTTCACGCCTAACCCGCTGGTAGGAAAAAATATTGAGGAATTAGGTACACGCTTCCCGGACATGAGTGAGCCTTATTCACTGAAACTGATCGCAAAAGCTAAAGAGATCGCTCAGGCAAAAAATTATGAATTAAAAGAAGGCGTATATGTTGGCGTTACCGGGCCTACGTTCGAAACACATGCAGAATACAGACTTATCAAAGCTTTGGGCGGCGACCTGGTAGGCATGAGCACTGTGCAGGAATGCATTGTAGCCAATCATGCCGGTATGAAAGTGTTTTGCATCAGTGTGGTTACAGACGAAGGCATACGGGAAACGGAAAATAAAATCACCCACGAAGAAGTGCTGGAAGCTGCTACAGCCGCTGAACCTAAGCTCTCAGCTATCTTCAAAGGATTGGTTGAGTGCCTGTAATTACAACTTATCTTTTTGTTTTGTGGTGCAATGCATAGTAAGCTATAACTGAGCTTACCAGCATAATAAATGCGCCTAATAAAAAAGCTGCTCCGGGGAAATATACCGGGGCATTTTTTTTGGTAAAGAAATGAAAGAGCCCGGTCATGATCGGTGGGCCTATCATAGCGGTTGCGCTCATGAGGCTGGTAAGTGCGCCCTGCAGTTTCCCCTGTTCGTTGAGCGCCACCTGTGAAGTAATGATTGATTGAAGCGAAGGCCCCGCGATGCCTCCGAGACAATACGGCACCAGGAATAAGAACACCAGCCATTGGTTGGAAGTAAATGCTATCAGGAATAGCCCGATGGCATAGAAAAGCATTCCCCAGTACACGCTTTTTTCATCGCCCAGTTTTTTCTTGGTTATGCGTATAAGCCCGCCCTGCACAAGTCCGAGGAATAAACCAATGGCGCCAAGTGAAATGCCCACCATTTTGGTATCCCAACCGAATTTTTCCATGGTAAAGAAATTCCAGGTAGAGTTTACCGCATGTTGAGCGATGAACACCAAGAGCAATGCGATGATCAGTTTGCCTGCGGCAGGTATGCTTTTCAGGAACATCAGTGACCCTACCGGATTTGCTTTTTTCAGTTCAAAAGATTTGCGGTGTTGTTTATCGAGCGATTCAGGCAATACAAAATAGCCGTAAAGGAAATTCAGGAAACATAGTATAGCTGCGGCCATAAATGGTACTCTTTCGCCGTAATGCCCCAACAACCCGCCGAGTATAGGCCCTAAGATAAAGCCCAGGCCAAATGCTGCGCCGATCATGCCGAAGTTCTGAGACCGGTTCTCATCCGTACTGATGTCTGCAATATAGGCAGATGCAGTTGTAATGCTTGCACCTGTAATACCGGAGATAATCCTGCCTATGAATAGCAGCGCAATGGTATGCGCATAATACAAGAAAACATAGTTGGCCGCAAAGCCCAGTAATGACAGCAGCAGCACCGGCCGCCTGCCATACTTATCACTCAGGCTTCCTAATAAAGGTGCAAAAAGAAATTGTGCAAATGCATAGGCAAAGCCGAGCCAGCCGCCGTACCAGGACGCATCACTGATGTTTCCCCCGATAATGTTGGCAATGAGGTCGGGCATTACAGGAATGATCAATCCCCATCCGGTGATGTCTATAAGAAGTGTAATAAAAATAAACCAGATGGATTTGCTGTCCGATTTTCTCATAAAGTTGTTTGAAAGGTAAAGTAATATAAATTGATTAGCTTAACACGCACTTTGATGCTAAAAATTTATGCCAAATTTCCTGCTGCCTTCTTATGCTATCATTTTAGTTAAGAGATAAAATTTCACACAGGGTCTGCGGAAGGCCATTTCGCAAGGAGTGCAAAACTTAGGATCATTTTCTATGATGCTGCTGAATTTTTTGTGTTCGTTGTGGTTTATAATTTACCAACCCAGGCACAAAGAAAGTTGCCAGGTGCATGAATCGGGTTTGTGCTGTGTTCTTAAGCACAATAGCAGTTGCCAATTTACAACTCTGCCGGCAGCATGCCTGTTGCTAATTCATATGGTGCTTTATTGTTTGTAAATATCCTGGCAGGTAATTTTCCCTGTAAGCTAATATCTGCGCCGGTCACGCGCAGCCAGCTTCCTTCTCTGAGCCCGACAACAGGAGTGCTGTTCTGGGTTAAAAATTCCATCAGCCTGGTTTCTCTTGTCTCTCCCATATGCATGGATCCTTCCACCGGGTCAAGGTAATGCGGGTTTATATTGAACGGCACTAAGCCCATTGTGCGGAAGCTTGGCGGGTAAACAATTGGCATATCATTGGTGGTTTGCATATTTATGCCTGCGATGTTTGTGCCTGCGCTCGCGCCGAGATAGGGTTTGCCCTGGGTTACTTCACTTTTCAAAGCATCCATCAGGTCAAGCTGGTGCAATGTTTTTACGAGCAGGAAGGTATTTCCTCCTCCTGTAAAAAATCCTTGTGCTGCTTTTAATGCTTGCCTGGGATCATCAAAGGTGTGTAAACCTTTACGTGAATATTTAGCAGACTAAAAAATTGTTCGACTTTAGCAGTGTATTCATCATGTGTAATGCCACCAGGGCGGGCATAAGGAATGAAAATAATTTCATCCAAACCGGTAAACAGCGCAGCAATTTCTTCACGGATGTATTCCAGGTAGCCACTTCCAAACACCACAGAAGTGCTTGCTAATAGTATATTCATTAAAATAATTTCAGCAATATTAAATAAAAATTATAGAATATTACCTTAGCTATTATTGATGATTACAACGCTTTTAGTCTTAGTATTTTTGATGTTGCGGCTTTCCATAGCGGGTAGCGCAAACCTGCAGACATTAACTGATCACCTGTATAAATATCTTTTTCACCTTCGAATTGATACCGTTTATTGGCATCCAATCCCATGAGTTTAAGATATGGATTACGGTTCGGATACGTGGAACTTCCGAGTAATTGCGTATTGAGTTCGTAGCAGAAAATCACTGATTCATTCTTATCCTTGCTGTTATATTGCAGTACACACCTTGAGCTTTCGAAGGGAGAGGCAATACGGTAGATATCACCATTGTGCACTACATCGCGTATTTGTTTGTATTCAGCAATTTTTCTTTTTGCAATTTCTTTTTCCTGACCGTTCCATTTAGTCATATTATTGCCAATTCCCAGGACCCCGCTCATTGCTACATCAAACATGAATTCCATTGATGGTTTAATATTGTGATTATCATAGTCGCCGGTCCAACTGATCATTGTATTGGCCGGGAAAGCATTTAGATATCCGTATTGTAAATATATGCGGTCAACAGGATCGATATTGTCGCTAACCCATGCTGCATCGGTATACGTAAATATACCCAAATCCACGCGTCCTCCTCCACTTGAGCACGTTTCAAACCACACATCAGGAAAAGCTTTTGTAAGCTCATCAAACATTCTGTACATGTTTTCTATGTATCGGATCCTTACTTCTCTTTGCTTGTCAGTGGGAGCCGAAGGCCACCCTGGTTCGGTAAGGCTCTTGTTCATATCCCACTTTACATACTTAATATTGTGATTTTTTAGCAGATCATGGAATGACTCATATAAATAATCGTAAACATCCTTGCGTGCTAAATTCAGAATTAACTGATTTCTGCCTTCTGTTCTATTCCGGTTATTAAAGTGTAAGACCCAATCGGGATGTGCACGATAAAGGTCGCTGTTAGGGTTTACCATTTCAGGTTCTATCCATATGCCAAAATCAAGACCCAGGTCATTTATCTGCTTGATCATAGGATTAAGACCATTCGGAAATTTACTTTGGTCAACGGTCCAATCACCCAGACCTGCTTTATCATTCACCCTTCCTTTAAACCAGCCGTCATCAATCACGAACATTTCAACTCCTATTTCTTTAGCAACCTTTGCAAGTGCTACCTGCTGTTGTTCATTGATATTAAATTCTGTTGCATACCAGCTGTTAGAAATAACCGGGCGTGCTTTTTTAGCGCGTTGTTGCGGAAGCGTAATATTTCTAATATAGTTATGATAATTTCGTGCAGCAGCTCCGGTACCTTTTGATGTAAAACCAAAAGAAAATACAGGAGTAGTAAAGGTTTCAGCCGGTCTCAGATTCCATTCGCTATCCCAGAAATTAATTCCACTTACAATTTGCAAACGATCTTCATAATTGCTCTCAAAGTCTGTTCTCCAGTTGCCGCTGTAGTGAAGCTGGCCATACCATACGTCTCCATTGTGTTCATCTTTTTCGCCTTCAGGCCTCACTGTAAAATATGATGCGCCATATGTTTTAAAATCTTTGCTTTGTATTGTTTTTGTACCGTGTGTAAGCAAAGTAGTATGCGGTTGAAAATCTTGAAGGTGATTGCCGGCTAGATGTGTCATCTTATATGACCCCAAAGGCAACCACAAAGAACCTGACATAGCATTTTCAATTTTAATCATGGATTTACCCTTATTAGAAATCTCTATCCACTTCTCAATGATGTCAAATTCAGGCAGTACACGATAAAATGAAGTTACCTTAATAGGATAATAACTATCTTTCATCCTAATTTCCAACTGGCTATAGCCATCTTTTTTAGATATGAAAGAAGATTCATAAATAAGATCAAGGTCTCTTGTACCATCGTTGAAAATAACTTCAATAATAGGTAATTTATCTGTCCATTTTCCACGGACGGGAATTTCTTCTCTGCCGGTAAAATGGTCCGGACTGTACTTATTTTGCTTGAAAGCCGCACCATAGTAGCCGGAATACAATTGTTTGTTGATGACTTTGACTGAATAATACATGTTCTCTGTCTCAAGCAGCCAATGGTTTTCAGCGACTGTTCTTACCTGCGCCACTCCTTGAAATGAAATTAATATAGTGTATGCAATTATTAAAAGGTGTATTTTCATGTGTATTTATTTTATTTATTTTTTAGTTGCCACATGGAATAACCATTTTTTTAGATGCAATACTCATTCCCGGTTGATATTCCTAATCTTTATGATTATTTCATGTGTATTTATTTAGTTCGCCGCTTTGCGGCTGTTTTTAATCGTGACATGTAATAGCTTTTATTCATTAGCAGTTGGAATGCAACTTGCTTATGGCTATTGCATGTGTTAAATTAATGAGGGTAAACTATAATCCAAAAGTATCCCTAACACCTGAAAATAACATAGACTTTTTTCTTAATAGAATGGATTTTTTTGTTGTGTAAGATTATTTTTAACCGGTTTTCCTGTAATTCCAGACTGCCAGCCCGTTCAACCCCGCGGCAAAAGCAGTAAGTATAAGAAAGATATTTTTTACATCAGCAAAGGAGCTGCCTTTTAAAACAATCATACGTATCGCCTTCATAAAATAAGTGATGGGAAGCGAATTGGAAATGTACCTTGCCCATTGCGGCATGCTTTCCACAGAAGTAAACAGCCCGCTCATCAATACAAAAAGCATGATGAAAAAATAAGAAATAAACATTGCCTGCAACTGGTTGTCGCTGATTGTTGAGATGAATAATCCCAACCCTAATAAAGCCACCAGATAAATCCCGGTTAACGCATACAACATAGCAATACTACCTACAGGCCTGATGCCGTAAAAAATAATAGCCACCAGCAAACCAATGGTGAGGATGATCATGCCTACAATCCAGAAAGGAATTAATTTGCCTACCACGAACTGCCATTTTTGTATAGGCGTTACGTTGATCTGCTCTATGGTGCCAACTTCTTTTTCACGTACAATATTCAATGCAGAAATGGAGCCGGCAAAGATAGTCAGCAAAAAGGCCAGTATGCCGGGAACTATGTACCAGTAATAATTTGCGAACGGATTGAACCAGGATGAAGATTCTATACGTATGCTATATGGAGCCTGCAGCTTCTGATCTTTGAATATTTGTATTCCTGCATTAAAATCCTGAATCACGGACATAAGATATGCAGAGCCAAGTGACGACTTGGTGCCGTTAATAGCATCAATTGCCAGGTTTATTTTGGCACTGTTTTCATTTATCAGGTTTTTTTCGAAGGCATTTGGAATTTCCAGGATAATGTCTGCTTCGCCGGTACGGATATGTTCTATGGCCTGCTTGAAAGCAGGTTCTGCGGCTACCAGTTTGAAATAACCGGAGGCGGCGATCTTATTCATGAGCTTATGCGACACGCTGCTGTGATCATTATCCACGATCACTATGTTTACATTTTTTACTTCAAAATTCATGGCAATAGGGAGGATGCCTAATTGCAGTAACGGCAGCGCAAACATCATAGCCACGATACTTTTATCGCGGAATATTTGTTTAAATTCTTTCTGAAGTATAAATCTTAAAACTTTCATTTCAACTATTTCATTTGTATGTTAGTGCGCCGCTTTGCGGCTGTTTTAATGGCCACATGATTACTTTCAGAGAACTTCGTTCGCCAGGTGATCATTGCGGTTGGTATGCATGTCCTGTTTTTATGTCTATTCATGTGTTAATATTTAATTTTTCTGTTTGCCACATGGAATAACCTTTATTCATTTGCGGTTGGTATTCAACTTTGCTTATGGCTATTTCATGTGTTAATATTTAATTTTTTCTGTTTGCCACACGGAATAACCAAAACCTTAATTCTTTATTATCATTCCCGGTTGGTATAGATTCTTAATCTTTATGGTTATTTCATGGGTTATATTAATCCAGCCTGATCTTAAATTTTCTCACAGCAACCAGCAACAGCAAAAGCGTCATGCCGGTAAGCACCACAATTTCTTTCCAAACATATTCGATGCCCAGGCCTTTCAGCATAATCGATTTTACACCTGTATAATACCACTTCGCCGGAACAATATTGGAGAGCCACTGGAAGAATACAGGCATGTTTTCCAGCGGAAAAATAAATCCTGTAAAAATGATTGTCGGCAACATCATCCCGATCATCGAAATCAGCAGAGCTACCTGTTGCGAATTGGTAGAATTAGAGATCACCAGGCCTATTGCCAGGCAGGTAGATATAAACAAAAGGCTTATAAAAAAGAACAAAACAATGCTACCCAGCATGGGAACGTTCATCACATATACCGACAATAATAAAATCAGTACCAGGTTCATAAGCGACAAGATGAGGTAGGGCAGCGCCTTGGCTACCAGTACCATAGTTGGCTTAAAAGGCGATACCAGTAATATTTCCATAGTGCCCAATTCTTTTTCACGCACAACAGCTACAGAAGTCAATGCCGTACATACGATCATGAGAATCAACGCCATTACACCGGGCACAAAGTTGATAGAGCCGTTGCCCTCTTCATTGTACAACATGCGCATTTCCGGAATAATGATGCTGCCGGGCAGGATGTTTTCATTGAGTTGCTGCTGGTAATCCAGTGTAATTGAACTGATGTATTGTATCAGCATTTTTGCAATATTCGGCTCGCTGCCGTCAGCCAGTACCTGCAAGCTTGCCTGCTTGCTGCGCATAAGGTCGTTGCTGAAATTCGGTGGAAATATGATTGCAGCTTTGATATTGCCCTTTTGAAACTCCTCCTCAATTTTGTTGTAAGGAATTTGTTTTTCTTCGATGCTGAAATAAGTGGATGCTTTGTATTTATTGGTGAGCTTTTGAGCATGTACATCCCTTGCATTGTCTATCAACAGTACATCCGCATTTTTAACTTCGCTGGTGAGCGCGAAACCAAACAATATAATCTGCATCAGCGGTATGCCAAACATCACTACCAGCGTGCGTTTATCACGAAACACATGGTAAAATTCTTTTTTTATAAATACGAGAAGATTTTTCATTTACAGAGTATAGTGGAAATGTGAAAGAGGAGAGTTAAACGGTGTTTCGACCAAGGTTTTTCTTTGTAGTTTTTACGCTGCTTGCCAATAACCTGATAATCTCATTGCAATGTTTTTGAATATCATCATAGTCTTCAAAACTTATGTAGCCTGTATCTCTGAGAAGCATTAACCAATATTCTGTTTCATTAGCTTCTTTTAAAGCAATATTTATTTTATGGAGAAAATCTGCTTTTGATTCAGCATGATTTGATTCACGTACTAATGCTCCGATTGCTGTGCCACTTCTTAAAAGTTGCCTGGATAATGTAAATTCTTTCTTTTGTTCAATTAAGAATTTGTATAGCGTGATAATTTTAATTGCAAATGCATACGATTTGGTTGCAGTAATGCTTTCCATAAGATAAGATTTTATTGTTTGTGATAATTAAATTGATATCTATGAGTTCATTTTGCACTATCACCTCTCCACTCTCCACTTCATCTTTACCTCTCCACTTTCCACTCTCCTCTCATTCACTTTCTCGCCAACTTATAAAAAACATCGTCCATGCTGGTGCCGTTGAATTGTTGTTTCAGGTTGCCGGGAGTATCCAGCGCTTCAATTTTTCCATCAACCATAATCGTTACACGGTCGCAGTACTCAGCCTCGTCCATGTAATGGGTGGTTACAAATATGGTGATATTGTTCGCTGCTGCTTCATAGATCATATCCCAGAACTGCCGGCGTGTTACAGGATCTACGCCGCCGGTAGGCTCATCTAAAAACACAATTTTTGGGCGGTGAAAAATTGCCACAGAGAAAGCCAGCCTTTGCCTCCAGCCCAATGGCAGCGAAGCAACCATCTTGTTTGCCTGGTCTTGCAATCCGAGCGTTTCGATCAGCTCTTCACTGCGCAGTTTTATTTCCTTTCGCGGCACACCATATACGCCGCCATAAAATTGTATATTCTCTACCGGGCTCAGGTTCTCATACAAAGAAAATTTCTGGCTCATATAACCGATGTTTTGTTTGATCTTATTCTGCTCCTGGTAAACATCATAGCCTGCCACTGTAGCTTTGCCGGAAGTAGGGCTCAGTAAACCGCACAACATGCGCATGGCAGTAGTTTTCCCCGCGCCGTTGGCGCCGAGAAAGCCAAAGATCTCTCCTCTGCTTACTTCAAAGGATATATTGTCCACCGCAGTAAAACCGCCGAACTTCTTGGTGAGGTCGCGGCAGGAAATCACCATATTATCAAGCGTCAATGCTGTATTGTTTTGCTCTCTATTATCATAAAACTTCATCATGCATTTCTTTTACTTCTGTATGGGGTGGTTGACGATTTTGCATTGACCTGATAAAACTGTCTTCAATGCCGGGTTTCATTGTTTTTACAACAATACTTACGTGACCTTTTTGTATTGCAATTCTCTCTATTAATTGTTTGCCGTTGTCTTTATTGCCGGTTACCGTTATATGCAGCCATTCTCCGAATGCATAGCAACTTTCAATATCCGGGTGGTTTCTTAAATCTTTCAGCAAGCTGTAAATGTTCGCAGCTTTTGCAGCGTATAGCTTTACCGGGTATGTGTCTAAGATATTTCGGGGCGTATCTACCCGCATGATCTTTCCTTTTTGTATCAGCGCAATTCTTTCGCACAGTGTAGCCTCATCCATATACGGTGTGGATACCAGTATAGTAATTCCCTGCTGCTTTAATTTTTTCAGCATTTCCCAGAACTCCCTTCTTGAAACCACATCCACTCCGGTAGTAGGTTCGTCAAGAAATAAAACGCGTGGTTTATGTACAAGCGCACAACACAATGCCAGCTTCTGTTTCATGCCGCCCGATAATTTTCCTGCACGCCTGTTGCTGAAGGGTTTTATCTGCTCATAAATATCTTTTATAAGATGATAATTTTGTTGTTGATTAGTTCCGAATAAGTTGGCAAAGAAATCCAGGTTTTCCTGCACAGTTAAATCCTGGTACAAAGAAAATCTGCCCGGCATATAACCGATGCTGCTGCGGATCTGTTTATAATCTTTTATTACGTCAAAACCTGCAACACTGGCTGTGCCTGTATCTGCGAGCAGGAGGGTAGTGAGAATCCTGAATATGGAGGTTTTGCCTGCACCGTCAGGTCCTATAAGCCCGAACAGTTCGCCTTCGTTTACGTTGAAGCTCACATCATCAACAGCCATCACAGCTCCTTTCTCGTAAGTTTTGGTAATATTATGTACAATGATATCGTTCACGTATGCTAATTTTTATACAATTATTTTTCAGATGTATCAAACACTACTTCACTGTACATCCCGATTTTCAGATAGCCGTCATTTACCACACGTACCTTTATGGCGTACACCAGGTTGGCACGTTCATTTTTTGTTTGAATGGTTTTAGGTGTGAATTCCGACTTATCAGATATCCAGCTGATAACACCTGTATAATATTTATAAGTTTTATTTTCGTTGTCTATAAGCACAGTCACCTGCTGGCCGATCCTGATCTTAGGTAATTGCTGCCCGGTCACGTACGCTTTTAAAGAAAGAGTATCCATGTTCGCAATCTTGTACAAGGGCCTGCCGATCGTGGCCATCTCTCCCTGCATAGCGTACTTGCTAAGAACCACGCCTGTTACGGGGTTTACTATTTCACCTTTGCTTATCTGGAAGTTGATGATCTCCTGAGATCTTTCCAGGGGCGTGCGTTCACTCAGGATGCTCCGGTTTTGCGTGTTTGCATTATTCCTGTATACATCTGCCTGCGCCTGTGTTGCAGTCATTTGTTTTTGGAGCTGGTCTATTTGTGCATCGATGTCATCCAACTGTTTACGTGGCGCAGCATCTGCATTCACCAGGTTTTCGGTGCGTTGCTTTTCTTTCTTTAGCGTTTGCAGTTGTGCCTGTTGTGCTGCCAGTTGCTTCTGCACTACGGCCTCCTGCGCAGAAGAGGAAACTGTTTTTTGTTGCAGCGAAGAGATGGCAGCTTCTGTTTGCTGCTTCTGCAATTTCTGCGCCTGTACATCTATCTGGCCAACTATTGTATTTCGTTCAAGGGTGTTGCCTTCGCTAATGTTTAGCTCTTTAATCTCTCCGTTTTGTTGTGCGGAAACGATCACCTCATCTGCTTCAAAGTTTCCGGCAGCATCGAAGTCCTGTTTATTGTTTGTGCAGGAAGTGAGCATTACTGAAATTATCAGTGTAAGTAAGATTGTTTTTTGCATGAGTATTAATGTTATAAGATTAATTGCCTGATGTATTGTTGTAGTTGTACTTTGCTTTTAACAACTGCAATTGATGCAGGTATTTCGTTTGACGCGCCGCGTATTCTGCATTTAGTTTGGTGATAAACTCCGTCACCGTGATTACTTTATTATCCAGTTGCGCCTGCGCCGATGCTGTTACTGACTTTCTTAGTTCAATAATTTTATCGTCTTCACGTATCAGCGATTCATATTTCTCAATTTCGCTTGCCTGTTTCTGCAGGTTTATATCCGTATTTAAAATGAATGCTTCCCTGTCTGCTTCCAGTTGTTGCTTGTTCAGTTCAATTATTTTCAGGTTGTTTTCCCTGGTGTATAAGTTGCTGACAGGAAAGCTTAACCGAACGCCGCCAATAGCGTAGGGAGCAAAATTATTATCGAGCATGTTTAAGCCGGGCCTGCCGTAACCACCTTGTACAAATGCAGATATTTTAGGCAGCCAGTCGGACTGTAGTTTTTTCTTTTGGGTATCATAAACAGTTTTTTGGAGGTCGTATAATTTTAGTTCTGCTCTGTTTATCTCGCCAGGAACGTTTACTGTTGCGGGTTTCACAAATATTGTTTCTTCATGTATGGTGGTGCCCAACAATTTTGCCAGCATATCTTTGTAACCTCTTTGGTCTGTTTTTATTTCGTGCACAGCCATTTGCGCATTTAATAGCTCGGCTTTTAACTCCTGTACATTGCTACGGTAGGAAACGCCATTCGCTAAAGCAGCTTCTGCTTTTTTCAAAGTGCTCTCCAGCACTTCTGTACGCAACTTCTGCTGTGCCAGCTGTTCATCCATCAGCAAGATGCCGAAATAGATTTCCGTGATACGTTCTTTAATGGTGTGCATGGCTACCTCTATACTTTGGAGTTGCACGGCTGTATTGGCTGATTGTAAAGCCTGTTGTGCTTTTACAGCGCCGCCATCATAAATCAGCTGATTTGCTTCTGCCTGTATCCTGTACTGATCTTTATTCATTTCTTTAATGCCGGGGACCGCAACGGGAATGCGTGTTACCTCCGTCTGCCAGGTAGCCTGTGCATTGGCTGAAAACTGTGGCAGGTAAGCTTTTGCGGCGTTTTGTAAAGTGTAATCATTTACAGCTTTTATTAAATTATATTTTTTAATAGCGGGATAGTTTTCCCTACCCAACCTCCAGGCTTCTTCGATCGAAAGTTGCTGCGCCGCAGCTATATGCATTGTTAGAAGCAGCAATGCCATTACAAATACGTACTTGGTTTTATCAATTGATTTAATCATTTGATTAACTTTTGGTTAAAAAATTTTTATTTTACTTTCAGCATGGCTTCAATCCATTTAGGAATAAGCTCAATTCGTTCATTCATCAGTTTTTCAAAGTCTTTATTGATAGTATCTGATATTTCTGTTATGGCCGGGCGCATTACAAAGGGAAAAACGCAGAGCGCCATGATGTTCATGAAAAACTGTTCAAACTTAGCTTTTGGATTTATTTTCCTGATTGCTCCCACCAATGGCGAATGCTGCACCATTTCCACACCTTCTGTAATGCGGGCAAAATGCTTGGGGTCGGAGTGGATTACATTCATTACAAACACAGGCAGATCGGGGTTTTCAAGCAGCAGGGCAATGTAATTTTTGGAGATCAGTTTCACTTTTTCATGAAAGGAGAGTTTATCTGCGAGCAGCAAAGGCAGCATACTTTTGAAGAAGGTACGTATTTTTTCTTCCATGATGATGTTGAACAGATTTTGCTTGCTGCGGAAGTAATAGTTGATCAGCGCCAGGTTGAGGCCTGCTTCTTCGGCAATGTCTCGCGTGCGTGTGGCAGCAAAGCCTTTCTTCTGAAATACAATTGCCGCGGCATGCTTGATTTTTTCTTCTGTAGACAAATCTTCCTGTATGTTTTTCTTCTTTGCCATTGTTGTTGCAAAGATAAAGGATAATATCTGTTTTAAACAAATATTTTAATCAAATGATTAAAAAGTGCGAAGTTGGTGTGTTTCTTCACTTATGCAGTATTATTCTTTTAACCCATTTGACAAATTCATACCAGATCACCGAAATAAAGCCAACGCTTATACACAATAATAATTGGCTGCCGCTAAGATGTGCGAATTTAAAAAATCGCGTAAATACATCTACGTACAACAGGAGGGCTACTATGACAACTGTAATCAAAATTATCAGTGGTATAAGTTTGTTTCTGTATTTTAAAGTAGTAAAGATTGAGTAGAAAAATGACCTGTTCACAAGCGTCAGGAATATGTTGGCAGCTATCAGTGTGGTAAATACCATGCTTCGAGTGAGTGCTTCATCATAGCCATTATTTACAGCGTATTGGTATGCAAACAGGGTGCCGGCCGTGATGGCTAAACCCTGCAGGATGCTCGTGGCCAGCTCATGCCAGCTAAAAAAGTTACCCGTGGTTTTACGTGGTTCTTCATACATGGCATTTTTTTCAGGCGGTTCATTTTCATAAATGATGGAGCAGGTAGGTCCCATGATCAATTCCAGGAAGATCACATGCACCGGCGTAAAAATATTCGGATAGATCCAGCCCAACGCAAGAGGTATAAACACCGTTAAAATAATAGGTATGTGTATGGAAATAATGTATTGGATGGCCTTCTTAAGATTGGTATAAATACGCCTGCCCATAGCAACAGCATTTGCCAGTTTGGAAAGGTCATCTTCCATCAGGATCAGCGAAGCTGCCTGTTTGGCTATTTCTGTGCCTTTCCTGCCCATAGCAATCCCGATGTGTGCTGATTTCAAAGCCGGCCCGTCATTAACACCATCGCCTGTCATAGCTACAACTTCACCGTTTGCCTTTAAAGCATTAATGATATTGAGCTTTGCCTCAGGGAACATGCGGGTAAAAATGTTTGTTTTACGTACTGCTTTTTGGAGGCGCTCAGCATTCATGTGCACCAGTTCTTCGCCGCTGAGGCTTGCGCCGCTGTTTTTAAAACCTATTTCTGTTGCGATTGATTTTGTAGTGGCTGCATTGTCGCCGGTAATGATCTTTACATCAATGCCTGCATGGTAGAAATTGTTTAAAAGTGCCGGTATGTTTTTCTTAGGAGGGTCATAAAAGGCTACCACACCTTTAAAGCTGAATTTAAACTCCTGCTGCGTTGGAGGAAACTTATTTCCTGCAAATACCGCTTCGGCTACAGCAAGCACACGGTAACCTTGTTCCGTGATTGCTTCTATAGCCGCAAGAATATCTTTTTTCTCATCAGCTGAAATGTCTGATATTGCCATTAATGCTTCCGGCGCTCCTTTGGCAGCAATGATCCTGTCGCCGTTTTTATTTTCAAAAATGTGCGTCATCATTGGCGGTTTGCCACCCAACGGATACTCGTGTATCATGCGGTACTCCGGACGTTCATCATAGCGGTATAATTCACTATAAGCCTTATGCAGCGAAATTTCCATAGGATCGAATGGTATGGGCTCGCTTGCCCACATAGCTGTGCGTATAAGCTCTTTTTCTGCATCATCTGCCTGCTTACAAAAATCTACAATCCTGTTTTTAGCAAGAACATACAATTTCGACAGCATCATTTTATTTTCGGTAATGGTCCCGGTTTTATCTGTGCATATCACAGTGGCGCTGCCCAGGGTTTCCACTGTTTTCATCTGTTTTACCACGATGCCCATTTTCATAAGCCTGTATGAGCCCAGCGCCATGAAGGTGGTGAATGCTACAGGGATCTCTTCAGGTAATATGCTCATGGCAAGTGTAAGTGATTTTAAAAGGCTGTCCAGCAAATTGTAGGAACGCATGTAGTTTAGCAGCAACACGATCAGGAATACCACAGCTCCCACGATCACCATCATTTTTACGAAGTGATTGATCTGTTTTTCAAGCGTTGTTTTCTCATCCTTAATGTTTTCAAGGCTTTTGCCGATGGCGCCTAATTCAGTATTGTTGCCTGTTGCCGTTACTTCAGCTACGGCAAGCCCGCTGGCTACTGTTGTACCGCTGTATACATGGTTATTTTTGCTTTGCTTATCTTTATACACAGCCATAGATTCACCTGTCAACAACGATTCATTTACCGAGAAGTCGTTTGAATGGATGATGGTGCCGTCTGCCGGTATCAGGTTTCCTTCTTCTACCATCAGGTAATCGCCCACAACCAATTCTTCTGTTTTTATCTTCTGAATTTCACCATTGCGTATCACCACACATTCGGGTGTGGTTAGATCTTTCAATTTCTCCAAGGCATTGCGGCTTCTGTTGTCCTGGTAAACGGAAATAGCGGCAACCAGTACAATTGAAAACGACATGAACAGCGCATCCGCTGTATCTCCACTGATGAAATAGATCAATGCAGCAGCCAGCAAGAGCAGCACCATCGGCTCTTTTGCCAGCCCTTTGAACAATTCCAGGAACTGGTTTTCTTTTTTGTAGGAAAGCACATTGTCGCCGTGTTTGGCTCTTGCTTCCAGCACCTGCTGTTCAGTTAATCCTTTAAGTCCGAAATTTTCTGTAAACATCTTGCTATAATAATTACTATCAAATGTAGTACAGCTTGCAACAATTGTAAAATAAAGTATCGGTTCATACCGGCCTACTCAAGTACAGGAAATATACAATCCTTACACTTTTAGATTTTTTTGAGGTAATGGTGAAAGATAATGAAAATAAATGAGTTGATCTGTCAGGTGAAAACACCTGACACGGCTTTAAGATAATGAAAAATAACTGAGTTGATCTGTCAGGTGAAAATACCTGACACGGCTTTAAGATAATGAAAATAAATGAGTTGATCTGTCAGGTGAAAACACCTGACACGGCTTTAAGATAATGAAAAATAATTGAGTTGATCTGTCAGGTGAAAATACCTGACACGGCTTTAAGATAATGAAAAATAAGTGAGTTGATCTGTCAGGTGAAAATACCTGACACGGCTTTAAGATAATGAAAAATAATTGAGTTGATCTGTCAGGTGAAAACACCTGACACGGCTTTAAGATAATGAAAAATAAGTGAGTTAATCTGTCAGGTGAAAACACTGACACGGCTTTAAAGATAATGAAAAATAAATGAGTTGATCTGTCAGGTGAAAACACCTGGCACGGCATATAAATTAGACTGCTTCTGCTTCACATCGCAGGTGATGAACTTTTTGGTATGACGCTATTACTTGGAAGGATCTTATAGATCAAAAATATTAATTTACGATTCACAAATCAGCGCATGCTTCTCAACTACACTCTGCTACGATTTATCCGCAATGATGCAGCTATTAAAAGCCTTGTTTGAGAGCGATAAGCTGCTATGACTCAAAAAACATTACATCGCGGGAGCAAACTCCTGAAGATCAATTTCAAGTAATTTATTATCCTGTGCATCATAAACTTTGTTGTTGACAGTTTTTGCATCAGGAGAAATTTTTAGTTCTCCCAGCACCTTATGTTGTGCATCAACAATCAGTACATTGTGATCGCGGATAAGTAGTGAATAGTTTTTATTTTTAGCGAGTGTAAAATATATGTCTTTACTATCAATCTCATCGATAATATTCAACGCATTATCTAACAGTAAAACTTTATCTTTTTTAGTGAACAGAATATGCTGATCTTTAAAATGTGTAGCTACGGGTTCAAGATCTGCCTGTGGTTTTAGGTATGCATTATCGGCGATTAAATAGCTGGGTTCGCCATATTTTTTTCCATCGAATGGCTGTTCATTGATCAGTTTGCCATCGTTTAGAGAATAGCGCGATAACTTATTATCCATTACCAGAAATATTTCAGAACTGTCTTTATTCAGCATATAGCTGTTGATCATTTGTTTTTTCCTGCCGGTTTCAACCAGGTATTTTTGATTGCCATTACTCTTGTCAAACACAGCAATGAAGGGCATTCCGTAATCCACAAGATTATCATTGTAATAAGCATAGCCGCGGTTGACCATGATAAGGTCATTTCCCTTTAAAAACAGCTCTGATTTGCTTGCAAATTCTTTTGCCAGCGGTTTCTGCCAGCGCTTATTGCCTGTGCTATCTATACTTACGATTTCATGGCGGGATGCGAGATAGTAGGCGCTATCATCTTTCAACAAGTTAGATACAAGGTCTTTTACAATATCGCTTCCTGTGCTCACCATGTAGGTGCCTGTCAATACACCTAAGGCTATCCCTGCTGCATTTGCTGCTATCATTTTTTTGTAATCATTCCGCCCTGTAGATGCATCATAATCCCAGCCTGTACCGTCCTTAAGATTTATTGTATGAAGGCCTGAGCTTACTATCAGCAGGGTGGAATCGTTCAGGTTTTTAATCTCGTTCCAACTGTAATCTTTTTTAATCTCCCGCTTCCACAACACTTTACCATTGCTTATATCAATCCCTTCAAGCCGGTCACTTGCAACATTTGCAAGCGCCCTGTATTTATACCCAAGAGCTATATCCTGAACGGGGTGAGCATAGTAAATTTCATTTGGCATAATCCATGCATCTGTACCATTTTCTGCATCAATAATAATGCTCTTGCCTGGCGAAGACTGTATGTAATGTTTGCCATATTGGGCAAAGCCATTACTGGCGTAGTCAAATGGACGGTTCCATTTAATGGTGTTTGTTCCAAGATCAACCAGCGCTATACTTCCTTTGTTTTTCAGGTTTTTCCCGTTTTTTGTCAGATCACGAAGTTGCAGCGTAGCCATATTGGTGGTACTGTCAATGTGAAAGGAGTGTATTCTTTCCGGCAAACTGTAGGTCTTGGCTACAACTTCGGAATTTGTCCGGAAGTTACTACCTGTGTTTTGGTGTGCTGTGTTTAATAGTTTTTGTTGTGCCTGAATGGAAATTGTTATCAGCAGAAGCGCTGGGATAAGTAGACTTCTAAACATAAAAATGCCTTTTAGAATGGCAACATAAAGTTAATGTCAATTAACATACAGGAAAAATTATTTTTTAAAATTTATTTATGCAATGGCGCCTAAGGATTTTAATTGAACATTCAGGCATAACGTCTGGAAATATTTGCGCTATTGAGACTGCTTCTGTTCCCCTGATTTTCATATTATACTGCCAGCAGGCTATAGTAATGACTTTGCGCGCAAGGTGCGAGTAAAGAAAATCTCATTCACCTCATCCGGCCTCTCATTGTTTAGAGGATATGAAACTTTACGGCCCGCACTTTTAACTTCTTACCTCTCACTTCTCAACATTTACCATTCACCAGTTCACCAATCACAATTGTTCTCCCGGCAGTTCAATGGCTTTTTTATTGTACATATTCATGGTGCGCTCAATGCCGTTCTGGGCAAAGCTTTCAATCATTTCAACAGCTATATTTATTTTGTGTTTTACAAGTGGTATATCTTCTTTGAACCATTTGCCCAGCACAAACTCCACCTGCATACCTTTGGGAAATTTGTTGCCAATACCGAAGCGCAGTTTCGGGTATTCGGAAGTGTTCAAAGTGAATTGTATGTCGCGCAAACCATTATGGCCCGCATCGCTCCCCGATGGCCGCAAACGCAGCGCTGACAAGGGGAGCGCAAGATCATCAACAACGGTGAGCGTGTTTTCAAGCTGTATTTTCTCCTTGTCCATCCAGTATTTAAAAGCCTTGCCGCTCAGGTTCATATAGGTAGTAGGTTTGATACAGATAAATACTTTTCCGCGCCATTTCAGCTCCGCTACTTCTGCGAGCCTGTCTGTTTTGAAAAAGCCGCCGTTCTTTGCCACAAACGCTGAAACCACGTCAAAGCCTATGTTGTGGCGTGTGTGCTCATACTCCCTGCCAACATTTCCCAGGCCTACTATTAAAAATTTAGACATACTTTTTACATTAACTTTTCTGTACAAGATACCGCAACGCTGCCAATACCTGTTTCCTTTCTTCTATGTTTACGATGGGCAGGTACAATCCCTTATTTATTTTTTGCAATAGATTTTCATAATCATTTTTCAGCACCGGGTTTACAGGAGCTGCTTTCAGCTCTTCCATAAGCGAATATTCGGTTGGTGAATTACTCCTCAAACGCTGTTGCAGGCTTGCTACCAGTATTTTCTTAGCCTTGGAATAAAAACCTGTTTCCTGTATTTCCTGTTCTAAAACAGCAATGTCTTTTGCCAGGTCTATATCTTTCATTTCCGGTAGCGCTGTATTTTGCTGCGCAACCGTTTTATAATTGTTGGGGTTGAGCGGCTTGATATTTTCTTTGGTTGAAGGTGGAGCATTTTGTGTGTTTTTCTTTCTGCCAAAGAGAATGAATACAGCAATTGCTGCCAGTGCCATCATGCCGAGCATCCAGAGGTATTTGTTGTTGGAAGTATCAGTGTTCAACGGCCTTTCATATGTTCCTTTTTGCAGCGGAGCTGTAAAATTAACGGTTATAGGAACTGTATTGATTGTTTTATAACTGTTGTCCTCATTATCAAAAAAAGAAAATCCAATAGCAGGGATCACAGCAGTGCCTGCTGCTTTGCCGATAATGGGTATTTTAAAAATCTTAGTTCCTTCCATAGGAAAGATCTGTTTGTTCACACTTTGCGAATCTGTAGGCGTAAATGGTTGTATGTTATCCGGGAATTTAATATCCGGTAATTTTATGCCTTCAATATTTCCCTGCCCGGTAATCTGTACCGTGAGGTAATTGTTTTCACCTGCCGGAAGTGTGGCCCGCTCTACATTTGCAGTGATGGTGAATTGGCCGATGTTGCCGTTAAATCCTTCCGGTTTGGCCGGCGGCAACGGTTGTATGGTGATGTTTACCGGTGCATTTTTTATAATAGCAGTTTGTTTGGTAGCGCTTAAGCCATAATTATCATTAACCATAATGTCAGTGGTGACTTCCGCCGCATCTAAAGTGATGGTACCTGTTTTAAGCGGTACAAGCTGTACCTGGCGTATGCGGTACACTACATATTCTTTGCCGTTGTGCACGGTTTTAAAAGGCTCTTTCTCTTCTGTCATCTCTATTACACCTGCACCGTTAAATGAGGGTTGCTTGGTAACGTTAATGGCTGCCAGCCGAATGCCCGAATAAAAATCGTAAGTCACCAGTATCGGTTCGCCCAGGTAGGCGATGGATTTGCTGGGCGTAACTTTTACAAAGTTATGCTCCTTCATAAATTCCTGCGGTGTCTGCCCTGGACGTATGGACGGGCTGGAAGGCTGTGAAGGGTCTTTGAAAAAATCTTCAAAAATATCAAAGATGGAACTGCCGCGCTGCGCGGGTTGTTGCTGCGGCTGGGCAGGGTTGCCTTTTGCACTGCCTTCCGAAACGGTCACGGTTGTGTAGTTGCTCCTGTATACTTTGCCCTCAATAGCTATTTCCGCAGCAGGTACAGTCAGCTTGCCTGTGCGTTTAGGGGCCAGCACAAAGCTGTATGCTACTGTGGCGCTCTTGTTGCCGTTGATCCAGGTTTGCGTGGAAGAAGTATTCGGACCTGATAACACTTTCCAGTCTTCAAAGTTGAGCACAGGCATGCCCTCATCACGGCTGGTGCCTGAAAGTGTGTAAGTGACAAACAACTCATCCTGTAAAGAAATGGTTTTCTCTGCTACTGAAAGCCTGAAACTTATTTGCGCCTGTGCCGTAAGTGCCGCACAGGCTATACATATGAACAGGAAAATTTTCTTAAACATTTTTCAATAATGTAAGAGCAAAAATAATTTCTATGGTTAAAAAACGCCTGATCGCTATGGTTAAATATTTTCGAATGATAAAAGTTTAACGTTTACGAATGGCCTCGTATATGGCATCGAATATATTTTCCCTGATATCCATCCTGCCCAGTAAAGGATTCTGGCCGTTAGGATGTACGCGGTTTGAGAGGAAGATGAACAGCAGGTTTTCTTTGGGGTCTGCCCATACGCATGTCCCTGTGAAGCCTGTGTGGCCGAAGGTTGCCTCCGATGCGCGGTAAGCAGGATAGTTGTCCCCGGCTTTCCTGATCCTCTCCGGTTTATCAAAGCCAAGGCCTCTTCTGCTGATGTTTGATTGATGCGAAGTGAACAGGTCTATCGTTTCTTTTTTGAAAAACTGCCTGCCGTTCCAGCTGCCGCCATTCAACAACATCAGGTACAGTTTTGCCAGGTCTTCGCCATTGCTGAACAAGCCTGCGTGGCCGGCGATGCCGCCGAACATAGCAGCCCCGGGATCATGCACGTAGCCTCGGATAGTTTGCTTGCGAAATTTTTCTTCTTTTTCCGTAGGCGCTATCAGATCAATGGGTTTGCCGTTTACAAGCGGGTTAAAAGTAGTAGAGAACATTTCCAGCGGGTAGTAAAAATGCTCCTTTACATACTTATCGAGGTTCATGCCTGATACTGCTTCTACTATTTTTCCAAGGAAAATAAAATCGTTATCGCTGTATACATACTTGTTTTTCGCGCCTAATTTGCTGCTAAGTATCTTATCGTACATGGTATTGATGTACGAATCTTTCAGGTAAAGATCTTTAGCAACATTTATGTGGTGCTTCCTGCTGAAATGCTTACGGTACAACTGTTTCAGGGGATCGCCTGTTTTTTCGTCAATCGTTTCCCTGAAGAAAGGTATCCACGATACAAGCCCGCCCTGGTGCAGCAACAGCTCTCGAACGGTGATATTGCTTTTATCAGAATTTTTTACCCAGGGTAAATAATCGCCTAAGGTTTTATCCAGGACTACCTTGCCTTCTTCATACAATTTCATGATGGCGACGGTAGTAGCGGAAATTTTCGTAACTGAAGCCAGGTCATATAGGGTGACCGGGGTTACCTGCTTCTCTTTGTTTTCGTCCAGATAGCCGTAAGCCTGGTTGTAGATGATCTTTCCGTCTTTTGCTACGATCACATTACAGCCTGGATAAGCGCCTTTAGCAATGCCGTCATTGGCAATAGCATCTACTTTAGAGAAGTTGTAAGCGGCTGCAGGTACTACTTTAGGTAACACTTCGCCCTGCGGGTTAGTGGCAGCGTACATAATTCCTGTGCCATAGGGCAGCGCCGGGCAAACTGTAACAGGCAACTGTCCTTTGGTGCCTATTTTTCCTAAAAGCAGCTCGTAGGCAGTGTTCTGGAAGATCTCATCGTCTTCATAGCAGGAAATAATATTCTCCCATTCACAAAAGTTTTTAATGGCATATGGGTTGCCAAACGTCATCAGTAAGGTGTTAGCGTTTGTTTTCCTGATATCTTCTGCCAGCCTGATCACACTTGCGCTGATACCAAAGTTTCCGGCCGGTGATTTTTTATAATCGTGAAAACCAATGATGATCTGGTCGTATGTATTGTCTGACAACTTTAGCAACAGGTCAGTATAGGTTTTGCCATCAATATTCATAGCTACATTGTGCACGTCTGCAGCAAAGTTTTCCGCCAGCAGGTTGCCGAGTGTGTTATTGGCATTGCTACCCATAGCTACATACGCAATTTTCTTATTGTTTATGGAAAGCAGATTTTTATTGGCGAGCTTTACAGCGGTTATCGCTTCTTCTGCTATAGCCTTGCGCAAGCGGTCCACATCTTTGTTCAGATCGGCTGTAAGGTTGATGGTATCTATATTGCGGTAATCTGCCACGCCGTAATGATATTTTGCTTCCAATACTTTTTTTATTCTTTTTTCAAGATCATTCCATTTAAGTTTACGCTGCCTGATAGCCTGGTGTATCTTTGCCAGCGAATTGCCTATTTCGCCGGGGAGGCAGAGCATGTCGTTGCCTGCAATGAGCGACTCGGCAGAGATTTCTCCCTGCGGGTAAAATTTAGCCACGCCCTTCATTTCCAGTGCATCTGTAAAAGTAATGCCTTTGAAGCCCATTTGTTTTTTCAGCAGGTCAGTAACGACTTTTTTGGAAATAGAGCTTGCCACATTTTTGCGGCTGTCCAGCGAAGGAATAGACAGGTGTCCAATCATGATGCTGCCTACATTGGCTTCGATAGCTTTTTTAAAAGGGTATAATTCCAGCGTATCCAGTTGTTTAAAAGATTTGTTGATGACCGGAAGGTCAAGGTGAGAGTCTACATCCACATCCCCATGGCCGGGATAATGTTTGGCAGAGGCCATCACACCGTTGTCTTCCATACCCCTGATGATCTGTACGCCATACTCAGCCACTTTATATTTATTTTCGCCAAAAGAGCGGTAGCCGATCACGGGATTAGCCGCATTGTTGTTGATGTCGATCACTGGTGCATAATCCACGTGGATGCCCATGCGCTTGCACTGTTCAGCCATTGCCTTGCCCACTTCATATACCAGCTCTTTATTGTTCATAGCACCCATGGTGAGCTGGTCAGGGAATTTTTTTACCGTCTTCATGCGCATACCTAAGCCCATTTCACCGTCAATAGCCACCATCAGCGGTGTTTTAGCAATGCGCTGAAATTCGTTCAAAGCCATTGCCTGCTCGTTGGGTTCGCCCTGGAACATACAGATAGCGCCGATGTTGTATTTGTTGATCAGATCAATGGTTTCTTTTACATAAATGCCATTGGGCCCGCTTTCGCGCATTACCATAAGCTGTGCTATGCGCTGGTCAGGGGTAAGGGTATTGTACACACTGTCTGCCCATTTTTTCGCAGCATCATTTTTCTGTGCAAAAGAAAAATTCAATTGCAGTGCAATAGACAAAATGAGAAGGTAGATAATTTTTTGCATGTTGTATAAGAGATTTATGCCAATAGGAATAATAAAAATTCATCACACAAATTAAACAAAAAATAACCAATTTCCTTTGAGAGATATAGTAACTTTGAAAATATATTTTTTAAAGCATGAAATAACCATCTCGCTTTTGCGCGGCCAACCGGGAATGAGTATGGAATCTAAAATTGGTTATTACATGTGACAACTGTAAAAAACAAATAACTATATACACATGAAATAGCCATAAAGATTAGGAATCTATACCAACCGGGAATGATAATAAATAATTAAGGTTTTGGTTATTCCGTGTCGCAAACAGAAAAATTAAATATTAACACATGAAATAGCCATAAGCAAAGTTGCATACCAACGCGGATGAATAAAGGTTATTCCGTGTGGCAAACAGAAAAATTAAATATTAACACATGAAATAGCCATAAGCAAAGTTGCATACCAACCGTTGATGAATAACCATAAAGATTAGGAATTTATACCAACCGGGAATGAATATTGAATCTAAAAAAAATGGTTATTCCATGTGGCAACTGAAAAACAAATAAAAATATACACATGAAATAGCCATAAGCAAAGTTGCATACCAACCGCGAATGAATAAAGGCTATTCCATGCGACCATAAAGAAAAATAAAAAATAAATACACATGAAAATAGCGATCATTAACGGGCCGAACCTAAACCTGCTCGGAACCAGGGAGCCTGAAATATACGGCAGCCTTACGTTTGAGCAGTACCTTGCAAATTTAAAATCCAATTTCCCGCATGTAGAATTTTTTTATTTTCAATCCAATGTGGAAGGCGAGCTTATCAACGAAATACAAAACTGCGGCTTCGGGTTTGACGGTATTATACTAAACCCCGCCGGGTATACCCACACTTCAGTTGCCCTGGGCGATGCGATCGCTGCCATCGATACACCGGTAGTGGAAGTGCACATAAGCAATGTAGCTGCGCGTGAAGATTTCAGGAAGATATCTCATGTATCTGCCAAATGTGCCGGAACCATTGCCGGGCTTGGCTTACAGGGTTATGAGCTTGCATTGGAATATTTTATCAGGAAGTCATAACGCCTGGGATAGCTATTTGCATACAAGAAATGATGGATTATACTGCTTTATTGAGGTAACTAAAGGAGCTATCAAAAAATAAAAAATATAAGGATGAAACGAAGCTATAAATTTTTACCGCCTTGTTGTACAGACACGTATGTGCGAAGTTCTTCCGATAGTTATTGCAGCCATACAGGACATTAAAAGCGTAACGCATGAAAAGCGATTATAAATTCTTTACCATTGTTGCATTGTTGCTGATGATCATTGCCTTGCTGGTATTTAGAAAAGATGCAGGCATGACTGGTGTGCTACTGCCTGAAGGTAATGCTGAAGCCACCGTGAATACAGGATCTCCGAAGAAAGAGCCTAACAGCCGAAATGCAGATGCCGGTAATAAAACAGCAACATCGAAAGATATTGCGGCGCTTACCGCAGAAGCAGTAGTGGTACCTTATGTAAAGAAAAACGGGCGGCTGCCTGATTACTACATTACCAAGCAGGAAGCGCGCAGCCGCGGGTGGATAGCAGTTGACGGCAATCTTTGTGATGCATTGCCCGGGCGCGCCATTGGCGGCGATATATTTTCCAACCGCCAAAGGAAATTGCCTTCATCACAGGAACGCGTATGGTACGAAGCTGACCTGAACTATGATTGCGGCAGGCGCAATGCAGACAGGCTGGTGTTCTCAAACGATGGATTGGTGTACCTTACACACGATCATTACCAAACTTTTGACAAGCAATAATATGGAAACAATCAGTTTTGATTTTGACAGGATAGGCACAGAAAAAGATTTTTACACAACGGCTGCCCGGCAATTGAAGCTGCCTGAACATTTTGGCAGCAACCTCGACGCGCTCTGGGATGTATTAACGGGCCATATAAGCCTGCCGGTGAAAATTGATTTCATTAACCTTACCATGAGCCAGCTTGAAACCTTTTCAGATGTGATCGCTGTTTTTGAAGACGCAGCAGGTGAACTCGGCGATGGCTTTGTTTTTAATTATTCGCTGAAGGGGCTTTGATATCGTTGACAGGGGAATGTTCATTTTTATATTTATCAATTACAATATTTAGATATTTGCAGTTCATGGCGCGGCAGGAATCAATGCTTTTCCATCACATTAAGCAAGCGCAATAGTTTTGTTTTTCTAAACACAAATACAGAAGCGCGAGAATAACTAAATCAATGTTGCGCCATTGGAGTTTGTACAAAAAATCTTCCTGGTCGATTGACATTTTATTTTGTCAAAACTTGCTTCTGTTATTCTCTTTTTTAGGAAGGTTGGTTATTACACAGAAACAAACATGACACGCTTAAATGTATCTTTGTTTTTATCTATACAAAAAAATCATGGAAGAATTCATTTATCAGATCCGCCATATTTACGATATTTCCGATCAGGCGATGGAACTTTTATTGAGTATTTTTACCGAAGTAAAGAAAAAAAAGGGAACCATAATTGTTCGGGAAGGTGCATCAAATAAGGATATCATATTTTTGAAAAAAGGTTTTTCAAGAGCTTATATAAATCAGGATGGTAAAGAAACAACCGTATGGTTTGGCTCAATTGGTAGTCCCACAGGGGCATATCAGGGTAAAATATCCACTATAAATGTTGAACTATTGGAAGATAGTATATTGCTGATAACTTCCCGAAACCGGCTTGAAGCCTTATTTCAAGAAAATATTGAATTAGCAAACTGGGGGAGAAAGATAGCTGAATATTATTTACAAATCAATATACATCATTTTTCGCACTACAATGGTCTAGAAGGGAAAGTAAAGTATGAACTTCTATTAAAAGACTACCCAGAGATTTTTCAAAAGGCAGCAATAAAACACATTGCTTCGTTTTTAAATATTACTCCTCAATCCTTAAGCCGGATCAGGGGCTCTATGTGAATTTTGTAGCATATGTTATTTTTTGTGGCTTTATAAGTCCATAGCTTTGTACCAAAGAAATTATACACTATGAAAACTTTTTAGATCTGAAACAACACAGCCTGGAAGAATAGAGCTGATATGCATATAAAATCACTTTTACGAATTAATATATTGCAGAACTAAGCTTCCTGGCCAGATCTTGAATTATTTTCCTGGGAAATATTATATCAAAGGCATAAAGTATGATTACCATGATTGCAGACAATAATTTTATAGAGACAAACCGTAACAGCTGGAATAAACGCACACAGGAGCATTTCGCTTCCGGTTTTTATAATGTAAAAGGATTTCTGAACGGCGATACTTCGCTGCATCCGCTTGATATTGATTTGCTCGGCGATGTCAAAGGAAAAAAGATCTTACATCTGCAGTGCCACTTCGGAATGGATTCTATTTCTCTTTCCCGCATGGGCGCAAAAGTTACGGCAGCAGATCTGTCAGACGAGGCTATTGCAAAAGCAAGACACCTGGCTGCTAAAACGGGTAGCGATGCAGAATTTATCTGCTGCAATATTTTTGACTTGCCTGATTATCTCAATGATAAATTCGACATTGTTTACACCAGTTACGGCGTTATCAACTGGTATCCTGACCTGGATAAGTGGGGTGCATTAATTAGCCGCTATCTGAAACCTCAAGGTAAATTCGTGATGGTGGAATTTCACCCCGTTTTATGGATGTTCGATACACAATTTGAGAAGATTGAAGCTGCTTATTCACGTGATGAGCCTTACATTACGCTGTCAGAAACTTATACCAATGCCGCTGAAAAAGGGCTATACGAAGAAGTAACCTGGAATCACGGATTATCCAAAGTTTTACAGGCGCTGCTTAACCATGAATTGCAGATCATACAGTTTGAAGAATATGATTATTCACCCGTTAACCTGTTCGGAAAAATGACCGAAGCGAACGGTAAATACCGGCTGAAAAATAAAGAAGGATTAATACCCATCCTGTTTTCAGTAGTAGCTAAAAAGCAGGATTAAAAACCTGCAGATTTGGTTTGAATTACTCCCTCAATTCGAACAATAGGATGTTTTATAAGAGCCGCTTACAACAACGCTACACTATTGAACTAAAAGGTATAATTAAAAGAAATCAACGAATACCTTCTTAACAATTGATAGGAACTTTGGGAAAAAAAATAATCGCCACTTACGTTAAAATCAATCTGATTGGCATTAAGCAGGTTTTTGATGCTCAGATTACCTGACCATTTACTGCCAGCTTTTGCATATCCAAGATATAAGTCTAAAAAAGTAGCGGTGGTTGATTTTGACAAAGAACTCCATCGGTATGTATTTATCGTAGGTTTCAGAAACAGGTTCTTATTATACTTCCAGATTGCGCTTAGGTTGTAATTATTAAATTGGTTAATAATTTTTTGTCTGCCCAGATGAATCGCAGACCTGTTTAGTGAGGCGCCAACCTGGAAATTTACCGGAATATCCAGAGAGGTAATTAAAGAAGTTGCGGTGGAAAAAGTATTAAACAGGTTTTCAGTTACAGGCTCATCATTTATAATTGTATTGAAATTATTCTGTAATGCAGATACTGTTGCCCGCCAATTGCTTTTCAAAAAACTTAAATATTTATCAGATTGAAATCTTGCAAAGAAGGTGTGGGTATTGGAATGATGCAAATCGTGAGAACGAATAAAAGAAATATCATTAGAAGTTATTTTGTTAACATAGGATTTTTCTTCTAATTGAAGGCTGGCGGTTAAACCCATAATCCATTGAATATCGGTATTGGAATACCTGAACGAAAGTGAAAAATTATCTTTCAAACTATAAGAAATCTTTTGTCCTCCTATTGACATGTTTAAATAATTACTGATTATTCCATTCCTATATAAATCTGCTACGGATGATGCCGAATAATCTTTTTTGTAATTGAGCCCCAGGGTACTGTAGAGGAATGGCTTTAACTTTAAAGAAATTCCAGGCAATAAAAAAATACGACTTTTTTTGTTTGGAGTTTCCTGACTTTGCTCAATACTTTTCGAATAATCGTTAATCACCCGCACATTGGCGGTAAGCTCTTTTTGCTTCCAGATAATATTGTCCTGTAACTCTGCAAACAAAACATTTTTATTTAGTGAAATATTATTAAAATTTAATTTAGCTGTATTCAGATTTTCTAATTCGCCGAAATAGAAAGATGATAAGGCCGCCCGGTTTTTCAGGAAACCTAACGCTCCTGAATAGGTATGATGTTTTTCTTTGCCTACATATTGAAGCCTACCTGATAAGATATCTGAATTTGTCTCCACTTCCTGGTGGAGCTGCCAGTCTGTTGGGATGTTAATAAAAGAGAAGCGATTGGTGTCAAGAATCAAATAAGAGGGTCTGTTATTTTTCATAAAAATAAATTCCCCAAGTAGAGCCTGGTTGCCTGACATTTTTTTGATATAGGTAATTTCGCTTGTTAGTTCTTTAGTGCTTTCGTTAGAGCTGCCATTGATTGGGTAATAAGTTCCATTGATTGTTTTATCACTCAGTAGAATATTGGTGTTTAATGTATTATTATTCTCTTTTATAGAAAGATTATAGGAAATGCTCTGCGACGACGTTGGCTGATACCTCAACTGAAGATTTGAATGAATTAGGTTAGGTTTATAACGGTACATATAATTTTCATTAATTGAAAACAGGGTATCTGGCAAGTAAAAGGTAGTTTTTTTCGATAAGGATTGCGCTTGTTTGTCCACATTGAGATAGGCATAAAATCTTGCTTTTAAATTTTTTGCTATGTCAAAATTGAATTGTAGTCCACTGGTAAAAGTCTGGTTATGCAGATACCTGTTTTGCGATATATCCAGATTGGATGGCATTTTTACCTCTATCGGGTTTGGAATTTTTGTAGAACCTTCCAACAGATTTATATCATTATCCGCGCCGGCGAAATTATACTGTATGTTGCCCAGTGTGCTTGTGCCTGTATTATTCATATTGCCAATCACGGCAACCTTCACTTTTTTTATAAAAGAGAAAATATTGATAGAACAATCATATTTATTTTTTATTCCTAATCCCGCAGCAGCTTCCCCGAACAATGCCGGTTTTAAATCTTTTTTCAATTTCAGGTTCAAAGCAACTTTGTCTGAAGGCGTAATACCTTTTAGCAGGTTTTCATTTTGAAAGTTTTCCAATGCTTCAATTTTGTCAATCAGGCCGGCGGAAACGTTTTTTGACAATAAAGTATAATTTTTAGAAAAAAAGTCATCCCCCTCAACTAAAATTTTATCTATAGTTTTACCCTTAAAGGAAATGGCTCCGTTTTCAGCCACGGTAATACCCGGTAGTTTCTTCAGTATATCTTCAAGCTTCCGCTCCGTGCCGTCAGCGTATTTCGACAGATTAAAGACGGTTGTATCGTTGGTCTGCTTGAAACCTTTTACTACAGATTTTACAATTACTTCTTTCAAAGTATGGATTTGTGGTTCAAGCACAACATCAAGCGAAATTTTTTCTTTATTATTTGGAATTGGTTGAATATTTTTTCTGTAGTTTATTGCCGTAAAAGAAATTACGTACTGCTCGCAGGAAGCGTTGTTCTGATGATAACTTAATTTGAAGTTCCCGTCTCTATCAGATATTCCAAAAACTAAAATAGAAGAATCTTTACAAGGATTCAAAAGCATGATATTAACCCCTGAAATTCCAACTCCGGGTTTCTCAGTTACACGGCCCTCGATAATAATTTCCTGTGCATTTACTGTTGAGTGGCAAAATAGCACAAAGAAAAAAGCAAGAAGAAACAGGCGTAATTTTTCACTTATAAATTTCAATGGTTTCTTCAAAGTTGATATTTATTTTTACCGGTCTTGAATCAGGGCCCGCAGCGGCCTCCATTCTTGCTTTTCTAAAACGGTATTGGTCGTCTTTCTTTTTCTCTTCTATTTTTATAAATTCCGTTTTGCTTATTGCGGTCTTGGTTAGGGCCGCCGGATTGAATATAGCGGAATTGATTTGAAAAGGAACTTGAACTTCTTTTAATAAGAACCGAAATTTACGTGTACTATCCTCCGCTTCCAGAATTAATCCCGGTAAGCCATAAAGCTTCCATGGGCCTACGCTTACAGGAATCTCGGGAGCAAACCAGGCTGTCCAATTTCTGCCTAAATAATCCGCATTTGCTTTGATTACCTCAAACTTACCGATACGTTTTTTTTCTGTTTCAATTTTCCAGTTAATTGGTTCCAGCTTGTCATCAACTACATAAAAATCCTTCAGGTTAAATAAGGGCATCCGTGCAAGGATTTTCTTGTTTTGGTGTTGAATTTTATAAATTGAACCGATTGTATCTGCTACTTTAATTGGATACCGCATTCGTAACACTCCCTCACTACCGCCTCCCGACCTTGAAGTGACGGCAGAATCCGGTAAAGACTGGCGATAAATACTCTCGCTACCATTAAAAAATAGCCAACCGTTGCAGTATAAATCATCCTGAAACATTTCATCCTTAGGAACTCCTGGTAGTGAGCGATTAATGACAGCATCGTATGTAATCTTGCCTGATTGCGAAAATGCGCAAAAGGGGATTGTTGAAATAAAAAAAATTATAAGAAATATGAATTTACGGTGCATAAAAAGTTTTTAAAGTGAATTACGAACTTAAATTTAATAAACAAACCTTGCCTATTTATTTTTAAAGATTATGAGCAACCGGCATCAATCATTTTTCCTGCCTTTTCGCAGGCCTCTGCCGTTACCACCGTGCCATCTGCGCACGTAACAGTTAATTCACATCTCGTGGCTTTTTTAGTTGGTTCATCAGGTGTTTGTAACTTTGGGTTTAAGGTAATTGTATTTGCATTCGAATAAATAAAGGTTCCTATAGCAAGGAACAATGTTAAAAGAATCTTTTTCATGTGTATATAATTTATTTGTTTTTCAGTTGTCACATGGAATAACCATTTTTTTAGATTCCATATTCATTCGCGGTTGGTATAGATTCTTAATCTTTATGGTTATTTCATGTGTATAAATTTTAGTTCACCGCTTTGCGGCTGTTTTTAATCGTGACATGGAATAGCCTTTATTCATCCCCGGTTGGTGTGCATATTATTGCTCATGAATATTTCATGTGTATATTTTTTATTTTTTCTTTATGGTCACATGGAATAGCCTTTATTCATTCGCGGTTGGTATGCAAATTTGTTTATGGCTATTTCATGTGTGTATATTTTATTTGTTTTTTAGTTGCCACATGGAATAACCATTTTTTTAGATTCAATACTCATTCCCGGTTAGTACAGATTCCTAATCTTATGGTTATTTCATGTGTATAATTTATTTGTTTTTCAATTGCCACATGGAATAACCAGCTTTTAGATTCAATACTCAATCCCGGTTGGTATGCCACTTTGCTTATGGCTATTTCATAATAGTAAATTTTGGAAGTTAATAACAGATAATTTTGGAAATTTAATAAAATAAAACACATAAGCAAGGTTTGGAAATCAAAAATACGTCTGTTAGTTTGTATATAAAATAGCCGGTTAAGACAATTTTTCTGGGTTTTATGCAGAAGGATGACTAAATATGATATGCTACCTTTTTATTGTCCTTTCTCCTCAGAAGGAGAATATCCAAAAAAGTTCTTGTAAGCTCTGCTAAAATTAAAGGAATTTTCATATCCGGTTTCATTAGCAATTTGTTTTAGATTCCAGCCTTCCTTTAAAAGTTTTTTTGCCTTCTGCATTCTCAATGAAATAATATACTGGTTGGGCGTGATATTAAATTCCTTTTTAAAATTCCTATCAAGTGTTCTTATAGTATTGTGGAAGAGCTTGGCCAGGGAAGAAGCTTTCATTAAATGGGAATTTGAAAAGTTTTGTTCTATATACTCTTTTAATTGATAGGTTGTTGAAACTATTTTTTTTGCCGCCTCCTCGTGGTAATAGGAGAATAAACTTTTACTAAACTTCATAACGAATAATTCCTGGTCAACATTGTTTATTGAATCAATTACTGTCACACTTTTCAATTCTTTTTTAATGGCAGGGCTGATTAAACAAAGCGGTAAATGCAAACATTTATTTTTTTCCGGTAAATGCAGTAAAGGAATAAAAACCGGGTATAAACCCCCTTGGCGTTTTATCCAACTCCACCGCGGATTGATATAGAAGAAGCGATGCATTCCTTTAGAAAATTGGCAACTATAACTGCCAGACTTACAGGTGGCTGCAAAACAGTGGTTCTTCTTTAGTTTTGTTTCATCGATATCAATATGTCCATTCAAAAGAAAAATGACAAAAAAACCAGGAATAGTTACCTTACTTTCAATAGTGATTTCTTCGCGGATTTCTAATTCAAAAACTTCAATAAAAAAATGATAGTCAGCATAAGATTGCCTAATCAATTTTCCGAAATTAAAGTTGTACAAAACAGGTTTCCCCGCAGGGAAATTGAAGAAAAAATCATCGCCTGATATTTTATCTTTTTTCGAAATTGTTGCACACTGGGGTAATATTAGGTCAATGGGTGATTTCATAGATTTTATATTAGGGCCGTAAATTTTGAAATTATTTTTAGCACCAAGAACGTCAGCCGCATCACGACAAACTCTTGTTAGCGGTAGTTTAGTGAGGAATCTTTTATCCGTTTAAATATCATATTGTTTTCAGAGATATTACT
>NZ_JAOTPL010000013.1:0-87716 GCF_025631005.1 Haoranjiania flava
CAGGGTATGCACAAACACTAAAAACTATTACGGGTAAAGTAACTGATACTACAGGACTACCTATTGCAAATGCATCAGTTAAAGTTAAGGGTAGAACTACAGGAGTAATATCGGATGCCCAGGGTAATTATTCTATCAGAGCGGCGGAAGGAGATGTAATTGAGTTTTCCTCTGTGGGATACATAACCGAATTCGGTGATGTAAGGGGAGATCAGGTCAATATTTCTCTTTCTCCTGCAGTACAAGCTGCGGGTGACGAAATTGTTGTAGTAGGTTATGCAACTCAAAGACGTGAAAATCTTACAGGCTCTGTAAGTACAGTTGATACAAAAGCACTAGAGCAGAGACCTGTAGCGAACATAAGTCAGGCTTTACAAGGTGTTGTTCCAGGTTTAAACTTTACCGTAAATAGAAATGGCGGTGAACTTAATAATACAATGAGTATGAATATTCGCGGGGTAGGTACTATCGGTACGGGTTCTAATTCTGGTCCTTTAGTATTGATTGATGGAGTTGTTGGTGATATAAATACTTTGAATCCACAAGATGTTGCAAATATATCTGTTCTAAAAGATGCGGCTGCTTCTGCTATTTATGGTGCAAGAGCTCCATTTGGCGTGATTCTAATTACGACAAAGTCCGGTAAATCAGGAAGAATGACAATAAATTATAATAATAATTTCAGATATTCTGATCCATTGAATCAGCCTAAAATGATGGATTCTTATACCTTCGCAAGGTTTTTTAATCGCGCTGCTGAGAATGGTGGCCAGGCCGGGCCATTTTCTGAGGCCACATTGCAGAAAATTTTGGATTTTCAGGCTGGCAAGATCCCATATGGAACTGAAGAAGTTAGAAATGCAGATGGGACAGGATCGAATAGGTGGGCTGAATACAGTGGAGCTTTTGGAAATACAGACTGGTTTAATACATTATATACAAGATGGGTGCCCTCACAAGATCATAATTTAAGTGTGAGCGGAGGAGGCGAAAAAATGACTTATTACGTTTCAGGAAATTATATGCGGCAGAATGGATTAAACAAATTTGGTCAGGATAAATACTATCGTTACAATTTAACCGGAAAAATCAATGCAGATATTTCTGAAAAAATAAAAATGATGTATAATACACGGTGGATACGAACAAACTACGATCGACCGGCATATATGACTGGCCTTTTTTATCATAATATTGCACGCAGATGGCCCACAAATCCGGCATATGATCCTAATGGATATCCTACAATAGGTTCTGAAATCATTCAAATCCGTGATGGAGGCCGCGATGAAGAAGAAAGAAATGATTACTTAAACCAGTTAAGATTTACCATTACGCCAATTAGAAACTGGAACGTGGTAGCAGATGGTAGTATTAAAACATTTACCCGCTTCGGTCAATGGGCGGTGCTGCCCGTTTATGCACATGACGTAGCTGGTCAGCCGTATTTAATGTCATGGGATGGCAGGGCAGCAGGCGCTACGCAGGTAAATGCCACTGCATGGAAAGATAATTATTACAGTACAAATATTTATACCGATTATAGCTTTGCTATAAATAATATGCATAATTTTAAAGTGTTGGTGGGTTCAAATACTGAAAAAAATAACAGGAGGGATCTTTCTGCACAAAGAGAAGGACTTATTACGCCTAATCTGGTTTCTGTAAATACAGCAACTACCAATGACAGAGCAACGGGAGGGTATGCAGATTGGGCTGTTGCTTCTTTCTTCGGACGCTTAAATTATGATTTCAATAATAAATATCTCCTTGAACTTAATGCTAATTATCAGGGTTCTTCAAGATTTGTTGGCGATAAAAGATGGGGCTTTTTTAAATCAGCTTCTTTTGGCTGGAATATAGCTAATGAAGAATTCTGGGCATCAATCAAAGATAAGATCAGCATGCTCAAATTAAGAGCTTCATATGGTGAACTAGGAAACCAAAATACAGAAGCTCTTTATCCATTCTATCTTACATTGCCTTATACTGTAAAAGGAAGTAGTTGGCTGCCTGATCCCAACGGCATTAGACCAAATATAGCTTCCCAAGCCGGATTAGTAAGTCAGGATATGACGTGGGAGACAGTACAAGACTGGAATATTGGTGTTGACTGGGCAATGCTTAACAGAAGATTCACAGGAACTTTGGACGTTTATAACCGTAAAACATTGAATATGATAGGACCTGCTCCTACACTGCCGGCAACACTTGGGACTTCTGTGCCACGTGTAAACAATGCAGACATGGAGTCTTACGGCTTTGACCTGGAATTAAGCTGGAGAGACAATATTGGAGCGTTCGATTATGGCATTAAAGCTGTATTGTCAGATGGCCAACAAAAAGTAACAAGATATCCCAATGAGAATTATAATCTGGCAGATTGGTATATCGGCCGTTTGAACGGAGAGATCTGGGGATACGAAACAATCGGTATAGCAAAAACACAGGAGGAGATGGATGCACATTTGGCAAAAGTTGATCAAAGCGCTATAGGAAACAACTGGGGAGCAGGAGATATTATGTATAAAGACCTGAATGGCGACGGAAAAATTAATAGTGGAGCTAATACCTTGGATAACCCTGGCGATAGAAAAATAATAGGTAACTCTAATCCTCGCTACCGATACGGTATAACTTTAGATGGTACGTGGAAAGGAATTAATTTAGCCGTTTTTTTACAAGGCATAGGTAAGAGAGATATATTTATAGGAGGCCCTTATTTCTGGGGAGCTAATGGAGGCATGTGGCAGTCTGCAGGTTTTAAAGAGCATTGGGACTTTTTCCGGCCTGAGGGAGATCCTTACGGAGCAAATGTCAACGGCTATTATCCAAGACCAGATTTTAATAGAGGAGATAAAAACCAATATGCGCAGACGCGGTACCTGCAAAATGCCGCTTATATGCGTATAAAAAACATTCAATTATCTTACGCTTTGCCACAAAATATAATCAACCAGATAAAGCTAACGAATGCAAAAGTATATATATCAGCAGAAAATATGGTTACATTTACGAAGCTCTCCACCATATTTGATCCTGAAGCTATTGACGGGCCATGGGGTGAAGGAAAGGTGTACCCCCTATCAAAAGTTATTTCATTTGGCATAAATTTAACTTTTTAAAATCATTACATTCGAATAGCAATAACATGCCTGATACCAATTGAGTATGTGTATTGGTGAGTTCATGTAAAAAAAATAAAATATATATGAAAAATAATAAATTAATACTACTTTTTACTTATGCTGTAATCACAGCTATAAGCCTGCCATCCTGCCAGAAGTTTCTTGACTTGCAACCAAAATCTTCCATTACACCGGAAGCATATTTTAGCACACAGAGCGATCTTGCTGCATATTCTTTAAATCTTTATAACAATTTCGCAGTGCCAGGAGGCTGGAATGCTTGGCCTGTGAATGCAGATGTGCATACAGATGTAATGGTAAACGGAAATCCGAGCTATCAACGCTTTGCAAAAGATCAATGGCGTGTTCCTACATCCGGCGGGGGGTGGGATTTTGCCGGTATAAGAAATACAAATTTCTTTTTTGCTAATGTATTGCCAAAATGGCAAGCAAATAAGATTCAAGGAAATGCTGAAATGATTAAATTTCATATAGGTGAAATGTATTTTTGGAGAGCTTGGACATACTTCGAAAAATTAAAGTCTTTTGGCGATTTCCCTATTATCACAAAAGTTTATCCAAATGTAGAGTCTGAATTAATAGAAGCAAGTAAAAGACAGCCTAGAAATCTTGTTGCAAGATTTATTTTATCAGATCTTGATTCCGCTGCTTTGTTAATGGGAAATACAACTTTTAATTCGGCAAAAACAATGCTTAACCGGGATATTGTCCTGATGTTCAAATCAAGGGTAGCATTGTATGAAGGCTCATTTGAAAAGTATCATTCCAAGACTCCCCGTGTACCGGATGGGGCCAACTGGCCTGGTAAAGGAAAAGAATGGAATCAGGCATATTCTTATAATAATACAACAGAAGTGAATTTTTTCTTAGAGCAAGCGATGTCAGCGGCAAAAGAAGTGGCAGATAAATACACATTAACTCCAAACTCCGGAATAATTGAACCGCAAGGTAACCAGTGGGAAGGCTGGAATGATTATTATGATCAATTCTCTGCAGAAAATCTCAGCAAGTATCCCGAGGTAATGTTGTGGAAAGCTTTTAACAAGGACCAGAATATGATGCAGAATCTTGTTGAGTACTTGGGTAGTTACGGGCCAAATTTTTTTGGACTTACTAAAAATTATGTAGATGGATTTGTAATGAAAAACGGTCTGCCTATTTACGCTGCTGGTTCAGGATATAGCAATATAATGGATACAACCATCACTACACAAAAAGAAGGCAGGGATGATCGTTTGAGGATGTTTACAAAAGGAGAAAGGCAAAGAAGAGAAAATGGGTATTATTGGGGTGTACCTCAATTACTGGGAATCCAAGAGCATCGGTCAGTTACAGGATATGATGTCATCAAAGGTCTTTCATTCAATCCTTTATTTTATACAACCTCCTATCAGGGAATTAGTAAAACCAACGGATTTCTGGTATTGAGAGCAGCTGAAGCATACATGAACTATATAGAAGCATCATATTTAAGAAGTGGAAATATTGATGGTACAGCCGATAAATATTGGAGAGCCATTCGTACAAGGGCAGGGATTAATGCCGATTATAATACAACTGTTAATGCAATTGATTTAGCCAAAGAACAGGATTGGGGCAGATATTCGGGGAAAACATTTGTAGATAAAACAATGTTTGCTATTAGAAAAGAACGCAGCAATGAATTTTTAGCAGAAGGATTCCGCTGGAGTGATCTGGTTCGCTGGAGGTCTTTGGACATGGTAAATGGCTATATTCCAAAAGGCTTTAACCTGTGGTCGGTTGATTACAAAGATCCGTACTACTACGATAGCAAAACAGGAAAATTAAGGCTGGTTGAAGCAGGCAATCCTGGAGCTAACATATCATCCAGAACAGATCCGTATGCGGAAGGAAAATATATTTTGCCATATAGAATAAATGTCAGTGATAACAATCTGGTGAGAGACGGTTATTATTTTTCGGAGGCTAATTATCTAAATCCTTTACCATTCCAGCAATTCCAATTAACCCAAACAGGAAAAGATATAGGATCTTCAGTACTATATCAAAATCCGTATTGGCCTATTGAAGCCAATGGTACAGCTTTGCAATAATCTACAGCACAGTTAAAACAACAAGGCTGCCTGAAAAGGGCAGCCTTGTTGTTTATTTATCCAATGGTCCAAATGTGGGAACGCGCCTCGAGGCGCGTTCCCACCAATCATTCTCACCAATCATTCCCACCAATCATTCCCACCAATCATTCCCACCAATCATTCCCACCAATCATTCCCACCAATCATTCCCACCAATCATTCCCGCCAATCATTCCCACCAATCGTTCCCACCAATCATTCCCACCAATCATTCCTACCAATCATTCCTACCATGATCCTTGCAAACCCGTCAAACCTAAACCAGGCTTAGTTTATAGCTCGTAGTAAAAATATGCTTCTCTTCAGGCTTTGCATCTATCAGCCCGATTTTATTGTTAAATGCATCCGGCACGGAGCTGAGGTTTTCAATGGCAATGCTCTTCCTGTGCGGCGGCGTATAGATCTGCAGGATGGGATAAGATTTGTCCGGAATGATTTCCAGTTGCACGCCTGCGTCCTGATCTCTCATCACCAGTGCCGGGCCGTCGTGGTCGTTCAGTGTAAAACTGTTGTCAAGTTCAGTTGCCCCCAAAGTCTTGAATTCATTAAAGGTGTTGTAGGGGAAAAAATTGCCTGTAGGCAATAGCT
Organism: Haoranjiania flava; assembly: GCF_025631005.1. Lineage (NCBI taxonomy): Bacteria > Pseudomonadati > Bacteroidota > Chitinophagia > Chitinophagales > Chitinophagaceae > Haoranjiania > Haoranjiania flava. Next base: position 5,855 of record NZ_JAOTPL010000013.1, read on the forward strand.
CACTGCTGAATTCTGCAACTTCTTTGGCATTGAATTTCACTTCGGCCGTATTTATGGTTTCACCCAGTTTAAAATATGGATGCCAGCCGTCGCTCAACGGCATAGGCTCTTTGGAATGGTTGGTGATGGTGGTTCTTACGGTAAGTTTATTTCCAGGTTCTAATTTATAAGCCACATTTACTGAAAAAGCAAACGGAAAACCGTGCTCTGCTGTTTTATAATCGTAGTGCAGCGATACGGTAGCTTTATGGTCATCTATATGCGTAGCGCTTACGGTAAAGTCTGCATCGAATACAAGGCCGTGTATAGCCGACGGGCCAATGTTGAATTTTTTTATTGAAAAATCTTTCCCTCCGTAAGAAAACCTGCCGGCGTTAAGGCGGCACACAAAAGGTGTAAGCTTGGCGCTTTTGTGCAATTCCGTTACCGATTCCCGGGCATGGTCAACTGAATGGTAACCGTCAATAACATTGACAGGCTTACCATCTTTCTCAATCTCAAACCTGTTTAGCAGCGCGCCGAATGTATATATTTGGGCCTGTGTGTTTGTATGTGTGTCTTTCAAAATCAAGTTGTCGTTGTTGTCGATAATTTCAAAACGCATAGTTTTTTATTTAGATTGTTCGTTAATGGCAGAAATTATTTTACGCTGTATTTCCTGCATTTCTTCGGGTGAAAATTGTAATTTTTTTCTTGTGAAATTAGTATCGTCCATTTCATTGATGGGTAACAGGTGGAGATGCGCGTGTGGTACTTCCAGGCCTATTACGGAAAGCCCTACTCTTACGCAGTTCATTGCGCTTTCCAGGGCATGGCACAAAGGTTTTGCAAACACCAGCATCTCTGAAAGGTACGTATCATCAAGATCGTAGAGCTTGTCTACTTCTGTTTTGGGTATCACCAGTACATGGCCTTCTACCAGTGGATTTATATCCAGGAAGGCAAAGAATTTGTCGTTTTCTAAGATTTTGTAAGATGGAATTTCCCCGGAAATGATCTTTGAAAAAATGGTCATGGCAACAGATTTTTATTACTAACCAAATATAAAATAAAAAACATAAATGTGTAGATGTATTTTGGTTTTAGTACATCGTTTGCGCATTTTTGCTACATGTAGCAATGCCTGATAAGTTGCAGTTGCTGTGGCATTTTTTTTCGTAAATTGTAATGCGTTTATAATGAAATAAAATTCTTCATTATGAAACATTATACAGCCTGCATTTATAGTCGCGTTTTTCTCATTGCCTGTAGCAGCACAAAACAGTAAATTCTATATGTACATCTATAGGCATCGGCGCGGAGGCGCAAAAGGAGCATTTTAAAATAATTATGGTGTACGTGCAAATAACATGTATAACTACCTGACTACACTTACACTCACTTTATTTTCAACCATGATTTTGATATTTTCCAGGATAGCTTCTGCATCGTAGCCGCAGGCCCTGTGCAGTTCTTTCAGTGTGCCATGCTCCACAACAGTGTCGGGGATGCCCATAATTTTTACATGCGCGTGGTATGAATGCTTAGCCATAAATTCCAGCACCGCGCTGCCGAAACCTCCGGCTACAGTACCGTCTTCCACGGTGATCACTTTTGTATGTTTTTGGAAAACCTCGTGCAGCAATGCTTCATCCAGCGGCTTTACAAAACGCATGTCGTAGTGGGCCACGTCTATGCCGGCATTCTTTGCTTCGCGGATGGCGGCAGTTACAAAATTGCCGGGGTGGCCGATAGATAACACTGCCACATCATTGCCGTCTTTTAGCTTGCGGCCCTTGCCGATCTCTATTGCTTCAAAAGGTTTGCGCCAGTCTGCCATAACGCCGTTGCCGCGTGGATAGCGGATTACAAAAGGATGCGTGTTGCTGTCAAGCTGGGCAGTGTACATCAGGTTGCGCAGTTCCACTTCATTCATGGGTGCGGAAATGATCATATTGGGTATGCAACGGAAATAAGCAATATCGTAAGCGCCGTGATGTGTAGGCCCGTCTTCGCCAACGAGTCCTGCCCTGTCAAGGCAAAGTATCACCGGTAGTTTTTGCAGGGCAATATCATGTACTACCTGGTCAAAAGCGCGTTGCATAAAAGATGAATATATATTGCAGTACACACGCATGCCTTGTGTGGCAAGTCCTGCGGAGAAAGTAGCTGCATGTTGTTCGCATATGCCCACATCAAAAGCGCGTGCAGGCATTTGCTCCATCATAGGCTTTAGTGAGCATCCTGTGGGCATAGCCGGCGTAACGCCCATGATGCGGTCGTTTTGCTGCGCAAGTTCTATAATAGTTTCGCCGAAAACATCCTGGTATTTGGGAGGTTGCGGCAGATCAAATTTCTTTTTATAAATCTCGCCGGAAATTTTATCAAACAGGCCGGGTGCATGCCATTTGGTCTGATCTTTTTCTGCCAGTGCATATCCTTTTCCTTTGGTGGTAACGATATGCAATATTTTGGGGCCGGCAATTTTCTTCAGCTCTTTCAAAGTATCTACCAGGTTGGTAATATTATGGCCGTCAATCGGCCCGAAGTAGCGAATTTTAAGTGATTCAAAAAAGTTAGAGCTGCTGCTGATCATACCTTTCAGGCTGTCTGCCAGCTTATGCCCCATAGCGCGTGTAATGGATTTGCCTACAGGCAATTTGCCCAAAGCATTCCAAACATCGTCTTTGAATTTATTGTAGGTAGGTGATACCGTAATGTCTGTAAGATATTCCTTCAACGCGCCCACGTTCTGGTCAATGCTCATGCAATTATCGTTCAGGATAATGAGCATATCACTGTCACTGACACCCGCATGGTTCATAGCTTCGAAGGCCATGCCCGCAGTCATGGAGCCATCGCCGATAATAGCAACTGCCTTCCTGTCTTCTCCTTTGTATTTGGCAGCAATGGACATGCCGAGGGCCGCTGAAATGGAAGTAGAGGAATGGCCTACTCCAAAGGTATCGTATTCACTTTCGCTTCTTTTAGGGAAGCCGCTGATGCCCTGGTACTTCCTGTTGGTAGGGAAAATATCTCTTCTGCCGGTAAGTATTTTGTGGCCGTAAGCCTGGTGGCCTACATCCCACACGAGCTGATCGTAAGGAGTATTGTAGACGTAATGCAATGCCACGCTCAGTTCCACAACGCCAAGGCTTGCCGCAAAGTGGCCGCCATGCACACTTACAACATCAATAATGTATTGTCTCAACTCGTCGCAGACCTGGTGCAGTTGCGCCTTGTCCAGCTGCTTGAGGTCGTCTGGTGAGTTGATCGATTGCAATAATTTTCCGGCAGTGATTTCCATTCGCGTAAATTAATCAACAAATGTATGAAAAAAATGTTTGAAGGACACGTCTAAATAACTGAAAACATTACAACGCCCTGAAGGTAAAACCAAGCTCGGCAAAATGATCCAAAGTGCGCGGAAGTGCGTAGCGCAGTCTTTCAAATGCTTTCTCACTATCGTGAAAAACTATTATTGAACCGGCTGTAGCTTTAGATGTTACATTTTTCAGGCATTTTTCCCATGAAATATCGGTATCAAAATCGCCGCTGAGCACATCCCACATAATGATTTGCTTTTCCGGGTATTTTTGTTTGAATAATTTCTCCTGGGCAAAAGACATTCGTCCATAGGGTGGCCTGAAAAGATTCGAAGAAATAATTTGATAAGCCTCGTCTATATCCTCCAGATAGTGGTCGGCATTGGTTTTCCAGCCATTGCGGTGAGAAAATGTGTGGTTGCCAACGGTGTGTGCTTCTGCCAGTATGCGGTCGTAGATATCGGGATATTTCTGCACATTATTGCCTATACAAAAAAAAGTGGCTTTGGCATTGTATCTTCTTAATTCTTTTAAAACAAATGGCGTGATGTCCGGGTGGGGGCCATCATCAAAAGTGAGGTAAAGTATCTTTTTGCCGCTGGTATTTATTTTCCAATACCTGCCGGGATACAGTATGCGCAACGCAATATTTGATTTTACTAAATACACTTTTATTATTTTTCTATTACTACAATAATATCGGGCCTGCCTTGCAAGGGCTGCTCAGGAAGCTGTATGGAAAGGCTGCCGTTTTTCAATATAGCAGGCACGCTGGTTTTCGAATCAAACATATAAACTTTTTTCATTTTCTTCAGCGGGAAAGATGGCAGGGTGATCTGTGCGCCTGCTTGCAGCACATGTAAGTACATTTTATCTTTTGTTTCGGTAATGCAACCCCATGGCTGCGGTTTTAGGTATCCGCCCGTGGTGTTGTAAATGGTTTCACCGTATTTTGCCAGCCATTTGCCGGTTTCATGCAGCGTTTTCACAAATTCAGGCTGTATGTCCCCGTTAGGCATCGGCCCGATATTCAGCAATAAATTTCCACCGTGTCCGGCAGATCTTACCAGCAGGTTAATGACTTCGCTTAAAGATTTATAAGCCGTGTCTTTAATGTCAAACCCCCATGAATTGTTAATGGTGGCGCAGGTCTCCAGCGGCAGCTTGCTGATCTGTTGAAAGCTGAGCCCATGTGCATTTTCACCGGGAACATCACGCTCAAACATCTGGAAATCTTCACCGGGAAGGGGAGTAAGGTGATGGTTATTGCCTATGAGGCACTGCGGCTGCAGTTGATGGATGTGGTCGTAAATTTCCCGCATATGCCAGTCAATGAATACATCATCATCCTTACGCGTGGCGCTCTCTTCGGGCATTTGATCCCAATAGCCATCCAGCCAGATGCCGCCGATCTCACCATAGTTCGTCAGCAATTCTGTGAGCTGGTTTTTCATGAACTGAATATAATCTTTCCATTCCCCCCTCGTAGTTCTGCCTGTGCCTTTGCCGGTTCTGCCGGTCCAGTAGGAATAGTCATCGCGTCGCCAGTCGAGTATGGAATAATACAGAAACAGCCTGATCCCCTGTTTATGACATTCGTCTGCCAATGCCTTTACAATGTCTTTTTTGTAAGGCGTGTGCATAATGCTAAAATCAGACTCTTTAGTATCCCACATGCTAAATCCATCGTGATGGCGGGTAACCAGCGTTATGTATCTCATGCCTGCATTCCTGGCCATATCTACCCATTGCCGCGCATTGAAATTTATAGGGTTAAAAAAATGCTGCAAGCGCTCATAGTTTTTAACCGTTATGTTTTTATTATTCATTACCCATTCGCCATCTCCCAGGATGCTGTACAAACCCCAGTGAATGAACAGGCCGAATTTATTACCGGTAAACCATTTTCTTGCTTCCAGGTTTTCTGCGGAAGGGAGGTAAGGTTTTGTATCTTTTACGTATTGTGCTTTTGAAACCGACATGGTAACGAAGCATGCAACAGCAATAAAGATTTTCTTGATCATGATATCAGGAAGATTTTGGTTTAAAAATAAACATTTATTATAAAAACTGCACTAAGAAGCTTAGCTTATTTTTATACCTTTGGGTTTTGTTGAATATGCTTATAGATACGCACACACATTTATACTCCGAAGAGTTTGCCGGCGACCTTGAAAGCGTTATGCTGCGCGCTTTTGAAGCCGGTGTCAGCACGTTTTACCTGCCTGCGATTGACAGCGCCACCCATGATGCTATGTTCCGGTTAGAAGAAAAGTATCCGGAAAAATGTTTTGCTATGATGGGGCTCCATCCATGCCATGTAAAAGACAATTTCAGGGAAGAGCTGGCGCTGGCGGAAGAATATTTGCAACAAAGAAAATTTGCTGCTGTCGGTGAGATAGGCCTTGACTTTTATTGGGATAAAACTTTTATAAACGAGCAATACAAAGCTTTTGAAATACAAATGCAGTGGGCATTGGAAAACAAGCTGCCCATAGTGATACATTCAAGGGATTCCATGCAGGAAACCTTAGATTTTGTAAAACCGTTTGCTGATAAAGGGTTGCGCGGTATTTTCCATTGTTTTGGCGGGGATAAAAATGCGGCAGAGCAAATCGTTTCCATGAATTTTTTATTAGGTATTGGCGGCGTGCTTACTTACAGGAAAGCAAACCTCGCTGAAGTATTGAAAGATATACCCCTGGAATATATTGTGCTGGAGACCGACTCGCCTTATCTGGCGCCTGTACCTTACAGGGGCAAGCGAAATGAGAGCGCATACCTGGAATATATTGCACAAGCATTGGCAAGCGCAAAAAATATACCTTTTGAAGAAGTGGCTTCAATAACTTCAGCAAACGCAAGGAAATTATTTGCTATTTGAATTAGCGGCACGAGCCCTTAGAAAAAACTTTCAATAAACGCTTAGGAGCAGTTTTTTTATCCTCAATGGTATTGGTTTCTTTATTCTTGACTTTACGCTTGCTGATATAACTGAAACGCCATTTGTCTCCTTGCACAAATACCACCATTGCACCGGCTACCTGCTTGGTAATATCTTTCAATAAGTTTCGTAATGCTACACGATTACGGGAAAGATTTACTCTTCATTCAGTTCAATCTCAAAAATACCGATTTTGGTGTATTCGTTGATTTCATAATTGCCCAAACTCAGACATTGATTTCTGATGGTTTTATCAGATAAAGCGATCGTTCTATCTTCGGCATTCAGCTTGTTGTTGGTAAATTGCGTTTGCAGAAAATTTTCCAAACTTTTCTGTCGTATGGGCTTTCAAGGATGTGTCGCATTTCTGATATAGTCATTGTTCAATGTTGTTGTCTAGTTTTTCAATTTCTTTTTTTACCTCGTCAATCAATTGTTGCTCTGAAGGTAGGTAAAGTTGGTATTTACTGGCTATGATGGTGTTGTTATTTTCCGGTAAGGTAATTTTCACCATTGCATCATTTTTGTCGGTACAGAGCAAAATGCCTATGCTCGGGTTTTCATATGATTGTTTCTCGTATCGGTCATAATAGTTTACATACATCTGTAGCTGCCCTATGTCTTGATGAGTAAGCTTTTGGGTCTTTATTTCAATGACAACAAAGCTCTGCAACAAGCGGTTGTAAAATACCAAATCCACAAAATACTCGTCACCTCGATATGTATTCTTTTTTGCCGTGCCACAAATGCAAAGCCGTTACCTAATTCCAAGATAAAATCCTGCAGATGTGTAATGATTGCATTTTCCAAGTCCTTTTCATAATAGGAAGATTCTCGCTTCAATCCCAAAAACTCCAGTACCATGGGGTCTTTGATGATTTCCTTGGCTTCCGTTGGCAGCTTTTCCGCTCTGGCTATCGACAAAACAGATGCTACATCATTGCTCATCAGCAAACGTTCGTACAACTGACTGTTTGTCTGCCGTTCCAGTTGTCGTGCCGTCCAGTTGTTTTTTCTGCTTCGGCGATGTAAAACTCCCTTTTTTCCTGATTATCGATGCGGACAAGTGTTCTATAATGTGTCCAGTTGAATTGCGAACGCAGTGCGTTCGTATTTGGGAAAGTACGATAAAACTGTCTGTTCAATTCTAATTGACGTACAGTAAAACCAGTTCCAAATTGTGGCTGAATCTCATCGGAGATTGATTTAATCAGAAATTTGCCATAATCCGCACGTTCTTTACCATCCTGTTCTTCTTCAAAGATGACCTTCCCGATTTGCCAATACATCAGAACCCGTTGCGTATCAATCGACCGGATAGCCCTATCCCTTGCGGTAGCAATGATGGAATGGATTTGTTGTATAAGTTCTTTTTTGATGTTCATCACACAAATGTTTCTGATATAATTATTCTGGGCTGTATCGACTTTAAATCTGCTTTTTTCGGTCGCTTTTACTTTCGACGTGTAAAAAAGAGTAGGAAAAAGATACATAAACAATGTATAACCTGTATTTGGCGACTGGAAACAAAACAGAGGTTTTCCGCCGCACTAGCCTGCGTGGCAAAGAAAAAGTATTGATTGAAATAGGCCTGGTAGCCTTGGCCCATAACCTGCAAAAGTTTACAAAGTCCGATAAGTCAGTCTAGAACAAAAGTGGTTGCCTGATGAAGCCATTTAGTAAATCATCCCGCACAAGTTGCCACAGCTAACTTACCCCTAACAACGAACCAAAATCAGCAAACTCAAAAGCAGGGGAGACGGCGGGATTCGAACTCGCGATACAGTTTTGCGTATATCCCGAAAGCATTCGGGACTTCTTCAGCCAACGGGCACTTTCAATAAAGAAAAATCAGCAAACTCAAAAGCAGCGGAGACGGCGGGACTCGAATTCGCGATACAGTTTTGCGTATATCCCGAAAGCATTCGGGACTTCTTCAGCCAACGGGCACTTTCAATAAAGAAAAATCAGCAAAACTCAAAAGCAGCGGAGACGGCGAGATTCGAACTCGCGATACAGTTTTTCGTATATCCCGAAAGCATTCGGGACTTCTTCAGCCGCCGGCACGTGTCATTAGAAAAACTTTCAATAAAGAAAAATCAGCAAACTCAAAAGCAGCGGAGACGGCGGGATTCTAATTCGTGATACAGTTTTTGACGTATATCCCGAAAGCATTGGGGACTTCTTCAGCCACCGGGCAACCGTCATTAGAAAAACTTTCAATAAAGAAAAATCAGCAAACTCAAAAGCAGCGGAGACGGCGGGACTCGAATTCGCGATACAGTTTTGCGTATATCCCGAAAGCATTCGGGACTTCTTCAGCCAACGGGCACTTTCAATAAAGAAAAATCAGCAAAACTCAAAAGCAGCGGAGACGGCGGGACTCGAATTCGGGATACAGTTTTTCGTATATCCCGAAAGCATTCGGGACTTCTTCAGCCAACGGGCACTTTCAATAAAGAAAAATCAGCAAAACTCAAAAGCAGCGGAGACGGCGAGATTCGAACTCGCGATACAGTTTCCCGTATACACACTTTCCAGGCGTGCTCCTTCAACCACTCGGACACGTCTCCAATTTTTTTATTAAGAACTTAAAAGACTTACCATACACACTTTTCTCCCGAAAGCGTTCGGGACTCCTTCACTCAGACACGTCTCCATTTTTTAGGAAATGCAAAGATAATACATATGGTTGAATTATAATTAAACGAAGCAGACATAAAATTAAATCGTCAATACAATATAATCACAGCCTCATATGGCTATGCAGCCGGATATAAAAACGCTGTTAAATTTTACCCTAAAATTTTTAAAATATCATTTTAAAAGTAGTTTTTTAATCTACTATCCAAAATATAAATGTAATTTCAATTACCTAAAAACATATTCATGGATACCAACCAACGCAAAGTACAGCATTTGCTATGGCGTTCCGGCTTTGGCCCTGCATCCGCTGATATACCACGCATAATTAACAGCTACCCGGAGGAGTACTATAAATTCATTAAGCAACCTTCGATGCAGAAGCCGCAGAACATTAGGGTTGCTGACGAGGAATTAATCAGCCTTTACGATTTACCCGGCGAAAATAAAAGAGCACAGCTGGGTGAGGCAGAAAGAAAAAAGCTTACCAGGTTGCAGCGTGAGGCCGTTAAAAGGCTCAATCTTGCATGGATGCGGGAAATGATAAACGGCCAGGATCAGTTACGTGAAAAGATGGCTTTCTTCTGGCACGGCCATTTTGCAAGCAGGAACCAGAATATTTTTTTTAACCAGTTGCTGTTGCATACTTTTCGCGAATATGCGCTTTCGGATTTTGGCACCTTGTTAAAAGAGGTTTCAAAGTCGGCTGCCATGCTGAACTTTTTGAATAACCAGCAAAATAAAAAAGGCCATCCCAATGAAAATTTTGCGCGTGAATTAATGGAGCTCTTTACGCTTGGGCGCGGCAATTATACTGAACACGATATTAAAGAAGTCGCGCGAGCTTTCACCGGCTGGACAGCTGATAAAAAAGGAAATTTTATTTTCAGAAAAAATCAGCATGACAATGGTATAAAAAATATTTTTGGTAAAACAGGCAACTTCACCGGCGACGATGTTTTGAATATTATCTTAGAAAAAAAGCAAACTGCCAGCTTTATTGTAACTAAGATATACAAAAGCTTTGTACACGAAACTGCCAATGAATCTATAGTCGCTGAACTTGCTGCTGATTTTTATAACAGCAATTACCGTATAACAAAGTTGTTGGATAAAATATTTACTGCCGGTTGGTTTTATGAAGAAAAAATTATCGGCAATAAAATCAAATCACCGGTAGAGCTGTTGGTAGGCATGCAGCGTTTAATACCACTGGATTTTAAAAAAGAGCAGGTGTTGATCAGCCTGCAGAAAATATTAGGGCAGGAATTGCTGTATCCGCCGAATGTTGCAGGATGGCCGGGCGGAAAAACCTGGATAGACAGCAGCACACTACTGATGCGCTTGCGCATTCCTCAAATGCTGTATGGCTCCGACATTATGAATGTAAAGCCAAAAGATAATGATGACGTAGACATGGGCAGGGGTGAAGAGAATATTGTTAACTTGAAAAATAAAACAAATATTGCCAGGATAAATGCAAGTGCAGACTGGGGAGCTTATGTAAAGAATTTGACTAACATACCTCAAAACCGCGTTATACCCTCTTTGCATTCTCTTTTGCTGCAAACCACAAATGCTGAAACAGCCCATACATCTAATGACCATCCACCTTTTGCTTCTATAGATTCTCTTATAAAAACAACAACGCTGCAGCTGATGAGTACACCGGAATACCAGCTTTGCTAAACATTACTCCTAAAAAATTACAGCTATGCTCCTGAAAAGAAAAGAATTTTTAAGATTAGGTTCGCTTGCTTCGGGATCGCTTTTTATACCAAAATTCCTCAAAGCATTTGAAACACAAACCCGTATTGCAACCGGCAACAAGGTTGTAGTGATTATACAGCTCAGCGGTGGAAATGATGGTTTGAATACGGTAATCCCCGTGCGCAATGATCTGTATTATAAAAACAGACCTTCCTTATCCATCACCAAAGATGCTGCTGCAAAGCTCACCGATGAGGTGAGTTTACACCCTGCACTTACTGCTTTTCAACAGCTTTACGATGCCGGCAATCTGGCTATTTTAAACAACGTAGGCTATCCGAATCCAGACCGTTCACATTTCCGCAGTATGGATATCTGGCACAGCGCCAGCGACAGCAATGAGTACTGGAGCACTGGCTGGATTGGGCGCTATCTCGACGCACAATGTAAAGGTTGCGATAAGCCTACACAGGCTTTAGAAGTAGATGATGTGCTCAGCCTGGCTATGAAAGGAAAAGTTACCAACGCTATCGCGGTTAATGATCCCGGGAGATTATTTGGCAACACCAGTGAAAAATACTTTAAAAAATTATCTGCTGCACATAAGCACAGCTATGAGGAAGAAAAGCCGGTAGATTATTTATACAAAACCTTGGCACAAACTATTTCTTCTGCCGATTATATTTTCAATCAGAGCAGGTTGCATGCATCCCAGGCAACTTACCCGGACACGCAACTTGGCAAAGGTTTAAAAACCATAGCATCGCTGATTTTTTCTGAGATCAATACAAAAGTTTATTACATATCACTTGGCAGTTTTGACACACATGTAAACCAACAAGCGCAGCAGGCAAGGCTGTTCACACAATTGAACGATGCCGTAAAATCCTTTACTGACGATTTGAAAAAAAATAGCCGCCTCGAAGATGTACTGTTATTTACATTCTCTGAATTTGGCAGACGCGTAGCTCAAAATGCCAGTAACGGTACGGATCATGGCACGGCAAACAGTATGTTTCTTATCAGCGGGGCGCTAAAAAAGAAGGGTATATTAAACGAAATGCCTGATCTTGCTGATCTGAACGAGGGCGATCTTAAATTTAAGATAGACTTTAAAAATGTTTATTCCACCGTGTTGAATAATTGGCTGAAAGCCAATGCAGACGATATCCTTGGCAAACACTATACTGCCCTTGATTTTATTTAATGTAGTACCGGTATACGGAAAACATCATCGTGGTAAAGCTATTGCCCTGTATTATATAAACCATGTGCTGCCTGCCAACTGCCCCGCAGGCCACTATTTGACTATCGCTTTGAAACCAGTTAATAAGTACAACAGATACGGGTGATGCATTGAATGCTGACACCAGTATAGTTGATACGTTAGCTGTCATGTCATGTAAGGCATGATCAGGCCTTCTCTGACAAATTGCGCGCTTTTCCTGTCGCCATTACTGCCATACTTACTGTTATAAGAATTTTTTAATCAGGCGCAGATAGAATTGGCATTATGTTTGATAAATGAATGACCATTCACTCAATTAAACATTATGGCACGACTCATTGACGCATCAAAAATGGACAGCATTAAAGAAGTAACCCTGCAAATGGTAGTGGAAAAAGGATATGGCGGTGCTTCCATTGCAGAGATTGCTAAAAAAGCCGGCGTGGCGGACGGCTATCTCTACCGTTTTTACAACAGCAAGGAAGAGCTGGTTAATGACTTGCTTTTCAATGCGGTGGGCGACATCATGGACAACCTGGAAAAGCTGATGAAAGATGAAACACTTACAGTGAGCTTAATAGTTGAAAAGCTGATCCAGTATTTATTTGATGTGGCCAACAGGCAACCGGAAAAGATCAAATTCCTGTTTGTGCTGATGCATGAATACAAATTCAACCTTGAGAAAGAGCAGCAGAAAAAAATTATGCAATTATGTCACCGGTTGAAAGTAAAGGGTGAAGATACCGGTGAAATTTCACCTGATACAGATGAGGAGATTATATACCTGATGTGCGTAAGCCTTCCTATACAATACATTAACCTGAGGTTCAAGAGGTTTTTTAACCGTTCAGAGCTGACTAAAAAACAACTGAAATCCTTATTGTCAGTTTGCTTAAAATCATTGAAATAAGTGAAATGTCCATTCCGGGTAGCGATCGGGAGGGTGCATTCCCTGTGACAACTAAAAAACAAATAAATAAACACACATGCATAAAAAATATTTATCCTTTTTTATTGCCACCTTACCATTGTTCAGCATTGCACAGTCCGGCACACAAATGCAAGCCCTGACCTTTGGTGAGGCAATGCAGATCATGGAAAAAAATCACCATGCTTTAAAGCAGGCAGATTATCATGTTAAGGAGAAGCAGGCCGAAAGGCAGGCTCGCAAAGGGTTGTACTATCCCAAAGTAGGCATTAGCGGCAATTATGTGGCCATGCAAAAAGATGTTGCCATGAACCTTTCGCCGGTACGCGATGCCCTTATGCCTTTGTACAATACACTGGGCAATTATGGAAGCTTTTCCGGCGTGCCCAACCCAGATCCTGCCACGAATAAGCAAATGCCGGTATTGCCGGATAATTTATCCACCAAAGCTGTCAGGGAAAAGTTGCTGGAAGGCGCGCAGGCAGTGCAGAATGCAGACTGGGAGCCGACACTGGTAAACAAGTTTTTTGGTTCGGTCATGGCTACAGCGCAGCTTCCCATATATACCGGTGGAAAAATTCACGCGGCCAACCAGGCAGCTATGATAGAAGAGCAGGAGGCTGCCGAAGAAGTGGCTGTAAAAAAGGCTGAATTGACAAGCGAGCTTGCAGAAAGATATTTCGGGCTGAAGCTGGCTGAGCAGGCTATACTCGTGAGGAAGCAGGTGCTTGATGGCATGAACAAGCACCTGGAAGATGCCCGTAAAATGGAGGCACGCGGTATGCTGGCTCGAGCAGAGGTTTTAAATGCACAGGTACACCAGGCGCAGGCAGAAAGGGAATATAAGAAAGCTGTACAGACCGCTGCCATACTTACAAAAGCAATGGCTAATTCTTTATCTGTGCCGGAGCTGCAGATTGTACCCGTAACAGACCTGTTTTATGTTGCAGACCTTGAGCCGGTGGATTATTTTAAGGTATCTGCATTGCAGAATAACCCTCAGCTAAAACAGGTAAAAACCAAAATGGAGCTTGCCAGACAAGGCAGCAAGGCCGAGCGCGGAGCCCTCTACCCCACAGTAGCATTGATTGGCAGCTACAATATAGTGAATGCTTCAAAGCTGGCGCCGGATTGGTTTGCAGGTATTGGCGCCAAATGGACACTGTTTGACGGCTACAGCCGCAGCAATAAAATAAAAGCAGCCGCATACAAAGTAGAGCAGGTGCGTGAAGCAGAGCTGAAAGCCATTAACGACATCAATGCTGTGATTGATAAGCTCTATACTACGCTTGGCATGTACAAAGATCAGTTGGAGGCTTTGGAAGCAAGCCAGAAGCTTGCCGATGAATACCTCTATGTACGGCAGAAAGGTTTTGAGGCGGAGATGAATACAACTACAGATATTATGGATGCACACCTGGGAGTATCTAAAATAAAAATTGAAAAGCTTGAAGCCATGTATGGCTTTGATAAAACACTGGCAGAACTATTGAAATACGCCGGCATGGCAGAACAGTTTGAAGAATACCGCAATTCACACCAGCTCGTTATCGGTAAATTTTAATGAAGAAATATTATTTGAATAAGATAAATACAGCACAAGCCCCATTTCGTAAATATTGAACGATAAAACCAGTTGCGGAGCAGCTAACTAAAAAAATACACACATGAATCGATAGTTATTTCATGTGACAACTGAAAAACAATTAAATATACACACATGAAATAACCATAAAGATTAGCAATCTTTACCAACCGAGGATGATAATAAAGATTAAGGTTTTGGTTATTCCATGTGGCAAACAGAAAAAATTAAATATTAACACATGAAATAGCCATAAAGATTAGGAATCTATACCAACCGGGAATGATAATAAAAAATGAAGGTTTTGGTTATTCCGTGTGGCAAACAGTAAAAATTAAATATACACACATGAAACAAAAAGGATTTTTTTTATTAATGATTGGCCTGGCGGTCTTCATAGGGTTTATCATTTTTTCTTTTGTGGTGATCAACAAACCACAGCCACTGGAAGTGCAGGGCGAGGTAGATGCCAAAACCATTAAGGTGGCATCAAAGCTGGTGGGCCGCATCTCAAACCTCACCGTACATAAAGGCGACACCGTGCGGCAGGGGCAACTGCTGTATACTTTCAGCAGCCCGGAGCTCGACGCAAAAATGACGCAGGCTAGCGCTGCACTCTTAGGTGCAGAAGCACAAAACAGTAAGGCAATGAATGGCGCACAAAGTGAAGATATACAAGCCGCCTACGACATGTATCAGAAAGCTTTGACCGGTGCCGAACTTGCCCGGAAAACATTCGAACGCGTAAACAGCCTGTACAAAGACGGTGTAGTGCCTGCGCAGAAGAAAGATGAAGCAGAAGCACAATACCAGGCAGCCATGCAAACAGCCAACGCTGCCAAAGCTACCTGGCAAAAAGCACGCAATGGTGCACGTACGGAAGATAAAATGGCATCCGGCGCCATGGTAAAAAATGCCAGAGGCATGATACAGGAAGTGAATTCCTATAAAAAAGAGACTTCCATTTATGCGCCGCTCAGTGCAGAGGTGGCAGATATCATTGCAGAAGAAGGCGAGCTGGTTTCAGCCGGCTATCCCGTAGTAACACTGGTAGACCTGGAAGATATCTGGGTGGTGTTTAACCTGCGTGAAGACCTGTTGGCAGATATATCAGCGGGCTCAGTGATCAACGCGCGATTTCCGGCATTGAAAAACAGGCTGGTGCCGCTGAAAGTTACGTACATCAAGGTGTTGGGCCAGTTCGCTACCTGGAATGCTACCAAAACTTCGGGCGATTTTGATATGAAAACATTTGAAGTGCATGCGGTTCCGGTCAATGCTGTCAGGGGTTTGCGCCCTGGTATGTCAGCAGTTGTTAACTGGAATGATGTAAGAAATAAAAAGAGCTGAGGATGCAGGAGATTATTAAAGTAATGATCCGTGAGTTTCGCAGGATTGCCGCATCTCCGGTAGTATTCGCCATGGTACTGGCGGGCCCGGTAATAGCTTTCGTGCTTATCACTGTGATCTTCAAGGAAGGCGTGCCCCGCGATCTGCCGGTGGCTATTGTGGATCATGACCATTCCGCGCTCTCAAGGAAAGCAGCGCTGATGATAGATGCTTCTGCAGCAGCAGCCATCAACAAAGACTTTACCAGCCTTGCTGAAGCACGTAAAGCAATGGAAGCCGGAAAGGTAGACGCTGTTGTGTTCTTGCAGCAGGGTATGCAGAAAAATATATTATCAGGAAGCAATAGTGAAGTTGCGGTGTACATCAACAATGCCAACGTGATCAAGGGAAGCCTTTTAAACAGCGGCATTCAAAAGAGCCTCCAGACTTTGAGCGCAGGCATTAAGTTGCAGACGCGCCTTAAGAGCGGTGAGTCGGGTTATGATGCTATGGCTAAAATTTTACCGGTGAATATTCACTCCCAGGTATTATCCAATCCTTATCTTAACTACTCCTATTTTATCACTTTCATCCTCATGCCGGTAATGCTGGTATTGTTCACGCTCATCGGAACGGTGTATGCTATAGGGAATGACCTGTATGAAGGCACTGCGCCATCCTGGATCCGCGCTGCAGGCGGCAATATATATGTGGCGCTTTTTGGTAAAATATTGCCCTATACTTTCATGTACTTAATGGTTGCAGCTATTATGAATATTACGCTGTTCTATGTAATTGGCGCTCCCTTGCACGGCAGCTTCCTGTTCCTGTTGCTGTCGGAGTTATTGCTGATTATCAGTTACCAGTCTATGGCAATCGTACTCATCAGTATTACGGCTAACCTGAGGCTGTCATTATCTCTTGCAAGCGCTTATTCTATGCTGGCGCTTACATACGCCGGCCTGTCTTATCCTATTTATAATATGCCTGTTGCCGGGCAGGTATTCAGCAGGATATTCCCGTTGACTTACTGGCTTGATGCTTTTATGGGCCAGTCATTAAGAGCTGCGCCGGTTGCAGACAGTTATCCTTATCTTTTATACCTGGTGTTTTTTATACTTCTTGGATTTTTCTTTATTCCGCATCTCAAATATATATGCTACAACAATAAATACTGGGGCAGGCTGTAAGGGTTTATAAATATTTCATTGAAAATTATATCATGCGAATGATCCGATCAATAATAAATGGTTTCAGGCAAATACAGGTTTACTTCATTGGCGAGGTAAAAGAAATATTTCGCGACAGCGGTACAGTTGTCTTATTCATAATCGCCATGCTGGCTTATCCCGTAATCTATGCGATAGGCTATATGGAAGAAACTGCTACTGAAATCCCTGTGGCATTTGTAAACCTCAACGATGGTGCACTCAGCCACAAGCTGGGAAGAATGATAGATGCCACAGAACAGGTGCGTATTGTATCGCGGGTGAGCAGTTTGCAGGAGGCGGAAGAGCTGTATTACAGAAATGAAGTTGCCGGGGTAATTGTGGTAGACAGGGATTTTGAAAAAGATATTCTTTCCGGCAGGCAGGGCAATGTAAGTGTGTATAGCGATGCCAGCCACTTTTTATTGTACAAACAGGTTTACTCTGCTACCGTATATGCATCTCAGACGCTTGGAGCCGCTGTAGAGGTGAATAGTCTTATAAATAAAGGCAAAACCATGGAGCAGGCGCTGGTAATGAGAGAGCCGTTGAGCATAAAAACATACAATCTGTACAATCCTGCAGGTGGCTACGCCAGCTTTATTGTTCCGGCCATACTGATCATCCTGGTACAGCAAACCCTGCTCATCGGCATCGGGCTTTTGTATGGCAAGCACAATGAGCGCCGCAGTTATCATTACCTGAAAGATGGCATGCGAAGGCCTTTTGAAGAGATAAAAATAATTATCGGGCAAACTATGGCGTTCATGCTCATCTACCTGGTTACAACATTTTTGATCATGGGACTGTTTTACAGGTGGATGGCTTTGCCTGATAAAAGCGGCCTGCTGAACACATACTTGTTGATGATACCTTACCTTGCAGCGGTTTCTTTCATGGGCATCAGCATTGGCCTTTTATTCTCCAAGCGCGTTTATGCGCTGCTTTTCCTGGTATTTCTTTCTCCCATACTCTTTTTTATCAGCGGGGTGGCATGGCCTGTAGAAGCATTGCCGCCGCTGCTTTACAAGGCCTCTTATATTTTGCCAAGCACACCTATGGTAAATGCTTTTATCAGGTTAAGGGTAATGGGAGCAAGCCTGCAGTCTGTAAGCCCCGAATTCAACATATTGTTGGTTCAAATGCTGGCTTACTTCCTGCTTGCTGCCATTGTATATCGTATAAAATTAAAAAGATTGCGACAGGAAATGGCGGCTCTATAATTTATAAGTATATGGTGTACACATTTCTTAGAGGGAAAGATTCTAAAAATTTATTTAAAAAAATATTTTTTTAATTGTTTGGTAATTAGGAAAATATTTTTGTACATTTGTTATAGAAAAATTAATTATAACAATGTGCAACGTTTTTACTGGTAAATTTTTCTTAATAGTCGCCTTGTTTAGCTTTCAGGCAAGATTTGCAGCAGCGCAGCAATATGATGTAATCATCCTGGGAGGTGGCGCCAGCGGTACAACTGCAGGCATACAGGCTTCCAGGATGGGTGCCAAAACACTGATCGTGGAAGAAACAGAATGGCTTGGGGGCATGCTTACTGCTGCAGGCGTTTCAGCTATTGATGGCAATCATAACCTTCCTTCCGGTCTGTGGAATGAATTCAGGGAAGCATTATACAACTACTATGGCGGCCCCGCTGCAGTGGAAACCGGCTGGGTAAGCAACACACTCTTTGAACCTTCCGTTGGAAATAAAATCCTCAAAAAGCTGGCTGATGAAAAACAGCTCACAATACTGCATAAAGCAAAGTGTACCGGCGTAAACAAAAAAGCTGGCTTGTGGGAAGTAACTGTTTTTCAAAACAAGAAAACGCGTACATATACTTCTAAGATCATTATCGATGCTACTGAGCTGGGCGATGTGGCCGCGCTTCTCGGTGTAAAGTATAACATTGGGATGGACAGCCGCCACGAGACCAATGAATTTATTGCGCCTGAAAAAGCCAACCATTTTATACAGGATGTAACTTATGTGGCCACGCTGAAAGATTATGGCAAAAATGCCGATAAAACCATTCCAAAGCCACAAGGCTATAATGAAGCAGCGTTTGCCAATGCCTGCGATATTGCCGACCCGCTACATTACGAAAACCCCAACAGCAACTGCCACCGCATGATGGAGTACGGCAAGCTGCCCAACAATAAATACATGATTAACTGGCCGCGCGATGGCAACGACATCTACATGAATGTGATAGACAGCTCCGCCGCTGCCAGGGCGCGTGAATACGAAAAAGCCAAGCTGCATACGCTGCGTTTTGTGTATTTTATACAAACCAAGCTGGGTTATAAGCACCTGGGCCTTGCTGACGATGAATTTCCTACCAAAGACAAGCTGCCCATGTTCCCGTACTTCCGCGAATCAAGAAGAATCCAGGGTTTGGTACGCCTGACATTGAATGATATGCTGGAACCTTTCAGCCAGAAAACCGCTTTGTACCGCACAGGTATTGCCGTGGGAGATTACCCGCTTGACCACCACAGCAACGAAAACAAAGACGCTCCAAAAATTGACTTCATCAAAGTAAAAATACCTTCTTACAATGTGCCGCTGGGCAGCCTCATTCCTAAAGATGTTGACGGATTGATAGTAGCAGAAAAAAGTATCAGCGTTACCAACATCGTCAACGGCGCCACACGCCTGCAGCCGGTGGTGTTGCTGATAGGACAGGCAGCAGGATCGCTGGCAGCCATATCCGCCATGCAGAATGTAGAGCCTAAGCAGGTGCCCGTAAGGGCAGTACAAAAAGCATTGCTGGCATCTAAAGCTTACCTGATGCCTTATATTGACGTAAAACCGCAGGACAAATATTTTGATGCCATACAAAGAGTCGGGGCAACGGGTATACTCAAAGGCTATGGTGTACCTTACAACTGGGCAAACCAGACCTGGTTTTATCCCGAAAGGCCGATCAGCGAATATGAATTATTGCAGGGCCTCCGAACCTATTATCCCATACTGGATGGCTTCCAGGGCTCAGGCAGGGCGCTGACTGCGGGCTATGCATGGCAGGCTTTCTCTAAAATAGATTCAACACTCACAGAAGATAAATTTTCACTTATGTGGAAAAATATTTCCGGAGAAAAAACCTACAGCGCAACGGCAGCTGTAAACAGGGGCCTGGCTGCCGCAATGATTGATGCCTGTCTGCATCCTTTTGATATCCCCGTGGATATGAATGGTATTCCTCTTAAATAAAAACTTTACAGCAATATGTCTTTAAAAAACAGAAGAGATTTTATTAAGAACAGCGCACTGTTAGGCGCATCTGCATTCATAGGCGCCAATGCATTAGGTAGCACGCTTCACGAGGCCCAGCTATCTTCTGAAACCGAAAGCGGGCCGTTCGGCAATTTATTGGCTCCGAAGAACCAGGGGCTCAAGATCACCGGTACTTTCCTCGATGAAATTTCTCACGATATTCCACATCAGAACTGGAGCGAAAAGGAGTGGGACCGCGATTTCCGCCACATGAAAGCCATTGGCATAGATACGGTGATCCTGATCCGTTGCGGCTATAGGAAGTTCATTACTTACCCATCCAAATACCTCTTAAGCAAAGGCTGCTATAAACCTTCAACGGATTTGCTGGAAATGTACTTAAAGCTGGCAGATAAATACGCGATGAAATTTTACTTCGGCCTCTACGACTCCGGTAAATACTGGGATACAGGCGATATGAGCTACGAAGTGGAATCCAACATGCACGTGATTGAAGAAGTGTGGAAACATTACGGCGAAAGGCACAAAAGTTTCAAAGGCTGGTACATCAGCACCGAGATCAGCAGGGGCACCAGGAGCGCCATCCCTTCTTTCCGCGCCATGGGCAAGCAATGCAAAGATATGTCTAAAGGACTGCACACATTTATCTCTCCCTGGATAGATGGTAAAAAAGCCGTGGCAGCAAGCGGCAGCACGCTTACCAAAGAAGATGCCGTATCGGTAGAGCAACATGAAAAAGAGTGGAACGAAATCTTTGCCGGCATTCATGAATACGTAGATGCATGCGCCTTCCAGGATGGCCAGATCGACTACCATGAATTAGATGCTTTTTTTGAAGTGAATAAAAAACTGGCAGATAAATACAATATGGATTGCTGGACCAACGCGGAAACTTTTGACCGGGACATGCCCATAAAATTTCTGCCTATCAAGTTTGATAAGCTGCGCATGAAGCTGGAAGCGGCAAAACGGGCGAAATACGATAAGGCCATCACCTTTGAATTTTCTCACTTCATGAGCCCTCAATCAGCTTACCTGCAGGCCGGACATCTGTACAACAGATACAAGGAGTATTTTAATATAAAATAATTTACAAATTTCAATTAAAAAAGTAAGCATCACACACATTCCAAATTACCCATTATCCATTGTCAACTGTCAATTCAAATGAAATAACCATAAAGATTAGGAATCTATACCAGTGTAAATGATAATATAGAATTAAAAATGTAAAGTTATTCCGTGTGGCAAACAGAAAAAATAAATATTAACACATGAATAAACCTGTAAACATCGGCTATGTAGCATTTCTCTCCGTTGTGGCTGCGCTGGGCGGCTTGCTCTTCGGCTACGATACGGCTGTAATCTCCGGAACCATCTCGCAGGTCACTGCACAGTTTCATCTCGATACCATTGAAAGCGGCTGGTATGTAGGCTGTGCGCTGGTGGGCTGTATTCTTGGTGTGATCGTAGCCGGCAAATTGAGCGATGGCATCGGCAGAAAATGGACAATGATCATTGCTGCCGTATTCTTTACCGCCTCCGGCCTCGGTTGCGCCTTGTCTGAAACTTTTAACGAGCTGATCTTCTGGCGTATTATCGGCGGTGCAGGCATCGGTATCGTATCCGTAGTTTGTCCTTTGTATATTTCAGAGATCTCACCTGCATCGCACAGAGGCAGGCTGGTGTCGCTGTATCAACTGGCCATAACGGTTGGCTTTCTTGCAGCGTACCTGGTAAATTTTTACCTGCTCGAGCATTCGGCAACTTATACTTCCTCATCAGCATTGATGCAAAAAATATTCGGGGCTGAAGTGTGGCGCGGCATGCTGGGTTTTGGTGCATTGCCGGCAGTTGTATTCCTTATTGTTTCATTCCTGCTGCCTGAAAGCCCGCGCTGGCTGCTGGTGAAAAAACGTGAGGGCGAGGCGTCTGAAACCTTTTATAAAATATATGGCAGCCGGGAAGAAGTAGCTTTCCAGGTAAATGAAACAAAGCAGATGCTTCTGCAATCTACTCAACAACAATCGAGCTTTAAACTATTGCTGCAGCCGGGCTTCAGAAGCGCGGTGTGGATAGGTTGCGCCATTGCTATTTTAGGGCAGTTTATGGGTGTGAATGCCGTGCTCTACTACGGCCCGTCTATATTTGAAGCCAGCGGCCTGTCAAGCGGCGATTCGCTTTTTTACCAGTCACTGATCGGTGTGGTGAATATGGTTACTACCATCATCGCCTTGCTCATTATTGATAAAGTGGGCAGGAAAAAGCTGGTTTATTTTGGTGTGTCGGGCATGATCCTTTCTTTGGTGATGATCGGCATTTATTTCCTGTATAGCAAAGCCTGGGATTTGTCCGCTACGTTCCTGCTGGTGTGTTTCCTGGCCTATATATTTTTCACAGCCATTTCCATCAGTGCGGTAATTTTCGTATTTCTTTCAGAAATGTATCCCACCAAAGTGCGCGGCCAGGCAATGTCTATCGCTACGCTTTCCCTGTGGATAGGCACTTTTCTCATTGGTCAGCTTACCCCGTGGATGCTTGAAACACTGGAACCGTCGGGCACCTTCTTCCTGTTTGCTTTCATGTGCATACCGTATATGCTTATCGTGTGGAAGCTGATGCCGGAGACTGCCGGAAAATCGCTGGAAGAAATAGAACGTTTCTGGCTGAAACAAAAAACAAAAATTTAAAATTAAAGATAATGGACCTTAAAGAACTTGAACAGCTCTATGCCGATGAATTGTTAAACAATGTTGTGCCTTTCTGGCTGCAGAAATCGCAGGACAAAGAATACGGCGGATATTTCTCCTGCCTGGATCGGGAAGGAAATGTATATGATACTGATAAATTCATCTGGCTGCAAGGCCGTCAGGTGTGGATGTTTTCGCTGCTGTACAATAAAGTGGAGCAACGCCCTGAGTGGCTGGAATGTGCTGTGCAGGGAGGAGAATTTTTAAAAAAATACGGCCATGACGGCAACCTGAACTGGTACTTTGCACTTGACCGGAAAGGCAACCCGCTGGTGCAGCCTTATAATATTTTTTCCTACACGTTTGCCACTATGGCATTTGCGCAATTAGGCCTTGCTACAGGCAACGCGGAATATGCAGACATCGCTAAAAAAACATTCGACATTATTCTTTCAAAAAAAGATAATCCCAAAGGCAGGTGGAACAAGGCTTTTCCCGGAACCCGCAACCTCAAAGGGTTTTCGCTGCCCATGATCCTGTGTAATCTGTCGCTGCAAATAGAGCATCTTTTAGAAGAAGATTTTCTACAGCAAACTATAGAGCATTGTATTCAGGAAGTGATGGAGGTATTCCTGCGGCCCGAGCTCGGCGGCATTATTGTAGAAAATGTAAATACCGACGGCAGCCTTTCAGATACTTTCCAGGGCAGGCTGGTAAACCCAGGGCATGCCATTGAAGCCATGTGGTTTATTATGGACATCGGTGTACGGCTCAACAGGAAAGACCTGGTAAAAAAAGCAGTGCAGACAACCCTTACCATGCTGGAATACGGGTGGGATAAACAATACGGCGGCATCTTTTACTTTATGGATCGCAAAGGTTATCCTCCGCAGGAGCTCGAATGGGATCAGAAACTATGGTGGGTACACGTGGAGGCGCTTATCTCACTGCTGAAAGGGTACCAGCTTACCGGCTCTGAAGAATGTTTGCAATGGTTTGAAAAATTGCACAGCTACACATGGGATCATTTCAAAGACCCGCAGCATCCCGAATGGTGGGGCTACCTGAACCGCCAAGGAGAAGTGCTGCTTGACCTGAAAGGGGGCAAATGGAAAGGCTGCTTCCACGTGCCGAGAGGGCTGTACCAATGCCGCAACATCCTGCGCGAAATCAATCAGCGTGAAAACAAACCTCGGGTCAACATCCGAGAAAATAGTATAGTGTAAAAAGTGTAAACAATAACAACATGCATCCACAGGAATCAAAAGGACGAAGAAATTTTCTCAGGAACATAGCCATGAGCTCTGCGGGTATGGTGGTGCCGGGTATGGTGGGATATGGCAGTGTATCAACAAGCACGCAGAAGGAATCTATAAGAAATGTGGCTGGAGAAAAGTTGTCTAATAAAATGTTCGAGACGCCACATGTCTTAAAAGGAATGAAAATTCATGCCACTTTCTTAGATGAGGTTAGTTGGGATATCCCACACCAGAATTGGGGTGTTGCAGAATGGGATAAAGATTTTAAAGCCATGAAAGCGATAGGTATTAATACTGTTGTAATGATACGTTCAGGCCTGGGCAAATGGATATCTTCACCTTTTGACTGTATTTTAAAAACCGAAGATGTATACTATCCTCCTGTTGATCTCACAAAAATGTTCCTTACCCTGGCAGATAGACACAATATGCATTTTTTCTTTGGCATGTACGATTCAGGCAAGTATTGGATAGAAGGCAAGTTTCATAAAGAAATTGACATTAACCGGAGGTTGATAGATGAAGTTTGGAAAAAATACGGACATCATAAGTCGTTCAAAGGGTGGTATCTGTCCCAAGAGGTTAGCAGGCGCACTAAGAACATGTCGAAAATTTATGCCGAAGTAGGAAAACATGCCAAAGCAGTTTCTAATAATCTTACTACGCTCGTTTCGCCTTACATACATGGTTTAAAGACTGACCAGGTAATGTCGGGCGACAAACCTATCACACTGCGCCAGCATGAAGAAGAATGGAATGAAATTCTGACTAATGTAGAAGGAGCAGTAGATATTTTAGCCTTCCAGGACGGGCAGGTAGATTATCATGAGTTGCCGGAATATTTGTCTGTAAATAAAAAACTTGCTGATGCACACAAAATGCGATGTTGGACAAACATTGAATCTTTTGATCGTGATATGCCTATCAGGTTTCCGCCCATAAAATGGGAAAAGCTGCTGGTAAAGTTAGAAGCCGCACGCCTGGCAGGCATGGAAGATGCCATAACCTTTGAATTCTCACATTTTATGAGCCCAAATTCTACGTATTCACAAGCCCCATATCTTTATGAAAGATACAAGGAGCATTTTAATATCAAATAAATTCAATCTATTTTTTAAAAATTGAAATAATGAAAAAACAACAAAAACTCTTCGTGGGTATTAAGTGTCTCAGACTCTTACCGGTTGGTATTATGTTGCTTTGTACAGGTATTATTGCAAGTGCACAGATTGCCATTAAGGGGAAGGTCACGAACGCAAATGGAGAACCTTTGCAAGGCGTGAATGTGTTGGTTGTAAACGCACAGGGTGGAACAATTACAAATGATAATGGCGAATACAATGTTTCAGTTCCTAATTTAAACAGCGTTATTGAGTTTTCCTATGTTGGTTATAAGACAACAGCACTGCCCGTAAATGGAAGAACGGTACTGAATGTAACTTTAGTTGAAGATGCCCAGACATTAGATGATGTGGTAGTTGTTGGTTACGGCACACAAAGAAGGTTAAGCATCACCGGCGCTGTCTCTACGCTTTCTGATAAAGAGTTGCTCAAGTCACCGACTATTGGTGTAACAAACGTTTTGGGCTCACGCGTTGCGGGGGTTACTATGCTCCAGTCAACGGGACAGCCGGGTTATGATGCTGCTTCGTTATTAGTTCGTGGTGAAGGAGCTACTTATATTGTAGATGGTGTTCAACGCAGCATCAATGAAATTGATCCTAATGAAATAGAATCAGTTTCTGTATTGAAAGATGCTACTTCGGCTTCTGTGTATGGATTGAATGCCACCTCGGTAGTTATTGTTACTACCAAAAAGGGACAATCTGGCAAGACAAATATCACTTATAACGGATCCTATGGCATCAGCCAGAATGCCAATCAGCTTGAATGGCTGGACGCTCCCGGTTATGCCTATTGGTATAATCAGGCAAGAGAATTAGACGGAGATAAACCGGTATTTAATTCAGAACAAGTACAAAAGATGATTGATGGTGTAGATGGATGGGGTAATACAAACTGGTACAAAAAAGTATTTGGCACTGGTTCAAATTCCCATCATAATTTGAATGCTTCAGGTGGTAATGACAGAGTAAAGTTCTTTACATCTGTTGGTGCATTTCAGCAACAGGGTAATGTAGATAAATTCCTGTACGACCGTTACAACTTCCGTACAAATGTTGACGCCAAAATCACGGAACATCTATTGCTTTCTGTAGGCTTTTCCGGCAGAGAGGAAAAAAGAGATAATCCCCGCTACCCTGCAGATCCTAACAGCTGGCATAATATTCCTCAACAGGCGGTACGCTCATTGCCTTATGTGCCCGAGAAATGGACTGTAGATGGTAAAGAGTATTATGTTTCCACACCCACAGCGTCATCACCCGTGAGCCCACTGGCCGCAATTTACGAGTCTGGGTATGCAAGGTATAAGAACACGTTTGTGCAATCAAACTTTACATTAGAATATAAAGCACCCTGGCTGGAAGGGCTAAGCTTTAAATTTATGGGCGCTTACGACAGGTTCTTTCAGTTTAATAAAGTGCTTGCCATCCCGTATAAAACAATGCTTGCTACACAGCCTAATATATCAACAGAAACTATTAGCTACCGCTTATTCAGTGATAATTCGGGCAATACTTCTCTGACAGAATCTTCTCATAGCTCTACAAACGTGGTTACTCAAAGCAGTATACATTTTAACCGCACATTTGACAAACATAAAATTAATTTCCTTGGACTGGCAGAAACAAGAAACGAGTTTGGAAATGGACTGGGTGCTACCGGTTTTGGACTTGACTTCATCAGCCTGGCTGAGCTTAGTAAAATTACCAATCAGACAGGGAATGGTGCAGAGAAGATTCCATCTATAAGTGGCGGCAGCAGCCAGTCTCGCCTGGTTGGGTATGTTGGCAGGTTAAACTATGAATATAGTAATAAATATCTTGGAGAATTCTCTATCCGCCGTGATGGCAGTTATTTGTTCAGCGGTATGAATGGTGCGCGTTGGATCAATCTGCCGGCATTTTCGCTTGGATGGAGAATAAATAATGAAAGCTGGTTTAATGCACCCTGGGTTGATAATTTAAAACTTAGGGGCGGAATCGGAAAAACGGCTACTTCTGCTGTAAGCCCTTTTCAATATCTGAACCTGATGGTAATAGCTCCGAATCAATTTGTCCTGGGCCAGTCAAGCCAAAGTATAGTTTACACAAGTACACTGGGCAACCCCAATCTTTCATGGGCTAAAGCAATAACCTACAACATGGGCTTGGATTTCAATGCATGGAAAGGTTTGTTCGGTTTCGAATTTGACGTATTCTACAAATACCAGTACGATTTACTGGGAACTATTGCAGGCGCTTACCCTCCGTCAATGGGCGGCTATTACTTCAATACAGCTAATGTAAACAAAATTGATTACAGGGGTTTTGATATGACTTTAAGCCACAACAATCGTTTAGGAGATTTCCATTATGGCGTAAAACTTATTGCATCTTATGCAAAAAGAAGGTGGCTGTATTTTGCAGGCGATTCCGAGAATACTCCTGATTACAGAAAGCTTACCGGAAAAGAAGTGGGCTCTCAACTTGGTTTTATTGCTGATGGGCTGTTTCAATCACAGGAAGATATTGCTAACTCTCCCACAATTCCAGGTGCCCCGGTATTGCCCGGATACATAAGATATGTAGACAGGAACGGCGATGGTAAAATTACTTATGCACAAGACATGGGTTATGTAGGAAAAAGCGCTTTCCCTAAGTATCAGACATCTTTAAACTTGTTCGGTAGTTGGAAAGGTTTTGATTTTGACTTGTTGTTGCAAGCTGGTCTTGGCCGTACAGTAGCTTTAACCGGCGTGTATACTGCAGATGGAGCAGCCGGTGTGATGGATAATACAGCGTTTACCAAGTTGTTTTACCATGGAGGTAACTCACCGAAGTTCCTGCCCGAAAATTCATGGACGCCTGATAATACTAATGCACAGTTTCCACGATTGTCTTTGGTTACAGTCAGTTCCAACAATGCTTACTCTTCAACTTTCTGGTACAGGCCGGGAGATTACTTACGCTTAAAGTCTTTCCAGGTAGGCTATAGCATACCGGCATACATCATGAAGCGGGTAGGTATAGAACGTGTAAGGCTTTTCGTACAGGGCTCTAACCTTTTAACGTTTAGCGGACTTACAAAATACAACATTGACCCGGAACAGCCGGGAGTAAACAATGGATATTATCCTCAACAGAAAACTTTTTCTTTTGGTCTTAATTTATCAATATAAATATAAAAAAATGAGAAAGATACTTCAACTGATTACCGTAACTATACTCGCTATGTGTTTGCATAGTTGTAAAAAATGGTTGGATCTAACACCAACAGATCAGCTTACGGACAAAATTGTCTGGAACGATCCGTCGAGCGTAAATCTGTACGTTAATGGATTCTATACCTATTTACATCAGTATAGCCAGTTTGGTTCTGCGCAATTTTCGGGCAGCCTTACCGAAAGCCTTACCAACACTTTTAAATATGGTTCTTACGCACTCGGCCACAAGGCAGGCCATCCTAACAACTATGTTTTTAATCCAAGTGTTATCACCTCCGCAAGTGTATTCTATGATAACTGGAGCGATGCGTACAACAAGATCAGGCGCATGAACGAGTTTTTGAGTTCTATGGGTAAATACTCTTCATTTTCTGCGGAACAAAATGCAAAGTGGGAGGCCCAAACCCGCTTCTTCCGGGCATTTATTTACTTCCAGCTTGCAAAGCGTCATGGCGAAACAATTATATATACAAGCCTTGATCAAATGGAAAAAGACAAAGCGCTGAGTTCTGAACAGGAAACCTGGAACCTTGTTGAGTCTGATTTAGACTTTGCCATAGCTAACCTGCCGGAAGACTGGCCGGTTGCAGAAAAGGGCCGGGTAACAAAATATGCTGCATTAGCATTTAAGTCCCGCGCTATGATGTATGCACAAAGATGGCAGAAAGCTTATGATGCTGCAAATGCAGTAATAAGTTCAGGCCGCTATGCTTTGGTGGCTAATTATGCAACTGCCTGGAAAGGAAACAATGCGGAATCTATTTTAGAATACAGATATAATGTAGCCGGCCCGAACCATATATTCGATAAAGATTATGTACCGTTAAGCGATGGATATGAGTTCGGAGCATTGGGCACGCCCACTCAGGAAATGGTTGAGAGTTATGAGAAGAAAGACGGCACAAAAATGAATTGGTCAGATTACCATAAATCCAACGCTTCCCGTCCTCCTTACGAAGACCTTGAACCACGTTTCAAAGCAACCATTATCTATCCCGGAAGTGTTTGGAAAGGTAAAGTAATGGAAAACTCTGTAAATGGAACTAACGGAACATTTATGGCATACAGGGCGCAGCCATATTCATATGGGTTTACAACTACCGGTTATTTCTTAAAGAAATTGCTCGATGAGAACCTTATTGATATTAAGGGTACACCAAGCACCCAACCATGGGTAGAAATACGGTATGCAGAAGTTTTGCTCAATAAAGCTGAAGCAGCATACCGTCTCAATAAAATGGGTGAAGCAAGAGAAGCAATGAACCTTGTACGTGCCAGGGTTGCATTGCCTGCTAAATCTTCCGGTGGCGATGAATGGTTTAAGGATTATGTAAATGAGCGGAAAGTAGAACTTGCATATGAAGGTCATTTGTTTTGGGATATGCGCAGGTGGAAGTTGGCACATATAGAGTACAATAATATCCGTGCGCATGGTTTTAAAATCACCGGCAGCAATTATGAGTATATAGATGTAGACTACCAGGATCGTAAATTCCTGGAGAAAACCTATATACTTCCTATTCCTGATAGTGAATTAGAAAATAACTCTTTGGTTCAACAGCATCCTGTATGGAAATAAATCAAAAAATTTATTTTATGAAATGACCATTAAGATGGAGGATGTACACCAACCGGTAATAAGTATTGAATCTAAAAAAGATGGTTATTCCATGTGACAACTGAAAAACAATAAATATACACACACATGAAATAGCCATAAAGATTAGAAATCTATACCAACCAGGAATGATAATAGAGAATTAAGGTTTTGGTTATTCCATGTGACAAACAGAAAAAATTAAATATACACACATGAAATAGCCATAAGCAAAGTTGCCTACCAACCGCGGATGAATAAAGGCTATTCCATGTGACCATAAAAAAAATAAAAAATATACACATGAAATAGCCATAAGCAAAGGTGCATACCAACCGCGGATGAATAAAGGCTATTGCATGTGGCAACTAAAAAACAAATAAAATAAATACACATGAAAAAAGATATTTTATTAAAGCTCCTGTACGTTACAGCTGTTTTCCTCGGAATATATAGTTGTCAGAAAGTAGCGGATCTTACGCCTTCTGTCTCAAGACAGGGTATAAATAGTATAACTGCTTCTTTTGAAAATGACAATAGCTCGGAAAATGTATTTGAAAGTGTGATAGATCATGAAAATAAACTCATCACCATCATTTTCCCATACAATTATCCGCGCACGTCAAACAATGTATTGGAGAAAGAGAAACTCTCAAGAGTAAGAGTTGTGGCGAACCTGGATGATAATGTTACCATTTCTCCGGCTTTGCTTTACCTGGATTTGAGGAAGGAAAACTACATTACAATAACAGACCAGTCAAAAAATACAAAAGAATACAAGATTGTTGCGGAGATCAGGAAAAGCACTGAAGCAAAAATCACAAATTTTGAGCTGAAATCAATTGGCATAAACGGTGTTATTAATGAAGAGCAAAAGACAATTTCTCTTATCTCCATTGAGCCTCTTGGCGCTGTTGCGGCACATGTGGATATATCTCACGGAGCTACAATTACTCCTGACCCGGCTAAAACAGCTTTAAATTATGACCAGGAAGTAAAGTTAACAGTTACTGCCCAGGACGGGAAAAACACATCAGTATATACTGTAAAAAAAGCTGTTCCGGCCAAAATTCCATTGGGCATAAGGCAGGGTAGCGCCAAAATACTTTGGGCGAAGAAATTAAATACCGATTTAGGTATTACAACCCTCAACATCACTGGCGGCCTGGCAGCTACAAAAGACTATGTTGTTTTAAACACAAGAGGCCAAAATAGTATCTACCTTGACCGTAAAACTGGCGAAATTGCAGGTACAGTCAATTTGGGAAGCTATGCCGGCAACCTTACTAATTTCTATAGCACTGCAGATGACAACAACAATATTTTGGTATGTAACCTGGCTCCAAACGCAGGTGCGTTTAAAGTTGTGAGAATAAAAGGAGTGAATGGTACGCCTGAGCCTTACATAGAATGGAACGGAGGCGTGCCTATCGGCAGGAAACTATCAGTGAAAGGAAGCCTTGATGCAGCTGCAGTGATCACAGCGCCAATATTGGCAGCAGGCAATATGTTTGCGCGTTGGGAAGTGAAAGGCGGCGTTCTGCAATCTCAGCAGCCGTCAATTATTACTATTACAGGTTTGGGAGGCAACTGGAATAACAATGCAGATGTAGTACATACCGAAGCTACTGTCAACAGTGATTATTTTGTAGCTTATTATGCAGCGCCATATAAGTTTGCATGGGTAAACGGCGCCACCAACACGGTGAAAGCATTCGGACCTGCCATCAGCTCTAATTGGGTATCTAATGCCGCCGACTACGTTATGTTTAATGGCAATGGCTATGCTGCGCAAAATTCCATTAACTCATTTACTTGGGGAAGTGATGATGCAGTTTACTTGTACGACGTAAGTGCAGCTTCTAGTTTTGCATCAGCTGTATGGAGCGCGCCCATTGGTACTTATGGCGGTAAAGATAACGGAGGCCAGAATGCCAACGCTACGGGAGATGTAGCTCTGAAAATCTCTGATAACGGATATTATATGTACCTCTATTTTATGTTTACCAACGGACAGGTAGTCTGTGTGCAATTTGATTGTATTGACATGTAAAAAAAAATAAAAACTATGCGTAAACTGAATTTCATAAAAACAGCGCTGTTGTTAGCGGGTATTGTCTTCTACTCATGCGCTCAAAAAAGTAAAAACATTGAATATACATTCCCGGATCCCCCTAAGACCAATGATAAGAAGCCGAGGTTTATCTGGATAGATGCGGCTGCCAACTTTAATGACTTTGCTAATAGCAAAGAAAATATTGCAAGAGATTTATCGCTGGCAAAAGATGCAGGTTTTACAGATATTGTTGTAGACATCAGGCCCACATCCGGGGATATATTGTACAAGTCTGCGGTGGAAGGTGCAAAGCAGGTAGAATGGCTGCCTGCCTGGGTGAAAGGTACTTACACAAAAGTGCAGCGTACTGAAAGCTGGGATTATTTACAGGCTTTTATTGATAAGGGTCATGCCTTAGGATTAAAAGTACATGCAGGTTTTAACACCATGGTAGGCGGCCATGGAGGTGTTTTGGGCAACCAGGGCCTGCTTTACCGTGATGCAGGAAAAAAATCCTGGGCCACTTCCGAAAACTTATCCACAGGCATAAAAAATACCATGGATAACGGTTCCGGCACTAAGTTCTTTAATCCGGTAAATGAAGAGGTTCAAACATACTTGGTTAATCTCTTAAAAGATCTTGCAAAATATGATCTCGACGGCATATTCATTGACAGGGGGCGTTTTGACGGGATTCAGTCCGATTTTTCAGAGATTACCCGGCAAAAGTTTCAGGCATACCTGGGAAGTACAGTAGCCAATTTCCCAGGCGACATCCTTCCGCCGGGAGCAACAATGACTAATGTTATGGCTATGTCTACCTACCCGCAGCACTTTACAAAGTGGCTGGAGTTCAGAGCAAAAGTTATTTATGATTTTATGGCCAAAGCACGAACTGCTATTAAGTCTGTAAACGCTAAGGTGAAATTTGGCGTATACGTCGGAGGCTGGTATTCTACCTATTACGATGTAGGCGTAAATTGGGCCAGTCCAAAATACGATCCTTCCGCAACCTATAAATGGGCTACTAAAGATTACAGGAATTATGGCTATGCTGCTTTGATGGATCAAATGCTGATAGGAGCCTACGCTTCTCCCCTGAAAGTGAATGGAAGTACTGAGTGGACCATGGAAGGCTTTGCAAAGCTTGCAAAAGAAAAGACAAGAAACGATTGCCCCATGGTTGCCGCCGGGCCTGATGTAGGCAATTGGGACCCGGACAATAAAGCTACTGCTGCTGAAGAAAATCAGGCAATTGTCAACTCTGTTAAAGCTTGCATGGATGTATGTGACGGCTATTTCCTATTTGACATGATTCACCTGAAACTTGCGAATCAGTGGCAGTTTGTGAAAGAAGGCATTCAAAAAGCTACAGCTCAGAAATAAGCTTCTGGAGGGTTGACAGCAAGCGTCCCCGTACGGAACAGCCGCAGCTGTATTTTATACGGCTGGTTATTATGTATCTATTTATTGATGATATTGAAAAACCTACTAAAGATGAATTTATATTTTAAGCAAAGAATCTTTCTATTAGTGCTAACTGTGATTTTTGTTCAGTCGGCACCTGCCCAGCACTTATCCGCCCAGCTCAACAGTGTTATTCTTAATACGCAGCAAGGGCACATCCTTCAACTTCCCGGTTTTCTAACTGAAAAACTGCCGTCAATTGACTATCAAAAAGTTGTTCTGCCCGGCCCTCAATATATTATTTCCGACGATCCGGAATATATACGTGTGCCGGAAATTATAGCTGTAAAAGAAGCAGTACAGCCAGGTTCAGTGAGGTTGTATGTTTACAATGTTAATGGGATTAAAGAGCCCGGGAAGATTGACCGCAAGATCACTGCCGTTATTAAAAATACAGGCACTGGAAACATGCATATGCGCATGTTGAGGTATTCTTCACAACCCCCGACTACCAATTATTTTCTGGCAGGGAAGAATGGATTGCGCGATTATTTTTTGTCGAAACCTGATGAGAAGTCCAGGTTGGTGAAGCCCGGAGCAATTATTCCTATTGATGAAAAATTAGAGCGCCAGTTGGTGAAATATGATGAGCTTGTGCATGGATTCTACGAATTTGTAATTGACCAGCCGGCGGAAATCAGCATACTGCAAACCAGCCCGGAAACACCCGGGCCAAAGGCGGCTGCCCGTATCACGGAGGTAGCATCTTCAAGGCACACAAATGCCGGCCGCGGCCTGTTTGGCGTAAGTAATTATTTAATTATTGCGAAGGATACCTTAGATACAAACAATGGTCCGGTTAATCTCATAGTTGCTGACGGCAAATCCGATCCGTGGGTGATCGGGAAAGACGCAAGTACAGGCGGTTTGGCTAAGTTGGCAGGAAATTATGGGGTGATGTATAACATAGAGATGAAATGGAAAAGCACAAACGGTAAGGGATTAGCTCTGGTGACCTGGAATGCAAGGGCAGGCGACAATAAATGGTGTGGTGGCATGGCTAATACTATTATTATCAGCAAAGGTAAATTTAAAGAGGGCGTGGTGCAGCTGCCTGCCAATGAACTGCTTACAAAAGCTGCACCTGAAGCTGTGCTTGTGCAAATATTTCCACCGGGAAAGCAAGGAGAAATACAAACCATACATATGACTTATTCACCACCGGGTGCATCTTGCCTGCCCACACCATTTGTTTTTATACCTGTTGATATGAAATAGGAATTTGGTGCAATTGCATAATTGTTTTTGTGAGGATATGTCAAAAGTAAAAATGAAAGCGTTGAGAATCGCTTAGACAACAACTTCCTCCACCGCTTATCAAATAAAAGAGGCTGCCCCGGACTTTGAGATAGCCACTTTTTAAATTCACTTTGCATGCATTATTCTTGGTGGTTATGAAGTATAAAAGGCTTGGCGCCAGGTAAACAGACTAAACCATACTTTGCAGCAGCCTGTAGCAATACCATTCCTGTCTGGGCAGATGAAAGGGTCCTTTGAACAGGTTGCCTTTGGCGGTTTGTGCTATACTTCCGTCGCGGTGCAGGTAGCCAAACCATTCGCCATTTTCTTTATCATGAAAATGCTTGTATGCGTAATTGTGGATCTGCTCATGCATGAATTTATATTTCTCGTTCCCCGTAAGGGTATATGCCAGTAAGGTCGCAATGATCGCTTCGTTTTGCGGCCACCAGAATTTCATATCCTGCCAGTATTCCTGTACAGGTTTGCCATATACATCTCTGTAATATATAATACCTCCGTACTCTTGATCCCATCCGCGTTCCCACATATAATCCAGCATCCTTAAGCCTAAAGATATCAGCTGCTCATCATGGTTCCTGCATTTTGCCTCGTGCAGGATAAACCATGCTCCCTCAATGGCATGTCCCGGGTTAAGGGTGCGCTGGTCAATGTGGTCTATAATGGCCCCGTCGGGAGCTACCTGCTCCATTACACAACGTATATCGTCTTTTACGAAATAAGTTTCTATCTCCTTTATCCATTTGCCTATCCATTCATCGCATCGCGGATCGCCGATAGTATCTCTTAACTGTTGTGCAGTGTTGAGCATGATCATAGGCGCCCCGATACCTCTTACGGGCCTGGTATCTGTAAATTTTGGCGGCAGCTTTTTTTCTCCATTGATATAAGCCAGGCAATTCCCGAAAACTTCTCTGGCCTTTGCAGCATATTTTTCATCGCCGGAAGCCTGGGCATACGCCGCAAGTGCAATCACTGCAAAGGTTTCTGAAAAATAGTATCTGCGCTTTCTGATAGGTTTTCCATCGCGCGTTACGTGAAAAAACATTTGCCCGTCGGCATCAAAACAATGATTGAGCAGGAAGTCTACACCGCTCTTTGCGCCTGTAAGCCATTCTTGTTTTTTTTCAACAGTATTGTACAGTGTAGCTAACAACCAGCTAGCCCGCCCCTGGATCCATACAGCTTTATCGTCATCTATTAAGGAGCCATCTGCATCGCGCATCAGCAAAAAACCGCCATACTCTTCATCAATGCTGCGCGGGAACCAGAACGGCACGGTATCGTTGAGTAGCTGATCCCTGTAAAATTCTTTCAGTTTTTTTAAATATTGTATATCCATAGTATGTAAGTATAAATTTTTGTTTGATTGTTATTACATGCATCCAGTTTTTCTATGAATTTCTCATTTGAATATGCCCCTATTTGCAATCAATCATTTTCGGCCGTAAGCATAACAACTGGATGATCAGCGCTAAGGCTACAATTGCAGCTAAAACAGCAAAGCCGGAGCCTAAATCCCCGTCATCAGTGAATATTCCTAAAACCTGTGTAACTGCCGCGCCTGCAAATACACCTACCATATTCATAAAACCATAAGCAGTAGCCCTTAGGTTTGGCGGTACGAACTGGCAGAGTATGGGCATGTTGTTTGCATCGAACATGCCAAAACCAATACCGAACAACACTGCTGCGCCCACAACCGATACAAACGTATCTCCGTAGCCTAAAAGTATTAAAGAGGGAATGGTCAGCGCCAGGCCAATGGCGCCGGTGTATACCCGGCCTCGTAAATTTTTCATAACCCATTTGTCGGATAAAATACCTCCTGCTATAACGCCGGCAAAGGAAGAAACTGCAATAGTTATTGTAGACATCGGCCCTGCTTCAGACATAGGTATGCTGAGGCTTTCTGCAAATAATGTAGGCAGCCAGTTTTTAGTAGCCCAACCCGGAAGGCTTGGCGCGGCAAAGTAAAAAAGTATTACCCAGAAAGCAATCATAGAGAAAAGCATGCTCAGGCCTTTTATGAAGGGTATTTTGTCCGGCGCAGTTCCTGCTGGTGTAGATGCCGGCTGAGTTGCAGTTTTCTTTTCCCGCAGGAAAAATATTAATACGGCAGCGTATACAATGCCGGCAATGCCAAACCAGTGAAAGGCTGTATGCCATGTGTAGTTAGCTGCCACAGTTGCACCAAACCCGCCTAATGCCTGGCCGGTATACAAACCTGTCATGTGTATGCCTACTGCAAGCGAGCGCGTTTTACCGGTGTGATAGTCTGCGATCATTGCCAGGCCGGCAGGAATATACAAAGCTTCACTTACACCCATTAATGCCCGCAGCCACAGCAATTGATTGTAGCTGGTGGCCATGCCCATACCATAAGTAACCATGCTCCACACAAACAAGCTGGCTACGATCAGCCATTTCCTGTTTACTCTATCGGCAATACTGCCTGCAACAGGACTCATAAAACCATATATGTACAGGAATATAGCCATTAAGAAACCGAAGGCTTCGGCAGACTGCAGTTCTGCAATGTCTGTCTGCATAGCATCCTTCATAGTACTGAGCATTTGCCTGTCCATATAATTGAGCAATGCTACCATCCACAATAAACCTACCACTACCCAGGGGTAATATTTTTTATTTTGCATTGTGCTGCTGTTTTTCTAATTGTATTCTTATTATTTTAGGGCTTCTTACACCCGGGCGTATTTCGCCGCTGCAAATAAACAGGTCTTTTCCCCATGGCACAGCGCTGGTGGTAACCTGCGCTGCATAAGGCATTCCGGCAATTTTGCTCCATGCGTTATTTTGTATGTTGTATAACAAAACATCGGTGCTAAATCCCTGGTGATGCAGTATCAATTGATTTTTCTCTGCAAGCAGCTGAGCCTTCTGATTATCAGATGCCGTATGCGCCATTTGGTACAAGTAATTTTCTATGCGGTGAAATACATCTCCTTTATCTCCTCCAGCGAGCATAATGTTTTCATCACCGATATTGAAAGCCGCTGTTGCCGTAAACGGAGTATTGTAGTTGCCATCGGAAATATTTGCCGCGTTATACCATTTGTTTTTATCTAAATCAAAATAATAAACACTGCTGTGCAGCCGGCTTATTCCTGCCGGGCTTTTGGTGCGCCCGCCGATCAGGAATAGCTTTTTTTTCACCGCCACCAGCGCAGCATTTGCCAGGGGTACAGGTATATCCGGCAATCTCTGCCACTCAGGTTTTTTGGCAGTAATATTTATATAAAAAAATTTACCGGAAGAATTTACCGCTTCATCGCCGCCGGCTATATACACAATGTTGCCGACAGACGCAACCCCGGCAGCCGTTACCGCGGCCGGCAGATCCGGCAGTGAGGCTTTTTCTACCTGCTGTGTACGTTTATTCCAGCTAAGAACATAAGCTTTGGAAGAAATGCCTTTTTCATTTTCGCCGCCTATATACACAATGCCACCGGGCGTAGCGGTATGGCCTGCATAGGCTATAGGTTCGGCAAGCTTGGTTTTATTTTTTTTATTCCAATAAAAAGAATCATTTATTCTTTCAAGGATAAATATGCTGTCTGAAAAATGTTTTTTGCCCCCCTGGAACGGAAGCTTGTCAGGAAAGTTTGCTCCTCCGGCTATGATCAGTGCATCGTTAGACACGCCGCCTACCATACCTGCAAAACCAAGAGCGGCGCTGCTTCCATTCATCAATTCGGCTGCTACAGACCAGTGTAGCACTACATCAACCGGAGCTTGTGCTTTTAAATTTTTACCTATCATAATAACCTGAAGAAGTATAAAAATGTATTTAAAATTCATAACATGTATCTTTATAGTTTGATACAATTTCAAAATTTATTGACTCATACGTGGTAGATGGTCATGCATATGCCGTTGAGTTTACTGCGCTATACAGCGCTAATAAACTACGGTACTGGCATTTGCTTCATTTCAATAAAAAATATTTACCTGGAACAGAAAGACTCAAAATTCAAAGCGTGCACGTCTTTCCTGAATGCTTCGAATTGTTCATCGCTCATATTTCTAACAGGCAATCTGAATCCGCCGCAATCAATGCCAACCAGCTTCATATAAGCTTTTCCTGTAGCAATACCTCCATATTTGCCCAAAAGCCTTATCATATCTATAGATAGTTGTTGCAGGTCGCGTGCTTTTAGTAGATCGCCGTCTTTAAATGCCTGCTGCATATCGTTGTACAAAGGAGCGGCATAATTGTATGTACTGCCTACTGCTCCAAAGGCGCCTAAGGCAAGTGCAGACAACATGTTCTCATCTCTGCCCCAAAGCATATCATACCTTCCATTATCTACATACATGCAAGAGAGGAAGTCCATAAAATCTTCATGTGTATACTTAATGCCCGCAAAGTTAGGAATAGCGCCGTTTACAGCATTTAGCAAATCATACATAGCTATATGGCAGCCTGTAAGTACCGGGATATGGTAATAATAAAAGGCTGTATCAGGCGCGGCAGCAGCTACTTCGGCGCAACATTCGGCCAGCGCCTGTGCCGAGCCCGGTTTAAAATAAAAAGGCGCCGTAAACGAAACTGCATACAAGCCTGTTTCCTGTGTATGCTTAGCCATTTCCTTACAATCGGCCAACGAAGTACCGCCTACGAGATTGATCACTTTAAAATCTTTATCGTTCCTGGTAGCTGCCGCCCACGCTTCTGCCACTTTCTTTTTTTCTTCTTTTGTTTGCGAAACCCCCTCTCCGGTTGAGCCGTTGATAAAAGCGCCTATTACTTTGTTCCTTTTTAAAAGCGCATAATACTGTGGTATCACGGATAGATTCAGCTCACCGTCCTTATTCATTGGTGTGAAAGGCGCTGCAATTAAGCCTTCCAGTTTTTCATTTTTCATTTATTCATATTTAGCCTGCTCAATTCTCCAACAGAAATAAGAAAGCAGTAAAAAAAACTTATTATTTCAAAATATCATCCACAGGAATGCGCATGAAGTATATATATCTTACGCCTTCGTATAAGATGCCAATCGTTTTATCATCGATCGGGGTCATACACGAATATCCGAACTGTTCTCTTTCGTCCAGCAATAGCTGATCGGCGGGATTCCAGCTTTCTGCCAGATCGCGGCTGGCTTTAATAGTCATATCTACACGCTTATAAGAATGAGCAGGGTTGCTGAAAAATACAATGTCTTTTTTTGTGCCGTTTATGTTCACATTTGCTTTGATAATACTTGCCATACAAACCGGATCTTTTAAAACCGAGTAGGATGTTGCATGTTCTTTCCAGGTTTTGCCCATGTCGGCAGTAGTGGCTACGCTGCGGAATTTACCCCTGTTGTCGCGCATGGAAATCATAATAGTTCCCGGTGTAGTTTCTATCACTTGTGCTTCGGTAGTATTTGACTTGGCCCCAACACCTGCCTGCCATGTTTTGCCATGATCTTTTGAATAAACAATGGTAGACCAGGGCAGTTTATTTTCATCCCAGTACTGCGCAGCAAATACAATAGTCCCGTCCTGCATAGCGATTCCGTTTCCGGGGCCGTTGAAAAATATTTTCCATTTAGGATCTTTGATGTGGGGTGTAATGCTATAGGGCTTGCTCCAGGTGTTGCCATCGTCTTTACTGGACACCAATACAAACTGGCCTGTAGAATCAGGAGATATGCCGCCTAAAGAACCATGGATAGAGCGATTGCCTTTGCTCCACAAGGCGGCTGTCCATAAGGTTTTGGTTGCCGGATCGAATAATACAGCAGGATCGCCAACCCCGTTGTTTTTATGCGGCTCACCCATATCCATGATCTTTTGCATGGGCAGCCATGTGCGGCCTCCATCAGTACTTTTATTCATGCCCACATCAATATTGGCGGGCAGGTCACCGGAATGTTCGTATCGGATATCATACACGGCTATTAAAGCGCCGGTATTAGTATGTATTAAACCAGGTATGCGGTAGGAGTGCGAGTTATCATCCATAGGTTTTCTAAGTGCAATACCTAATCTTCTCACCACATCTCCCTGCTCTGAAAAATTGATGTGCCGATTGCCGGAAGTTTTTATTTTATGTACTTTTAGCATCACTTTATCGTCTATGCCGGCATCATCTTTCAGCACAACGCTTATCCAGTAATTGCTTTTACCTGTTACGGGCATACCATCTAATTTTAAGGAAGCATTTTTACCGGTTGGCACAAGGGAGGTTACCAATACATTGGCTGAGAATTTAGCTGATGTATCAGTACTATATAAGTCGATCCGTGCAAAATTCTTTACTGCCGCATCGTTTAGCAGCAATTCAATCTGGTTTAACTGTATGCTTTCCGCGGCGGCCATATGAATATGCGCCACGAGATTATGGGTTTCCCTTGTAAATATGGGCGCTTTGATATTTTTTACTGAAGCTTGTGCCATGGAGCTGTCCAGAGGTTTGTAAGTAGCATTACAAGCTATAAGCAACATGTTTAATATGATGGCAAGCTGAAATTTTTTTTTGTTTATCATGATAAAAAAAGCTGATGGTTAAAAATAGCACAAAGGTTGCCCATAAAAAAGCAACCTTTGTTTTTTATTCAAAAATTATGTGCCTGGATAGCCCGGGTTTTGTTCGAGAGTTTCATCCTGGTTAAGTGTGCTCCTGTCTATCGGTAATAAGAGTTTGTGTTTTTCAGTAGCTTCGTTTAGCACACCCACCAAAGGTAAGTCTGTTCTAAATGCTAAAGGCTTTCCATTTGCATCCTGCATTCTTCTAAGATCATACCAGCGTTTCCCTTCTCCTACCAGCTCTTTTGTTCTTTCCCAGAAAATGGCAAGTTCATTTTGTTCAAACGTGCCGTTTACAAATTCCTGTCCGGCAGGAATGGCTCCTCCGAAAGCTCTTTTTCTTACAATATTCACTTCATTGCCTGGATCTTGTCCTTGTTTGTTTTTGATTTCTGCTAAAAGAAGATATGCTTCTGCCAGCCTGTAAACAGGCACATCGTCGGAAAAACTTCTGTTGTTGTTTACCACAGTTCCAATAAATTTTTTCATGAGAATGTATCCATTGGCGTTACTAACAGGTTTTTTGTAGATGGGGAAGAAGGTAAGGTCGGCTCTTTGGTCGCCGGAAGCGTATTGTTTGTACAAATTGTAGGTGTATTCGTAACGCAGTATAGATCCTCCGCCTGCGATATTCAGCGGGTCGCCTGAAAAAGCAACGCCGTTTTTATCTACAAAACTTCCCATTGCATCAGCTTGCGCGTAAAGAAATTGACCAAAATTGTTTGTTGCCTCACCCTGTAGGTATCTAAGGGCAAAGATGATTTCACTATTGCCTTTTTTGTTATAGTTAAACACATCTGCAAAAGAGGGTTGCAGGCTATATCTTGGTATTACGTCTTCCACCGCGGACCTTGCTGTGGCTAAATCCGCTACTGTATTTGCGGGTGCTGCATTATCCATATTTACCTTTGCCGTCCACAGATACACTTCTGTCTTGAGCATTTGCGTCGCGGCCAGGCTCCATTGGCCTTTATTTGCCTTGGTGGT
Organism: Haoranjiania flava; assembly: GCF_025631005.1. Classification (NCBI taxonomy): domain Bacteria; kingdom Pseudomonadati; phylum Bacteroidota; class Chitinophagia; order Chitinophagales; family Chitinophagaceae; genus Haoranjiania; species Haoranjiania flava. The sequence goes on from NZ_JAOTPL010000013.1 coordinate 48,158, forward strand.
ATAATCCCCATTGAAGTTGGTGATTGATTTATCAATGTCCGATTTAATTAAATCAAAAGTCTCTTTTTCGGTTTTGCTTCTTGGTACGAAAGCTTCTGTTTGTGATTTCGGCGTATTGACAACCACCGTTGGCTGTATAACCAAAGGAACTCTTCCATATGCGCGCGCTAACTGAAAATAATAAAACGCTCGTAAACCATAGGCCTGTCCGAGATAATAGCTTTTTTGGGCATCCAGTAAAAAGCTCGCATTATTTTCAACCTGATAAATGAAATTGTTTACCTGCACTAAGGCTCGGTAAAGTTGCCCCCATGATGATACGCCGGGATTTGATTCCCTTAGATCCTGTGTGATATAAGAACCGGAGTTTAAAGAAGAAGTGCCTGTTGCGCCGGTGCCTGTCTTCAGCAGGCCGCCTCTCATTTCGCCAAAAATATAAAAGGTAAACTGGTAGTCTCTTAGTTGTGCATGCAGGCCGGTCATAGCTCCGTCTACTTGCGCAGCATTTTTCCAGAAGTTGCCGCTTGCATAATAATCTTCGGGCGCCAGATCAAGTTTACCGCAACTGCTAACCTCAAATAAACTGATCAGGATGAGACTGTATATGAATATTTTTTTCATAAGATTTATTTTAAGTATTAAAATTTGAATTGGAAGGATAAAACAAATATTCTGGGTAAGGGATAGCCCGCTTCTCCTGCACCTCCAGTGCCGATGCTTCCCGACTCAGGAGAAAATAGCGTTGATTTGCTTAAGTATCCCAGATTCTGGCCGGTAAGGCTTATCTGCACACCCTGGCTTTTAATTCTTTCAGCATATTTTAAGGGTAAACTGTACATTAAGCTAATTTCTCTGAATGAAAGATAGTCTCCTCTGCTGTAAAACATGCTGCTCGGCCTGTCAACATTTCTTTTATACAACTGATCTGCCCAATAATAGGTAGGATATTTTGCATTGACATTTTCAGGAGTATAGGTGTCGAACACTTCAGAAATGGTATTGAAGGAGCCCTGCATATTGCCCATAAACCAAGCCCGCGGACCGTCATATGCCCAGAAGCCCAGTGCATAGTCCATGCGTGCAGATAAAGAAAATGCTTTGTAAGACGCGAACACAGAAAAGCCACCTGTCCAGCGCGGGATTGTACTTCCAATATACTGCCGGTCTCTAAAGTCAATCGTATCGTTGTTGTCCAAATCTTTCCACATTATATCTCCTAAAGCGATTGGAAAATAGGTTTTGTCCTTTTCAGCCTGAGTCAATGTATTGTAAATGGCAGGAGAAACCAGCTTTCTGTACCCTTCCAGGTCTACACGTTTAGCATGTTTATCTAAGTCTGCCTGGGTTCTGTAAAGATTTTCTGCAACAAAGGCGTAAGCTACACTTGGATTTTGCCCTTCCTGAAAACCTCCTACCCATATTATTTTTCCAGATGACGGATCATAAACCTGAAAGCCGCCTTGCCTGTTATTGGGCAACCCGTTGTAAGGAAGTTTAAGAATTTTATTGTAATTGTACGCGCCATTCAGGTTAACGGTAACTCTCCAGTCCTGATTTTGTAAAGCACGGTAGTTTATATTAAATTCCACCCCTTGGTTTTGCAGGCTTCCATTATTGGTGGTAAGACTTGTAAAGCCGGAGGTAGCAGGGAGAGTAAGGGAAGAAATTTTATCAGTAGTAATTCGGTTATAATAAACTGTTGACAAATCTATTTTACGAATAAAGGTAGCATCAAAGCCGAACTCAAATGTTGATGATCTTTCCCAAAGCAGATTTGGAAAAGGCAATCCGGTAAGCAGATATCCAATGTTAGAATTGTATTTATTGGTGCCATAAGAACCCTGAAGACTATACCGACCGATACCTGAAACGTTACCATTTTGTCCATAGCTACCTTTTAGCTTCAATTGATTGATAGTACCTGCGAGATTTTCAAAAAATTTCTCACGATGTACGTTCCAGCCTAATGAAATGCCCGGGAAGGTGCCCCAGCGGTTATTGAGCAATTTGGAATATCCGTCTCTTCTTAAGGTAAAAGTCATTAAATACCTGTTATCATAATCATAGTTTAAGCGCCCGAAGAACGACAATATTCTTTCTCTTGAATGATAAGAGTCTATGTCTCTGAACGGCGCCGCATCTTTTATTGTCAATACTAAATCCATGAAGTCGTCCGTTGGCGCTCCTTCGCCTGCAGCAGAGAAGCCTTGGGAATAAATATTGTAGTATTCGGTTCCTGCCATAGCATTTACATTGTGTTTAGACCCCAAAGTGGATGTGTAATTCAGATAGGCGTTGTACAACTGGCTTACTGCTTTATCTGTGCTTGCCGACGACCTCCTGCTCCTGTAATAGCTGCCGGGGCTTCTTAAATAATCTCTGTCAAACGATTCATAATATCCTAAGTCATAATAATAAGTAGCATTGGCTTTCAAATAAAGCTCTTTCAAAAAATCAACTCTTATGCCCTGCACCATTGTAAATTTATCGGTATTATTCCTTCGGATAAAAGCTGAATCTGTTACCTGCGGATTGCCATCCTGATAGTCTCTTCCTACAAGCAGCTCGCCTTTTTCATTTAGGCCGCGCATAGTCGGAGGAGCTCCTAATGACCTTGCCATGTATCTTCCCTCAGTGTTTGTTACCGGGTCTCTCCAGTTAGCGGTTACAAAATTCAAATTCGAATTGGTTGTTAGCCATGGCTTTATTTTGTATTCGCCATTAAGTACAAAAGATAGTCTTTTATAATAAGTATTTATCGGCAAGCCCAGTTCGTGATAATAGCCTACGCCTGCATAATACTTTCCTTTATCATTGCCACCCATAGCGGAAACATTTACGTCATTTGTATTGGCATGATCTCTAAGGGCGGCTTTCTTATAATCAAAAAAATTATAAATGAGTGTGTCCCCATATACAGGATCTATCATTGTTTTCCATCCATCGGCAAGTTTTTTGCGATTATACTGGTCGAGTTTCATTGTACTCCAAACAGCTGAGGCGGTTTGATTGCCATCATAATATGTATTGTTAGTTGGGTTGTAAAACAAATTTCCTGTACCGAAAGGGCTTGCTGCTGTTAGCTGCGACAATCTGCCTGGCTCGTAAATACCCGAAACCTGAATAGCTTTTCTTGACCAATAGATATAATCTTCTGCATTGAGAAAATCATAGGGGTTGTTTATAGTATTGATGCCTCTCTGATATTTTATCTCTATTTCAGAACGGCCTGTTCTACCTTGTTTCGTAGTGATTAAAATCACCCCATTATTAGCGCGCGCTCCGTAAATGGCAGTTGCAGAAGCATCTTTTAGAACTTCAATACTTTCAATATCGTTTTGATTGATGTCGCTCATGCTTCCTCTGATAATACCGTCTACTACTACGAGAGGCGAACCGCTCCCATCGTAATTTGTGCCCCCTCTGAGCACAACCGAAGGCATGGCGCCCGGCCGGCCGGATGTTTGCTGAACCCGTAAGCCGGGTATCGTTCCGGCTAAAGCTGAGGCCGGATTGGCACGAACGCCTGTTTCCAAAACTCTTTCATCTAATTTTGAAACTGAACCGGTGATTTGAGATCTTCTCATTGTACCATAGCCAACCACAACTATTTCATCCATTGCATTATCGCTTAATACAAGAGAAATATTAATTGTGGTATTGTCTCCTACAGTTACCCGTTGCGATTCGTAACCTGTAAAAGACACATTTAATACATCTCCCTTTTCAGCATTGATAGCGTACTTGCCAAAATCATCGGTAAGTGTACCGGTAGTTGGTTTACCAACTATCTGCACCGCCGCACCTTCCAAAGGTTTCTGCCCCTCTCCTGTAACAGTACCCACAACTCTCTGGATTTGCGCATCCGTAAAATATCCCAAACAAAGCATTGCCAATAACAGCAATAGTTTGAGCTTGAAGAATTGTTTCATAATTAATTTTTTTATTTTGATAAATATGTATGACATACCAAATATATCATACATATTCTTATTAACAAAAAATTTTTATAATTTTTTTTATTTTTAAAAACTAATCTTTTATGTTTAACTTGCATTGTGAATTTACTATGAAACAAAATCATGAGTTCCTGGTAGACCAGGTAGAAAAAAGACTGATCAATTATCTTAATAAAAACGACATTAAAATAGGGCAGTCTATACCTAAAGAAATGGAACTCGTTGATATTTTGGGTGTGAGCCGCACTGTGGTAAGGGAAGCTTTGAGCAGGCTGCGAACACAAGGTCTCCTGGAAAGTAAAAGAAGACGGGGAACTATATTGACAAGCCCCGACATTTCTGTTGTATTGGGCAATAGCCTTAATCCAAATGTACTGGACAATAACACGCTGATGGATTATTTTGAGATGCGCCTTTCTCTGGAAATAGGTATGGCAGACCTCATTATGGTAAGAAAAACCAAAAAAGATATCCAGGAGCTGAAGGAAATTATCGGTGAAGAACCAGTCATTACTAATAATATTATTTTTAAAACAGATCACGAGATTAAGTTTCACGGGAAGCTATACAGTATTACACGTAACCAATCTATGATGAAGTTTCAAAAATTATTGTTGCCCATATTTGATTATGTACACAGAAGCGGGTTAATGAAAAAGCCGGTACGGCCGGAAAATTTTGTTTCACATGCAGATATTGTCAACATTATTGAAAACGGAAATGGTGATGATTTGCGCAATGCAATGCGAAAGCACCTCGATACGCATTTTCAGCGCATTTTAGGATAATGGATCGTTCAAAATCCTGGTGACAAATATTTCAAAAGTCATGCAATAACCATTAAGATTGAGCATCTGCAACAACGGGATGAGTATAAAATCTAAAAGATGGTTATTCCATGTGGGAAATGAAAACAAATAAATATACACACATACAATAGAGCGATAAGATTACTGCGTATAAAATCGTGTGATTATTTATAAAGAAAATTCAATGAAGCAAATTCTACTACCTCTCTTCCTGTTTGCATCAATCTGTCTTTCAGCACAGACAAAATATTACGATGCTGCGCAGTTCCCGCTGCTGGGAAAAGTATCACAGGAGACGGAAACGCGCTATGAACGATTGCCTGCAGCTTTAAATGGGAATGCGCGTGCGCCGGTCTGGGCATTGGGGAAAAATACTTCCGGCCTGGCAGTGCGTTTTCGCAGTAATACTACTTCGGTAAGCGCCAAGTGGGAGCTGCTGCAAAACAATCATATGGATCATATGACGGATGTGGGAATCAAAGGCCTCGACCTGTATGCCTGGGAGTCCGGCCGCTGGCAGTTTGTAAATTCAGCACGCCCCACCGGTAAGAGCAATGAAAAACCGATCATCTCCCACATGGCCATGAAAGAAAGGGAATATCTTTTGTTTCTACCACTTTACGATGGCGTTACGAAATTAGAGATCGGTATAGATTCAGCTGCTGTGATCGCGCAGCCGGCGTTGGAATTGCCGCAGTCAAAAAAGGCCGTTGTAGTTTACGGTACAAGCATTACCCAGGGAGGCTGCGCTAACCGGCCGGGGATGTCGTTTACAAATATATTGATGAGGAAACTTAACCGTGAATTTATCAACCTGGGTTTTAGCGGTAATGGAAAGCTTGATTATGAGATTGCAGAGGTAATGGCTAACAAACACGATGCAGGCCTTTTTATACTTGATTTTATACCCAACGTACATGCATCACAGATTAAGGAAAGAACCGGAAGGTTTGTAAACATCATCCGCAGTAAAAATAAAACCACGCCGCTTTTATTTGTGGAGACCATCATGTTTCCTCATGCCGTTTTTGATAAAGCTACTCACGAAGTTCTTACCATAAAAAATAAAGCGCTTTACGAAGAATACTTAAAAGTAAAAAACAGCGGTGACAAAAATGTATACTACCTCTCTGGTAAAAACCTGATCGGCGCTGACGGCGAAGCTACCGTTGATGGCATACACTTAACCGACCTGGGTTATATGCGCATGGCAGATGCACTTTATCCTGTCATAAAAAATATCCTGGAGAAGCGGGCAGTACGGTAAGAAGGCTTTTGTAATAGTGCCAGTCGAGGTTTTCCACAGCTTCATTCCCGCCGCCCAAAGCTTCGCTATATGGTGGAATGCTTACACGTAAAACAATTGTTGTTGCCCCGAACTCTGGTCTTGGCGAGCGAGGTAGGAGCGAAGCACTTGCTCATCCCGGCCTTCTCCTTGATGAGAAGGCCGGATTATAAATGATAATGATGACTTTTTAGACGTTTCTTTGCAAAAACCGCAGCAAGTATTGAAGCGTAAGAAAGGAATCCCATCCTTAGGTACTATCTAAACCATGTGAATAATTGAGAAGCAATAATATCATGGCCTTTTTTATTAGGATGATTTACATGCGACATGTATTTTTTCACTGAACCTTTTTTCTGCATTACTTTTTGGAACTCAGCAAAAGGATCAGCCAGGCCAACATGATATTTTGCAGCCAGCCATCGTATCTGCTCGGCATGTTTTGTAAGAACATTTTCAGGGTCTGTTATATCCTGCCGCTGGTCGGGCGAAGTAGTAACAAGGATTACCTTAATCTGATTTGCAAGCGCTTCTTCTATCATTTTACTCCAGGCAGCTTCGGACCGCTCCAATCCGATGCCCACATCATTTAAGGCGTAATCAATAAAAATCACATCGGGTTTATGAGGCAGTACATCTTTTGCAAAACGTTTCTGACCCTTTTCAGCCCATTCCCCTCCAATAGAAGTTGTAATAATGTTGATAACCGCATAAGGATATTCGGCCTTCAGTTTTTTAAGCAACAGATGAGGGTACGATTCCAGGGTATGTACTTTTGATTTTGACCAATAACCGGTTGGAACGGAATGGCCGTGAAAAACCAAATTTATCGTCCGGTTTTTAGGAAAAACAGCCTTTAATTCTTCTTTAATCTCTGCCAAATAACCTGAGGTTTTGGCTGGCTGTGCCTTAACGCTTAAATAAAGCAAGGCAGCGAACGCTATGAATAATGCTTTTTTCATTTTCTTCGTTTACCAGGAGACTACTAAATCTCCTGTTACATTTTCGACTATATAATTATTTCCAAACTCAGGCTCGCCCTTTTTAAACTGCAGCTTTCCTTCTTTCCAGGGATAGCTGGCATTCAGGTAAAAGTGAATTAAATCCGCTGTTATATTATCATCAGGGAATATTCTTACCACCGCGTTTTTCAGTCCCGAGATATGAAGCCGCCGGGAAATACCCAATTCGCCGGAGTGCATCTCCTTACAGCCGACAATACCACCTTCCTGCTCCACAAAAACGCGTGCCTCCAGATGCCATGCAGTTGGAAAAGAATAAACAGCTTTTTGGTTTTCCAAGCTGGCGTCGTATCCTGTGAATATGGGAGCTCCCTGGGGGAATTTAAAACTATGTTTTACCGTAGTATTTGGTACATAGCCTGAAAAAATAAAGGCATTATTGCTTCTTGCAATTCCTAAAACCGGATTTTTAACCTCCGGCTCCTCTTTTACAACAGCATATTCCAAACCGAACTCCTGAAGCACATAACGCATATACATTGGCCCGGTAAAATATTTTTTGGGATTATCAGGCTGTAGCAGCCGGCCACCGTCAAAATGACTGGAGTTTGTGCCACGTACATATACTATTTTACCGCCATTCCATTCCGGAAGCGCTCTTACATAGACCGCATCCCGGCTTTGTCCGGACTGTTCCATTTTAACAAGCACTTCAGTGTACTGGTCGGCAAGGTCAGCAATTTTTGTCCGCAAACCTCCACCAGAGAAAAGTGCCTGATGATTAATTAAAGAAGGATATTTTTTCTTTAGATTATCCAATTGACAGCTTTCTGAAATCTGAAACTCACCTTCAAGCGGTGCGTCATTTTTCAGGTTTAACAATTTTAAAAAGGCCGGGCCCGCATAATCTGCCGGACCGTAAATAATAAGTTTACCGCCGGAGCTTACATAATCCATCAAGGCCTTTTCATAATCTGAACCGGCATCGGGAACGATGGAAACCAGGATAGACTGGTCAAACAGGTTTTTATTCAGTTTCAAAGCCGACTGCAAAGACTGTGTGGATACCACGGTATTTAACGGGAAGCCGTTATTGATGGCCTGACGGATGAACCAGTCGCCGTAATAAATTTCATCCAGCCGCTTTTGCTGTGCTGCCCAGTCATGGTATTCCTTAAAAGGATAAACCCAAACCAGCGGGCCTGGTGCAGTTGGACTGTCATAACGAGCCTTCAGAATATGTGGAATAACTTCATCAGGAACCTGCGTGGGCATATTACCGAAAGAATCATCAATAGTAAGGAAGTTTAAATGAGTAGGCAGCGTAATTTTTCCATTTTGATCTATCCTTGATACTGACATGGGAAGATAAATATCGTGCGGTTCACGGCCGTAGCGGTCTAACCAGGGGCTGTTTAACCACCAGGGGTCATGCGTATAATACCTGAAAATGTACCGATTGTCAGGCAGTTCCGCCATCCGCGACATATAGCCAATCATTTCCAGGCCGAAATCGCCGTCGAGTGCTGCCCACGGAGAATTTGGAGGAGGCAGGATATTAAAGCCTCCATTATATATTGCCCTTAAATCTACCCCGTCTTTTGCGAGGTCAATCCCTGTAGATAAGTTTGTACCACGGGTTTCTATTCTGAAATCGGGGCATTCTTCTCTGAAAAGCTTCCAAAAGTTTATAATCTTCTCTTTAGTTTCTGCAAGTTTTCCTGTATTAAAGCCCTTACCTGTAAAAATAACACCGGTTGAAGCCCAAGGCTCCATTCCAAAGCCAAAGCCATTGCTGAACCAGATATAATCAAAACCTAAATCTTTTAGAAAATGCTGACTCTGGCGGCCAAAAAAAGTACCAAACGGCGTGCCTTCCGGAATCCCTTTTGGAAAGCCTGCATAGGGTTGTTTATCAGCATGAAGGGTTGCATAGCTGAACACAAAGCTTTTATGTCCCATGGCGCTGCCTTCCAGGATTTCAGGATGCTTTTTGTATTTAAATTCTGATTTGGCAAATTCCGGGCCTGGATCAAATGTTGCCCCAATTCTTATAGGTTTTCCGGTAATAGCCTCGCCGGCTTCTTTCAATGCCTGAATAATAAACTTCAGGTCTTTATAAGTAAAATTGGGTGGGTTTTCTATATAAAGATAAGCCCGTTCGTGTAGTGAAAGTTCTTTCGGCCCAGAACCTATCTCATGTTCTGTGTTCGGGTTACCGATATATTTGGCCCATTCCAGCGGCTGGCTGAGCTTTCCGCTGTAATCCAATATTTCCGAACCATCGGCTGTCCAGAGCATCACTGAAATCGTATCCGCATGGCGCAGCAGTGAATGCCACTGCATAAACATCTCGGCCGCGGTTTTTTCGATATAAGCTTTATCATTCTTTTTAAAAGGCTTCAGGGAAACTTCCAATGTAATATTCTCGAAAGATTTGCCTTTCAGATTCGTTTCAGGAAGCTGGTAAAGTGCAGATTTTGTACCTGCACAGCTGTAGATGATGCTTGCAAAAAATAAAACGGTTAGTCCTTTTAACAGAAGATTCATGTGTTATAAATTAATTAAAGCAATTGAGATGACTTTATTTTAAAAACTATAATTATAGTATGGAGAACAATTTTCACTCAAGATTTAGGTATTCTTCAATATTCTTAATGCTTATTTATTTTTCGTACTTGAATTTTTCCTGCATCACGTCCCTGAAAAACTTTCCTTGATCTGTCGGCTCGTAGTTCCAGCTTTCAATCATTTGCGGAACCCATACCGGATCGAAAACCCATACCACCCAGGATATTCCCTTTTTATTGAAATAGTTCATGATTGCTGGGCCGTACTTTCCATCATCGTTTAAATTTTTATCTTCGTCGTTATGGGTCATAAAGCCGATTTCTGTCGCGAACACCGGGTAATTATCTGCAACGAAACCAAAATCTTTTTCCCAATCGTTTATCCAGGGATATTTCCGTTTTCCGGGATAAGGATGCGTAACGTAAGCGACATTAGGCCTTTCAATAGGTTTAAACTTTACGGGTGTCAGGTCGTATGCCCAGTTGAACCCGGCTACCAAAGGGATGGCTTTGTCGTTATGTGCATAGATTACATCGATAATCTGTTCCATCAAGATTTTCCATTCATCCCAGCTGCAGGTGCCATAACGACTGCCAAAAGTTGTAGGTTCATTAAAGAGTTCGTAAAACGCTACTGTCGGAACACCTTTATAATGTTCAGCGATTGTGCGCCAGAAATTAAAAGTTTCTTTCTTAGTAGTATTATGCATGTCTTGCGAAAGGATTTCCATCTGCAGGTTACCGATAGAGTGCCAGTCAATAATCACATAAATACCTAGATCGCTGCACCATGCTACAGCCTGATCCAATAATTTAATATATTCCTCGATACCGCGTTGATGTAGGGAAACAGGATGTACAGGAATACGGATAACATTTGCGCCCCAGCTTTTAATTACTTCGAAATGTTTTTTGCTCCAGTGTCCGTCTTTTACAATTTTATCCGGATCTGAAATGGACAAGCCTTTAAAAACTATGGTTTTCCCGCTTTCATCCACAAAGCAATTGCCTTGCACCTTTATCTGGCTTAGCTTTTTGACATTAGGATACTGCTTAACGAAAGGTGCTATTTTTTCTATAAACCACCATTCTTTTTTGGTTTCATTACTGCGAAGTCCCGGCTGGGCATAAAGAGCTGTAAAGCTTACAAGTAAAAAAGTGGAGAATAATAATTTTAAAAAAATCTTTGTCATTTGGTAAATTTTGGCCAGCAAAATATGCTGAATGGTTATTAACAAGTAGAAGCGGCAGATTATCAATATAATTTAGCCAGCTTAAGTTCAAAAAACGTCATTGTCCGAGAATCCCTAATAGGCAATGACGTATTTTATATAATTTATACCTTTCTATCTACACTTTTCCGGATCAGTTTCAAGATAATTTTTCAACACCTGCATTTGCGGGCGATCCTGACCGTTGCGCGGCTGGATAGCCAGCCGGTACGTCCCCCAGCGAGGTCCGGCAGACCAATAGGTGCCGTTGATGCAGTTATCTTTCATATGCTGCAGCATATTATCCAGCACAACCAGCCAGCGTGAATCATCATCCGGAATACCATATTCGCCGATAAATCCGCGTTTTTTATTGGTTTTAAGCCATTCTACAAAAGGTTTTATGCGTTCAACGCCTGTCTGAGGAGTTGCTTTTTCATCATCATAGCTTTCATCATAAACGCCGCCTGAAGTATTATCGAAATACACATGTGCTTCATAGATCAGGTTGTTTGAGGGATCAACCAGATTTTTCAGGTTATCACTTACATTGGGCCAGCGCTGGGCAGAGCTATAACTGTCGCCAGCAACGAGAATAGTGGTTTTGGTGTCAATAGTCCGAATCTTGGTAATCACTTCCTGTATAATATTGAACCAGGCATTGCCGGATGGCATCGCATAAGGCTCATTCATAATTCCATAGGCCCAAATATTATCCTTTTCTTTTAATATTTCTGTTAATTTGGCCCAGAAATCCACAAATGCAGCTGTGGGAACAGCGGTAGTGCCTATTATTTCAGGTTTCCCATTTACAATTCTTCTTGCAAAGTTATGTACGTCAGGAATAATTAACATATCTCGCTGTGATGCAGCATCAATAAAATCAGTAATGCGTTTTAATTCCACCGGATCCAGTGGGCCGTTTAATTGCGGCTGCACCCGTTCCCACTTGAAAGGAAGCCTGATCAGGCGCATACCTTTGGATTTAAAATAATCCAGATCCGTTACGAGCGGATAGCTGTAATCCTGCTGGTGCTGTCCCGGAACATTGGAGCCGAATTCAGCCCCAGATAGGTTAGTACCAAAGGGCTGCGGCTGCCGCTCTATTCCTTCATGCTCTTGGGGTGGATTCGCTTTAAGTTCTACAGCAACCTTGCGGCAGGAAAACGTGATGTTAAGGCATGTAAGTAGTAATAAAACTGATAATTTATGTATCATGATTAATAGCTTTTATTTAATTAAAACAAGGTTATCAATGTAAACGATAGTTCCTGCAGATACCCATCGCAGTACAATTGAGTTGGTTTGTGACATGCCGGCATTGCGCCAGATGGAAATCGGGAAAGAATGATAAGACCATACATCCGCAGGAACATCAACATTCTGCCACTCTTTCTGGTCAAGCGAGAAAATAAATTTTAACGGCTTATCAGCACCTTTTATCCAGAATGCAACTTCCTGGTAATCTTCAAAGGCAATAAAGTCGCGGTTCCATATCCTGAAACCTCCGCCTGGGGGCTGTCCAGTAAAGTCAAGCTTCAATGAGGCATTCCCAAAGAATTTCTCTGTAGTCGAAATAGCAGACGCCGTCTGACCCCATGACCAGTTTTCCATCCGTGTTGCATAATTATCAAGAAACACCGGACGTGTCAGATCAATATTCACAAAGGCTTGTTTAGTAATATTGGTGCTTGAGGTATTGGTAATTTTTAATTTAACCTTTGGCGAAACAGATGCCGGCATTTTAATTACTATTTTCTTTTTGTCTTTGGAAATAATCTCTGCAGTTTCACCCGTGGGTTCACCTGCCATATTGATCAAAGCAACTTCTGTCACAAACTGCAGGTTATTGCCTTTAATTATAATTTCCATACCACCAATGTAATCTGTAGAAGATATAGATTCAATAATTGGCGGAGTAATAACTACTAGGGGATACTTAATTTCCTTACCCTTACTGTTAGTAAGAATAAGATTAGTAGGACCACCCCAAGCGGTATCAGGCACCCGAAAAATTACAGCATTTCGGTTATTGAGTACAGGATTAAAACTCACGGGCGTATTACCGAGTTCGACTATGATAGAACGTATTTCTGCGAGATCTTTTCCTTCGAGAATTACCACACCACCGGCTTTAACCGAATCCGGGCCCGATACAATAAGAGGGTTTGCAACACCAGCATCATCTTTTTTACAGCTTGCCCACAGCAATGCAGCCATGAAAACAGCGAATGAATATTTTGTGGTTTTTGTGAATAGCTTTTTCATAATTCAATAGTTTAATAGTAAGGAACGGGGTCTTTTCCTAATTCTGGGTTAGTCAATACTTCTGAAGTCGGAATTGGCAGGAAAAGCTGTGAAGGAGAAGATAAAGTCACTCCAAAATGATCTATCTTATGCGTACCTGCTGAACTGTAGACGCCTCTTTCCTGGGCACCAATAATAACTTTTGCTTTATCGAAACCCATTCGTTGAATATCGAACCAGTAATCGCCCTCGAAAGCAAACTCCACCCGGCGTTCATGCAGGATATCGTCAATTGTTATTGAGGTCTTATCTTCAGAAGGAAGGAAACCTGCACGCCGCCTTACAGCATTAAATGCGCCTAATGCTGTTGCGTCACTAGTGGAAGCGCTGTTTCCGAGAACGGCTTCAGCATAAATAAGCAGTATATCAGCATACCTTAAGATATAGGTATTCATGCTGGTAAATGCCGCATTTATGCCTCCTCCCGGATCGGTTCCAACTACATATTTGAGCGGATTTGAGCGGGTTGGTGTTTTAATCTTAGTTAATTGATCTGCACTGGACACATAAGTAGTGTCGTATATAAAATATCCATTTGGAAATTTATCACTGGTCCAGTCAGTTCTCTTAAAGCCATGCTCCATAATTGACCATTCCCTTCTCTTATCACCAGGCTCATAGGACTGGATTAAATCTATAGAAGGAATAAACAAGGAATACCCTCCACCGCCTGCAATCGGATTCATTAATGTAATGGGCGCTATATAGACCTGCATAGCATTGCCGATTGAATATCCGCCTGCTGCAAGCCATTGCAATGCAAAGAGAGATTCCTGGTTATTGTTGGCCGTAGTACTGCTAAACATTTTGTAATAATCAGGATAGAGGCTGTATTTTTTCGACTCCATTATCTCCCATGCTTTCTTTTTAGCATTTTCGTAATCCTTCATATATAGATAAACTTTAGCCATCATGCCAGTTGCAGAATAACTTGTAACTCTGCCCGGCTGTGACGCTGTAGATGATAAATGTTCTTCAGCAAACTTCAAATCTTCAATAATAAATTTGAGAACATCTTGCTGTTTGTAGCGGGGCAAATTGAAGTTTCCGGTTTCGGAAAGCTTTACAGGGTCGGTAACAATAGGGACAGCGCCAAAAGTACGAGTCAGATAAAAGTACGCTACAGCCCGGATAAACCGAGACTCTGCGATTCCCTGGTCAAGATAAGAAACATCGCCGCTTACGGTCTTTTTTTTATCCTCAAAGGTATTCATCAATACTGTAGCTGTTCCAGCGGCCTTGTAGAAAGCAGTCCATGAATTTGCAACAGCCTGATCCGTTCCGGAAACAGTAAAGTTTTTAAAAGAATTAAAATCACTGCCGGCGGCCCACATATTGCCGCTCAATACTTCACCAATAGCAAAAAATGCTTTGTCGATATAGTCATACCAGATTACATTGTACAAAATGCCGGTTGCTCCATTTACCTGCTCGGCATTGGTATAATATGTCTCAAGTGTTGGATTGTTTTTTGAAGGCCGTTCCAGGAAATCCTTTTTACAGCCTGCAAACAGGAACGAGAGTACAATTAAATAAAATATTTGCTTTTTCATTTGTATGGATTTTGAGGTTAGAAAGTCACGTTTATCCCAAAATTAAAAGTGCGTGGGTTTGGATAACTTCCATTATCAACATTCTGCATTAAAACATCGCTGTTATATGCTCCCAGCTCAGGGCTCACTCCTGAATAGTTTGTGAATGTGTATAGATTTTGGGCAGTCACGTAAATTCTGGCATTGGTCATTTTTACTTTATTGATGAATTTTGCTGGAAGATTATAACCCAGGGTTACGTTTTGAATACGCATATATGAACCATCTTCAATGAAGCGATCGGAAACACGCCAGTTACTATTATGCCATTGATTAAAACGAGGCATATTACCATCAGGGTTATCAGCAGAATATCGGTTCGTTACTGTTGCCAGCTGGTTAAAATACGGGCTGAATAATCTTTCAGTAGTCCGGCGGGTATAATTTAAAATATCGCCGCCATAGCTTCCCTGCAGGAATATTCCCAAATCAAAACCCTTGTATTTAAAGCTGTTTGTAATACCATAAGTGAAATCAGGGTTGGGATCCCCGATAAAAGTCACATCCTTATCGTCAATAATATCATCATTATTCAAATCCTTAAATTTCACATCACCCAGCCATGTACCTTTAGGGCCGATAGCAAGCCCCTGATCAGCACTGTTTTGTATTTCAGCAACTGAGCCAAACAACCCATCAGTTACAAAACCATAGAATCGGCCAAGCGGCCCCCCGATTACAGTCCGGGTAAGCGTTACGGCATTTCCGTATTCTGTATAGCGCATTAAGGCTGCCTGGTCATTATTTAATCTCCGCAGTGTATTTTTGTAGTGAGAGAAAACAATATTGGTAGTCCAGTTGAAGTCAGGCTTTGTAATATTATATGAATTAATACCAATATCAATACCACGGTTCCGCATATTTCCGGCATTAACATAAGGAGATTTGATATCGTCCCAGCTTGTACCAATGCCAGTAAATATGGGCAGCTCGCTCCGCATCAGCATATCTGTAGTAACTTTATCATAAACATCTACCTTAACTTCTAAACGCCTGTTGAGCAAGCCAGCATCAATGCCTGCGTTGTAAGTTACTACTGATTCCCATCCAAGTTTTGTATTACCTACATTATCCGGAATACCACCTGCTCCAAACGGGCCTGAAGCAAAAAGCCGGATATTTGTAGTATAATTATTGGAACCAGCAGACTGGTTACCTACCGACCCTGCACCAACACGCATTTTCAGATAGTTTACAGTTTTCCAGTTTTTAGCAAACTTTTCGTTGGTTATAGTCCAGCCTGCCGATGCAGCTGTAAAATAACCAATTCGGTTATCTGGCCCGAAGCTTGATGATCCATCCCGCCTTGCAGAAAGGTTTAATGAAAACCTGTCATCATATGTATAACCTGCTCTTGCAAAGTAGGATTCCATGGCCCAATCATTATAACTACCGTCGAGCGTTTGTCCATTCTGTTCACCTGCAGCCAGGGATTCAAAGTTGAGAATAAGGTTTCTCCTCATCCCTACAATATTATTGCTACTTGTCCTTTGTGCTTCATGTCCTAACTGGGATGTTACACTGTGCTTGTTGAAAGTTTGACTATAGTTCAAATAATTTACCAAAGCATAATATAAGCTATTGCTTCGCTGTTCCCTCAAGGTACTTGGCCCTATCAGATTATATCCTGAACTCAAAACAACATTAGGCTGAAAAGCCTTGTTTTCAATACCGCTGTAGTTGACGTTCAATTCATTTCTTAGCTTGAAATTCTTGTTGAATACAATTTCACCATAAAGATTTCCAGTTAACTGGTTTTGTAGTTTTGTTACTTTTCTGAGTTCTGCCCGTGCTACTGGATTGAGCGCATTTCCGAAATTATATCCTCCAACAGAAACGGTAGTTGCATACTCACCATTAAGGGTAGTAACAGGAGCTGCCGGACTATTATAAACGGCCAGCTGCACTGTTCCTTCTGTTCCATTAGTTAAAGCTACCCGCTGATTATTTCGTGAAAAACTGGAGCTCAAGCCTACTTTAAGCCAGTCTTTAACGTGATTGTCAATATTGAAACGCGTAGAATAGCGGTCATAGTTAGAGCCTATTACGACACCTTCCTGATCAAAGTAATTTAAAGACAGATAATAATTGGTCTTTTCGCTTCCACCTGAGAAAGATAACTGGTGGTTCTGCATTCCTGCCGTACGGAAGATCGCATCCTGCCAGTCAGTACCTTTTCCTAGTATTTCCGGCTTTTGAAACTCGGGAATAGGAAGCATAGAAGTATTTTCTACCGCTGCTATTTCTTGTCTTACACTGTTGCTAAAAGCGGCAAACTCTCTTAAGTCCATTAAATCAAGCTTTTTAGGAATAGTTGAAAGGCCATAGTATGCATCATAAGACACTTTTGATTGCCCGGCCTTACCTCGTTTAGTTGTAATGATAACTACCCCATTTGCAGCCCTGGAGCCATAAATTGCCTGTGCTGATGCGTCTTTTAGTATCTCAACATTTTCTATATCGTTTGGATTAAGTCCTGCAATTGCACTTTGACTTGTCTGTCCGCCTACTCCGCCAAGCTGGTCATAGCTGATGGAGCTGTTTCTTGCTTCCTGTATTACTCCGTCCACAACATACAAAGGCTCGTTGGAATTGATGGATGTATTCCCACGGACTTTAACCGAAACTCCGCCGCCGGGTTGCCCCCCGTTATTTGTTACGGTAACTCCTGAAACTTTACCCTGCAGCATCTGGTCAACTCCTGCCTGAGGCAGATCTTTAATGTCCTTAGCGCTGATAGAAGAAATAGAAGAAGTAACGTCTGATTTCCGCATTGTACCGTAACCTACTACCACTACTTCTTCCAGACTCTCGGTAGAAATTTCCATTGTTACATTGACAACTGTGCGGGAACCCACCTTAGTTTCTACATTGGTAAACCCTATAAATGAGAAAACAAGCACAGATTCACTTCCTGGCACTGCAATGCTGTAGCGGCCGTCAGCATCAGTAGAAGCGCCCGTTGGTGTCCCCTTTACTCTAACACTTACGCCAGGCAGTGCCTCCCCCTGCGCATCTTTAACCGTACCGCTGATATTAACCTGGGCATAGGTCGACGATAGACAGAAGATTAAAACGACTGTTAAGCCGATAAGCCTTTCACGCCAGGCTTTCCATCTTCCTCCTGCCAACCCTTTTTCCTGAGGAGGGTTCAACAGGGTACTTCTGAGAATTTTGATAGATACTTTCATTTGATAATTGATTTAATAAAAATTAGTTTAACGTTGAGTATTTAAGCAGAATCAGTTTAAAGTTGATTGTTAATTGAATTTAGCCGCATAAACTCTCCTAGCACTTTTTTATTCTTCTTCACAATCTCGCACACTATTTCCACTGAATTAGCCGATCGGAATTCATCTTCAGGTGTATTTATCACATAATCAATTAATTTTTCTATAGTAGATACTGCTACGTGCTGGCGGGTATCTGAAGAAGCATAATAGATATAAACCGTTCCATCATCATCGGTAATCCAGCCATTGGAAAACAGAACATTGGCTACATCACCTATTCTCTCTTCATTTTCGGGAGCCATAAAATATCCGCCAGGTTTATGGATTACTTTGGTAATATCCTCCAGGCTGGTCATAAATAGGTAGAGCACGTAACGCAGTCCGGCCGCGGTATTGCGCACTCCATGTGCCAGGTGGAGCCAGCCTTTCTCCGTTTTTATGGGAGCCGGGCCAAGACCATTTTTAAGTTCATAGACTGTATGATAAACTTTTTTATCGATGATTATTTCTTCATCTATTACCGGATTTTCAATACTTTTGCTTAATCCGAAGCCGATGCCTCCGCCTTTTCCAGCTTCGATAAAACTATCCTGCGGACGTGTGTAAAAAGCATATTGCCCGTTTACAAACTCCGGATGCAGGACAACATTCCGCTGCTGCGGAGAAGTTGTTTTAAGATTTGGAAGCCTTTCCCATTTAACCAGGTCTTTGGTACGCGCAATGCCGCATTGCGCTACTGCTGATGATTGGTCTCCTTCGGGGGCTGATGGGTCGCGTTTTTCGGAACAGAATAAACCATATATCCATCCGTCTTGATGTTCTACAAGACGCATATCGTAAATATTGGTTTCCGGCTCATCAATTTCAGGCATTACTATCGGATATTCCCAGAAACGGAAATTATCCACACCATTATCGCTTTCCGCGATAGCAAAAAATGATTTCCGGTCCAAACCTTCAACCCTCACGGCTACCATATATTTTCCCTTAAATTTAATGGCCCCTGAATTGAATGCAGCATTGATTCCAAAACGTTCCAGTAAAAAAGGATTTGTTTCGCAGTTAAAATCATAACGCCATTCTAAAGGCACATGGGCGGCCGTAAGTATCGGATTTTTATAACGGCTGTATATCCCATTTCCCAGCTCCTCCGGATAATTCTTCTTTGTAGTCAGTTCCAGATAAGCATCCTGCAATGCAGTTAATCGTTTTTCAAAATATGTACTCATTTAATAAATTTTTCTCTTCCAGCATTAATATTTCTTACTTAAAATCTTATTTGACGGGTCTATAATTCGACTTTATTCTTTAGTCTTCGAGCTTATCCCACCATGTCCTTTTAAGGATGAGACCGATGACAACCAGGATGGTAATGGTGATGATAAGCGGCAGTTTCATTGAAAGCACCAGGTACATCGGCAACAATGTGAGACAACACTGTGCGATAATCCCGATTGCGACATTGAACATATCCAGCCCGAACCGTTTATTCGGCCGGAATGAAGGGTCTTCTTTTATTACTTTTTCTTTTATCGGTTCCCAGAAACCCCAGGGACGAATACTTTTATAAAAGCTCTTTAATACCTTAGGGTCTGTCGGAGGGCTTAGATAAGTCCCAGCCACAGAGCCTGCTAACGAAATCAGGAATAGTAAAGGCCAGCTGTACAGCGGTACGCCGGTAAAGATGTACGGGAACACCAATGCCGCCGCTATTCCGGTCATCATTCCCCAGAAAAAGCCCATGGCATTAAAGCGCCACCAATGCCATTTCAATACATTGGCCGCGATATACCCGCCGTATAATGCCCCTACAATCCATTGCAGTACATCGTTTACATTCTTAGCCATAAAACCTAAAGCAATGCTGACAACCACCACCAGTATTCCTACAGCATAGCCTACGCGTGATACTTTCTTATCTGAAGCTTTTGGATTTATATATTTCAGGTAAATATCATTGAGAATATATGCCTGAGCCGCGTTCAATGTACCCGCAAAAGTTCCGATAAAGGCAGCCAGCAGGCCAGCAAGCAATATGCCGACCAAACCCGGAGGAACAAAAGCACTGATTCCGGCAGGCAGAATTTTCTCAAAGTCTATTCCCGACGCACTTTCGAGGTTCAGTTCTTTAAAAAAAAGCAGCCCAAGAATGGCAAAACCCATAATCATCAGGTACCGTGTAGGAAGCAGGATTACACTTACAAAGCCGCTCATTTTTGCTGCTTCTTTCGGCGATTTGGTTGAAAGAAGCTTCTGCATATCATAATTAGGAGCCGGTCCGGCGAGACTTCCTAGTATTCCTTTTATCAACATCAGCGTAAAAAATATGCTGAAAGGCTCATAGCCGTCACGGATTATCTTTTCATTTACTTCCGGAATGATGTGGCTCCAGTCGAGGTTCATAGATTTGCCGAAAAAAGGACTGAACCAGCCTTCGGGAACAATAAGCTGATGCGAAGCCAGCTGGTTCATGGCAATAATGCCTATAGCGATGGCCGCAACAGTCATAATCACATATTGAACCACATCGGCGATTACAATACTGCTCATGCCCCCCATAATGGCGTAAACCACAGAAAACAACGTAAAAACAATGCCGTAAAAATGCGGCACGTATTCTGCTGGAATATCCAAGGGAATATATGGGCTTACTAGCTCCCAAGGGATGAATATCTCTACAAATTTTCCAAGTCCCACAAAGCCGTAAGCCAGAAAACCGAGACAGCTCAAAATTGCAAATACTACAATAATCCACTGCGCCATTGATGACTGCTTGTCGGAACCGAAACGCGTTGCCATCCATTCTGCACCTGTGGTAACATTCGACCGCCTTAGCCAGACCGATAAATACATCATTAAAAACACCTGATTAAACACAGGCCAGAGCCATGGCAGCCATAAACTTTTAATGCCGTATACGAATGCAAGGGTTACCATCCACATAGTACCGGAAATGTCGAACATGCCCGAAGCATTGGAAAGGCCTAAATAATACCATGGCAGTGATTTCCCGCCCAGCAGATAGTTCTCTTTGTTGAGACTGGCTTTCTTTTGGAAATACCATCCAATCAACACCATGATACACAGGTAGAGGAGAATAATTACAATATCAATTATGTGTAGGGTCATATATAAAAATCTTGAGGCTTCAATATTCTAATCGTTAGAATTCGCTGTATTAATTTAATGTTTATTAATTGTAAAATTCAGGATATAATCAAGTCAAGCCTAATACTTTTTTAGCTGATATTTATAAGATTATTAACTAATATTTATAGTAACCCTCAATTATATCCCCAACTGCTTCAAAATGTAAGATGTTGAAACGGAAAAAAGTAAGCACCTTTGAAAAACGACTTACCAAAAGATGCTTATAGAAGCGACCATCATCATAAAAAAGCTATGAGAGAACCTTCTCGTCTTAAAATTTTTAAATTTTCGAGAATCTATTACACATTTCTATTCGCGTGAAGCATAGAAATCTATGGAGTAATGCATTTATATCCGCTTTGCATTATATTTGTACTGTTTTACCCCAATCCCACCTGAAATTATACTAAAAATGAACAAAAATTATGTAAAGGAAATTACTCCGCTTACACCAAATGACTTTTTTACCATATTTTCAAGGGTGAAAAAGGAATTTGATTTCCCTTTTCATTACCATGAAGAATACGAATTGAATTTGATCGTAAATGCTAAAGGAGCTAAACGGCTTGTGGGAGACCACGTGGCAGTTATCGAAGATTTAGAACTGGTTTTAGTCGGTCCGAACCTGCCGCATGCCTGGTTTACACACGAATGTAGGAGCGAGGCAATAACAGAAATAACTATTCAATGGCATAGAGATCTTTTTGATGAAAAGTTCCTGAGGCGCAATCAACTGAGCTTTATCCGCATGATGTTCGAAAAAAGTATCAAAGGAATTTCTTTTACAAAAGAAACGATCCAGTCTGTGCTGCCAAGGATACTTTCTCTGAGTCAGCGCAGCGGATTTGATTCAGTCATAGACTTGATTAGCCTATTGCATGATTTGTCTGCTTCGAGGAATATGCTCACTTTATCGGATGCATCCTTTATCAATAACCAGAATTTTAACTATAACAGCCGCAGGTTAGAAAAGGTATTTGAATTCATGAACAATAATTACC
This sequence comes from Haoranjiania flava, assembly GCF_025631005.1. Classification (NCBI taxonomy): domain Bacteria; kingdom Pseudomonadati; phylum Bacteroidota; class Chitinophagia; order Chitinophagales; family Chitinophagaceae; genus Haoranjiania; species Haoranjiania flava. The sequence goes on from NZ_JAOTPL010000013.1 coordinate 70,237, forward strand.
ATAAAGAAATCAGCCTGAAAGATGTAGCCATTCTGGTGAATATGACAGAAGAATCCTTCAGCCGCTTTATCAAAAAAAGGACGGGCAATACATTTATCAACAGCCTGAATGCAATCCGGTTGGGCCATGCCTCCCGTATGCTGATTGATACTACGCATTCTATCAGTGAAGTTGCCTACCAATGTGGTTTTAATAATATTTCAAATTTCAACCGCTTGTTCAAAAAGAAAAAGAATTGTACGCCTAAAGAGTTTAGGGAAAATTATTCAGGGAACAGGGTGTTTGTATAGTAGTGAGTTTTATATTTTTTTGATAAAACTCTAAATTTTATTATGGGTCAGCCAATGAAAACAACAAGAAATTATTTAATTTTTACTTATCCTTATCAAGCATTTACAGCACTTCATCGTCTGAGGATTTATATTTCTCCAAGACCTCAAAAGCTTTTTTCCGATATAGGCTTTATCTTTTTTAGAAACTGGTGATCTAACGCAGAATTGTGGATTGTAATTTCCCGCTGCTAAAATATATCCAGTAGGAATCCTTGCTTGTGAACATTAACCTGGGTTAGATCAACAGCCATTTGATGAATTACTTTCATGAAGTTCGTTTACAGTTGTAAACTTTTCAGCAAGGGATTATTTCAGGCTGTTATTTACCTGATAAAATTTTTCAAGAAGAACCAATTGCAGACGCTCAGATTCCGGACTACGGAGAGAAAAGCATGGGTAGCCCTCTCGGAAATACTAGTTTTCATTACTAATTAAAGCTCTGTATTTTTGATCAAAGCAGGCTTCAGTTTTAATCTTCCTGAATAGGAGAGTGGATACCCTTCTTCAGATACGTTTTGATAAAGCGTATCATCATGGATAGAATCATTAACGCTTATTAGATATTTTTGCGGCTGGACAGTCTTTCCTACAGTAGTTTGAGATTGAAAACAGCGTGTAGTATCTGCCGGGGAAGTTGCTGCCGCAAAGGCTGTAAACAGAAGAAATATAAACAGTACAATTCTCTCTTGCACATCTATTGTCATCAGCACTACAGTTACTGTGGTGCTATTCCTCCGTATTCCTCTATCATTTTCCTGATATCGCTTATCGGCACTTCTAATGGCGATTTATTTTGCAGGTTTGCTAAAACTGCCGCAGCGGCTGCAGCTTGTGCCATCCCCATACACGATGCCTGAACACGCAGTGCAGAATTGGCTAAACGATCGCTGCTTAAACAACGGCCTGCAACAATGAAGTTTCGGCTTTTTTTAGGTATCAGCGACCGCAGCGGAATCATAGGAACGGTTCCAGGTACCAGCTGCCGGGGGATTACACCATGTTCATCATGCAGATCTATAGGATAATAAGAATATGAAACGCCATCATCAAATTTTTTAGCAGTAATATAATCCTCGTGAGTAATTTTATAATGTCCGTCTATCCGGTAAGTTTCACGAACGCCGGTTTCTGTTTTCATGGTAATAATTCTTGCTTTTTCACAGCCCGGCAATGTTCTAATAAAGCGCAGATGTTTCAATAAAGACATCCTTCCCTCAATATTGGCCTTTGAATGACTTACCGATGTGGCAGAGTCGGCTCCTGCAATGTGCTGAATGTTATCGCCTTTACTTCTTAATAAACCTACAATGTCTCCACGAAATTCCTTTCTTACCAGTTCTCCCCTATTACACGCTTTTTCATAACTATCTTTGATCAACTCCAGATCAAGTGATCCGAAATCATAACCTCCTATCTCAAACATCAGCGTTCCAGGCTGCGATTCTGCTTCCCTTAACAAATCAAATCCGGCCAGATAAGCAGCATAAGCATTCCCGGTACAATCTATCAATTGATTGCAGGTAATTTCTGTTTCTGTTCCTTTACCGATAACATTTACCCTCCAGGTATTCTTATTAAAAGCGATTTTTGCAGGAGTTTCATAATAGTGAACTTTTACGCCCGCATCGAGACATTTCTCTTCTGCAAGCGCAGCATACAAATAGCTGTTCACCCGCACCTGGTGCAGCCAGTGCTGTTCGCCGTGAGGGATTGAAAAATCCGGCAGCTTATCATCGTTTAAAGCAACCGTTTCCTGTACCAATTCCCAACCTATACCGGAAATTACCTGTTTTCCCCACGCAAAAAATATTCCCGGAAAAGCAACTCCTGCTGTAGATGTGGTTCCGCCAAGCTGGCTATTATTTTCTATAAGAATAACCTTACGGCCGGCACGTCCCGCTTGTATAGCTGCAATTACACCTGCGGTACCGCCGCCAATTACCAGGATATCGGTTTGTAAAGCCTGCTTTTTCAACTGATGCGGCTCCCGCAAAATCTCTCCTTTTAACAGATTTGTGGATGCGGCCCCAACAGAAGCCATGCCGATTGTTTTTAATAAATTTCTACGATTCATTTTGGTTTCTTTTAATATAATTCTATTTTAAACTGATACTCACCCGCGGACAATGAAGCGAACAGCATACCGTTTTCTTTCTTTTGCATAACCGGGATTTTTTGCTTTAAATCATTCCCGGCAGCTGTCATTTTCTTTGCTGGAAGCATTAAATCAGCGGTGCTGTTCGGTGGAATTATGACATGATAATATACACTCCTGCCTTTTTTCTGCCAGGAAGAAAAAATCTTTCCATATGGGCCTTCGTGCGAAGCTTCAAACGACTGTAGACCGGTAACAAAATTGGGTTTAAGGATGATATTTTTAAAACCGGGCGCTGCCGGGTCGGGAAAAATACCGCCTAAAGCTTTATAATACCATGCGCTGATTTCGCCAAACATGATATGGTTTAATGATATATCTTTATTTCCCTCAATCTTCCAATTCTCATACAAAGTTGCTGCTCCGTTTTTCATCCACCATCCCCAGGAAGGATAAGTTTCCCTGGAAGCCAGCTGATAGGCAGCATCGGCATAACCATTTTCACTCAAGGCATTTAAAAGAGTCTTTGATCCCAGAAGCCCAACATCCATTCCGCCGTCCGCTTTTACACGTGCAGCCAGCTTTTCTGCTGTTTTTGCTTTTAATTTTTCGGGAACAATTCCCCAAAAAAGCGGGGCGCTCAGTTCGGTCTGCAGACCGGATGCATAAATACCTGTCGATCTGTTCAAAAATTTAGCATTAATAGCATTTTTTATCTTCAGTGCTAGATCCGAATATTTCTTAACATCTTCTCCCCGACCCAAAAGTTTTGCGGCTTCAGCAAGAATGGCAGCATCAGCATAAAAATAAACAGAGGAGGTTAGCTCAATATCAGCCTTCGATTTAATAGGTATCCAATCCCCCAATCCCCATTCTGTCAAACCAGATGGACTTTTACTGTCAATATAATTGACATACTTTTTTATGCTTTCATAACTTTTTTCAAGCAGCTGTTCATCTCCATAGAACAAATAAATATTCCAGGGGATAATGGCGATAGAACTTGTCCAATCGACACCGTTGGCCCAGTTGTAACCCCAGCCCGAGGTTGGGATAATTGCCGGCAAGACGCCATTGGGCAGCTGTTCGTCGCGGTGATCGGCCAGCCATTTTTCATAAATGGTGATGCCATCAAAATTATACAAGCCCATCTCGACAGCAATATGGGCATCTCCTGTCCACCCATTTTTTTCACGCTGGGGGCAATCAGTAGGATAACCGAACAAATTCGACAAGTAGGAATTATTAGCTGCCTTCCAGATTTTGTTTAAGGTTTTATTTGATGAATGTATACTGCCTGCAGCTGGAACATCGCTGTGCATGAAATAAGCTGTTAAATTTTCCAGACTCAATTCTATGGGTTTATCGCTGATAACTTCAACATATTGAAAGCCTTTGTAATTAAACCTTGGCCGGAAACTTTCTTCTTCATTGCCGGAAAGGATAAAAATATCTGTCTGGAAAGGATCAGTATCGTCAGTGGGACGGTAATGATAATCTATATTCGACTGGTCAGCTCTTCCATCTTTTCGCAGGCGCTCTGCATGAATCAGCTTAATGATAGTTCCTTTTTGTCCGCTTACACTAATGCGGCTTACGCCTGATATATTTCTGCCCAGGTCAAAAACATACACGAATGGGTTTATTTTTTTTACACTGACCGGCTTGATTTCTTCTACATCGCGGATAGGGTGTAGTTGCTGTGAAACAATATTTTGAGATGGTGCTGCAGTGAAAATTGCATTTTTCCATTTAGAGTCATCAAAACCGGCAGTATTCCAGCCCTTCTGCTCCAGCCGTGCATCGTAATGTTCGGCCGTATAAATGCTGTTAAAGATCAATGGGCCAAAAGAAGTTTTCCAACGGGTATCCGAAGATATTGTTTCGATCGTTCCATCTTCATATGTGATTCTTAAATCGAGGCAGAATTTAGGCCTTGCCCTCCAGGGCGCCTGGTCAAAAAACCAGACTGCGGTAGACTGATGATTATACCAGCCATTACCGAGCAGTACACCAATGGCGTTTGCTCCATTTTTAATCAGGGACGTAACATCATGTGTTAAATATAAAGTTCTCCGGTCATAACGGGTAAACATAGGGTCGAGGCGGTGGTTTCCCGCCTTTTCGCCATTCAGATACAGTTCATAAAGGCCGGCTGCCGCGATATATGCCCTTGCCGACTTAATTCTCTTACCCGCTTGGAATACTTTTCTAAAATACGGCGCCTGCTTTACATGAATATCGTCGGTGTCAGTAACCCAGCTTTCCTGCCAGGGACTGTTCATTAATCCGGTCTCAAAAAACGAAACCGAAATATCAGAAGCATTATCCTTATCGTCCCAAATCTGTACAGACCAGAAATGCCGGGTAAATGGCTTGAGGATATTATCAGGAAATAGAACACGCATACGATCGGAATTTACTTTTCCCGACTCCCAGACATTTCCCTTCCCCGCAGCAACAGCTGTTGAATCCGTTCCTGCAACTATCTTATAGGCTTTTTGCGAAACTGCGTTTTTGCAGCCGGCTATATTCCAAGTAAGTCTGGGAGAGCTGACATCTACACCAATGGGATTCTCCAGATACTCACAGCGAAGAGCAGTTGGTTTACATTGGGACTTCGCATAAAATGACGGGAAGAATAAGGCAGCTAAAATTAACAGCGCAGTTTTATTTATTTTCTTCAAGTTCTTACTGTTTAACGAACGGTGTATTTTGCATTTTTTGTAATACCATCCCATTGGTCAGTCCGGAATGGCGCTGCCGGAAAACCTTCCTTATTATAAAGGTTCGCATCGCCTGCATCATCCGCCCAAGCGTACCTTACAGCAACGGGATTTGGCACACTTTCATTTGAGACTATGATTTTATTTCCCTGGATAACAGCCTTTGCATAATAGAACTTTTTATCTTTTCCTGCAATTTCAAATCCCCGTACATATCCGTATTTATCTTTTGCCGTTAAGCCCTTTTCAGCATACTTAAAACTAAGCACGGCACGATTTCCATCCAGCTGCATCGTATCGAATACCGGACCGCTGAAAGCATTGTCTTTGCCGTAAGTTTTGTTTAAAGCCACAGCCGCCAGCCGTTTTCCCACATCCTGTTTATTTCTTGGATGAATATCCCCCGTTTCGCCGATATCAATCGTCACCGCCATTCCGGTATTCGGAAGCGCGAGTGTCATAGCCTGCGCCTCCCTCAGTTCTGCCCAGGAACTTCCGCTGTTACTGTTTCCATTAGCAGCCTTCCAGCTTGCAAGCTGAACAAAATAGAAAGGAAAATCCCCCTGCCCCCATCGCTTGCGCCAGTCGTTAATCAGCAGAGGAAAAGCAGTCCGGTATTGATATGCCCTGCCTGCATTGTTTTCGCCCTGATACCAGATTACTCCTTTAATAGCATAACCGATCAGCGGATTTATCATGGCATTATATAATAAAGTTGGATAATCATTCGGATTCCCAGCATTGGCGCTTGAATTATCAAAAACTTTTTCTACCTGGTAACGCCAGGCCGAGGCCAGAGGATAGGTTTTAGCACCGATAGTAAGCTTAACCTCATCCGGAGTTCCATAAATTCCGCCGCCGCCGCCAGTATCTTCTACCCTTACAGATATAACATTTTGTCCAGCTTTCAATAGCCCGGCCGGGATAGAATAAATGCGTCTGTCGTTATATTTATTCTGCATTCCTCCCACACGGGCACCATTGACATACGTATCATCGGAATCATCAATCCGGGCCAGCTCCAGTTGTGCAGCTTTTCCGGCTTCAGCAGCAGAAAGATGAATGGTTTTCCGAAACCAGACGATGCCGTCGAAGTTTTGTACCGACTGTTCCCATAAGCCGGGAATTTTAACCTGAGGCCAGCTGTTGTCATCAAACGTATCCGATTTCCAATTTGACACAGCCGCCGCATCAGCAAAGCCTCCCTGAGTTTCTTTAATTTTCTTCAGAGTTTTTTCTTTACGCTGGCGGATTAATGATTCTAAATCAGCGTGGCTGGCAAGTTTTTCATCACTTACAAAAAGATTGCTTTTCTCAAGTGCATCTCTGCTGATCCAGGTTTCAATATCCGTTCCGCCCCAAGATGAATGAATTAACCCGATGGGAATGTTCAGTTCCTGCTGAAGTTTCCGGGCAAAGAAATATCCAACCGCTGTAAATCTTCCGGCAGTTTCCGGGCTTGCAGCTTCCCATACTGCCGGCTGTTCTAAATCATTTTCAGGCTGATAAGCCATAGCCCTGGGAATCTTAATATGTCGGATCTTCGGGTAATTTGCTGCTTTGATCTCTTCTTCGGCATTTTGAGCGCTGTTGAGAACAAATTCCATGTTAGACTGCCCCGAACACACCCATACATCACCCACCCATACATCATTGAACGTAATCGTATTTTTCCCTTTTATAATCAACTGATAGGGGCCACCGTGATTTTCAGCATTTAAAAAGAGCTTCCATCTTCCGTCTGTGCCCGTTTTTACAGTTTTTTGCCGGCCATTAAATTGCACCGTTATTTTTTCTCCTTTATCTGCCCATCCCCAAACCGGAATAGGCTGAGCGCGCTGCAATACCATTCCGCTCCCGAATATTTTAGGAAGGCGAACATCGGCATAAGAAAATAATGCAGTAGATAATGCTGCTGCCATTAGAAAAACTGTCTTTTTAAAAAAAGTGATAGAGTTGGTCATCTTTATTTAATTACTTTATTTGCAAACTTATATTTCTCTAAAACTTTCATCTGCGGGCGGTCTTCGCCGTTTTTAGGCTCTATCGCCAGCCGGTATTTCCCCCACCAGGGACCGGCAGCCCAATAAGTCCCGTTAATACCGTTATGTTTTAAATATGCTAAAAATTTATCCAAGGCAGTCAGCCATCTCGGATCGTCATCCGGCACGCCGTATTCACCGATAAATCCACGCAGATTATTCTGCTTTAACCAATTCACAAAAGGAGCGACCCTGCTGATACCGACTGTCTCTCCGGCATTTTCTTTATCATAGCTTCCGCGATAAGCACCAGAGGCATCATCATCAAAATAAACGTGGCCTTCAAAAATTAAATTATTAGAAGGGTCTTTCAGATTTTTAAGATTATCGCTGGAGTCTGGCCAGCGTTCGGCAGAACTCCAGCTGTCACCTGCAACCATAATTGCTGTTTCTTTATCTACTTTCCTGATTTTATCTATAACTGCCTGAGCAATATCAAACCATGGGACATCATCCAGCAGGTCGTGGGGTTCGTTCATAATGCCGTATCCCCAGATATTATTGAAAGATCTCAGCTCAATGGAAAGTCTTCCCCAGGCATCAGCAAGATGAGCAATAGTTACTTCCGGTGAGCCTACAATATAACGGGTGCCCTTTTCATAGCGCCGGCAGTAATTGTGCATATCCGGAATTATCCACATGTTCCTGTCCTGGGCTGCCTTTATAAAGCTTTTTAATCTGCTCAATTCTGTGCTGTCGAGGTTTTGATTGAGAACAGGCTGCATCCTTTCCCATAAAAAAGGCAAACGGATCAGGGTTAGTCCTTTGGATTTGAAATAATCAAGCTCGGATGCAGTTGGGTAGATATAATTTTTATTATATATCCCGGGAATCTTATCATGTGCAAATTCGGCTCCGGCAAGGTTCACACCAAACGGCAATTCTGTAATCTGCGCATAAGCGGGCTTGCCGGATATTGCAAGTGCCAATAAGCTTACTAATACTAATCGTTTCATCATTATTCTATTTTTATAATTCCTGCTGGAAAACTAATTTAGATTAAGCCCAAAATTATCTTTTACAAACAAGGTGTTGTAATACTTTTCTGCCTGATAATTGACTATTATTGACTTTAAGAGTAAAAAGTTAGAGTCTCTTCGAGCTGTGGCCAATAATGCAACAAAAAAGCAGATAAAGAACAATTATAGGCGAGATAACTACTGATACTTTTATAACTAATGCTGATTATAAATTATCTCTTACCTCTTTTTCATTTTTTAATTTCTAATATTAGAACCATATATCAGATATTTATACAATGAAATCGCTACTTACTTTACTTCTTATCCATTCGACTATTTTCTTCAGCGCTGCACAGCAATTAAAAATAAGCGGCAATGGAAGGTATATTGAATCTCAGGATGGAAAGCCTTTTCTCTGGATTGGTGACACCGCATGGGAGCTGTTCCATAAACTTAGTCGCGAAGAAGCATCAGAATATCTCGAAACGAGAGCAAGACAAGGATTTACCGTTATTCAGGCTGTCGTTTTAGCAGAGAATGACGGCCTCCGTATTCCAAATGCTTACGGTGATTTGCCACTTATCGGATTATCTCCCGAAAAGCCCAATGAAAGATATTTTATGCATGTAGATTTTATAGTGAATAAGGCAGCTTCACTGGGATTATACATTGCTATGCTTCCAACCTGGGCAGACAAGGTTCCTTCCAACCGCCCCGAACCTGGCCCAGTAGTGTTTAATCGACATAACGCGTCTTCATTCGGCGAATTCCTTGGAAACCGCTATAAAAAGCAGCCGGTAATCTGGATTTTGGGAGGCGACAGAGATGTGCAGGATCAGGAAGTGTTCGAAATCTGGAAGGCGATGGCTTTGGGACTTAAGAAAGGGGATGGCGGCAGGCACCTTATTACTTATCATCCGGCAGGAGAAAGCTCTTCATCTTATTGGTTTCATAACGAAGATTGGCTTGACTTTAATATGTACCAAAGCGGACATGCTCATCATTACATGCCGGTTTACCAGTTTGCAGAGGAAGACTGGTTGAAAAAACCAGCAAAGCCTTTTATCGACGGCGAGCCTGCTTACGAAGATATTCCGGTAAGATTCTGGGTTTATATGGATTGGAATGAACCGGCGAAGAAGAAAAAAATACTGGATAAACAGGGACTGGTAAAAGATAAAAGCTATTTTCCCGAGGGCTTTTTTACAGATTATGATGTTCGTGTACATGCCTACTGGAATTTCTTATCAGGGGCATGCGGTTATACTTATGGAAATAACGCCGTCTGGCAGATGTTTAAAAAGAATAATGCTTTCTCAATTCCGGCCTTAACCGATTGGAAAGAAGCGCTGACCAGACCGGGAGCCGAAGACATGCAGTATCTAAAAAAGCTGTTCGAATTGCGTCCATTTTCAAAACTCGTTCCCGACCAGTCTATTATTTACGGAAAAAATCCGCGAGACAGCACACATATCCGTTCTGCGAAAGCTGAAGACGGCTCTTTCTTTATTGTTTATTTACCTATAGGCGGTCCTGTTAAAATAAATATGAAGAAAATCTCAGGGCGACTAATAACGGCCTGGTGGTATAATCCGAGAAACGGGAAAGCGGAAAAAATCATCAAAACAACTAAGGAGGATATCCAAGAGTTTATTTCGCCGGGAGCAGGGAAGGGTAATGATTGGGTTTTAGTGTTGGATGATAGAAATGCAAGATTAAAAACCCTTGAGATGTAAAAGGATTTACTGCATAGTAGCTATTGTATTTCATCATAAGTCTTATAAAGACCACCTTCACGCTTATCTGAAAGAATATGTGTTCCGGTTCAATGGTAGATACAAGCGATAATACCTGTTCCATCGAAGGTACAAAACAAACTGCCGGTATGAGAGCCTATAAGAAAACCACAATGGGATAAAGTCGTCTCATTAATCTCAGAATCCGCATTAGATTTTCTAACGCTTAGCATTAGACTAAATATGGAGCTAAATTGCGCTGTAACGTTTACTGGCAAAGAGATTGCGCCATGGGGCGGAAAGGTGTTTTTGAAGCAGTTTTTAGACAAAACTGGCTTTCACTACCAGGCATCCATGTGCGAAGCACTTGCTCATCCCGGCCTTCTCCTCGAGGAGAAGGGGCAGAACCCTGATCGTCTAATTTTTCCGCGATCTTAGCCTGAAAACTTGGTGTCATCATTCAAACAGCTTATTCCTGGCTATAAGACAACTGCCCACTACGCCGGCTCTTTCGCCCAGCTCCGACATCACCAGTTGCGTATCGTTGTTCACAAGGTTGAGCGAATATTTATTGATAGCGCTTTTGGCCGGGAGGTAAATATAATCGCCGGTTGAAGCAAGCGTGCCGCCGAGTATCACCATCTCTGCATTGAGTATATTGATCAGTATGGCTATGGCCCTCCCTATCTTTTCGCCGATTTCTGCCAGCAGGTCTATGGACAGCATATCTTCTTTTTTGGCAGCTTCAATGATATCATTCAGCCTGATGTCTTTTTTCGTATTCACACCGGATTTTACACCCTGTTTTGCTTTCTCCAAGAACAGCCGCAGCAGTGCACGTCCTGAAGCCTCCGTTTCAAGGCACCCTTTTTTACCGCAATGGCACAGTATTTCATTGTCAAAGAAGGGTATATGCCCGATCTCGCCGCTAAAGCCTGATTTGCCGTAGTAAACTTTTCCGTCTATCAGTATGCCCAGGCCTATGCCGTAATCAAGATTTAAGAACAGTACGTTCTTCTCATTCTTTACAATGCCCTTGTGAAACTCGCCATAAGCCATAGCGCGTGAATCATTTTCTATAAAAGTGATTAGGCCGGTTTCTTTTTCTATGATAGATGACAAAGGGTCTTCATTGAAATTGAAATAGCTGTAGCTGATGCCGCTCCTTGAATTAATACGCCCGCCCAGGTTAATGCAAAGAGAAAGAATCCTGTTTTTGGAAATGCCTGTTTCTTCAATAAAATTTTTTATTTGGGTAATGATGGCATTAAAACAAGCTACTGTATTCTCCAGTTGAAAAGGTATTTTCATGTTTACCTTTACCATGTTTTTTTTAAAATCAAGCAGGCCGATATTGATGTAATAGCTTCTTACGTCTACGCCGATAAAATAGCAGGAGTCGGCCACCAGGCCATACATGCTTGCCGGCCTGCCACCGGTAGAATCTATTTTGCCATAATCTTTAATGAGCCCTTCCTGCGTAAGTTCGTTGATAAGCGCAGCAACGGTTGGCGCGCTAATATTGATAGCCTGTGACAGCTCGGCAATGATGGTTTCACCGTTTTTATCAAGGTAATTGATGATCTTTCTCTTACGCGCTTTATTTTTATAAGCAACGCCGGTTACCGGCTGTTTGGAAAAAAACTCAAATAACTTTTCTTTTTCTTTGCTCATTCTCTAAGCTTTTATCTTACAAGATAGCAACAAAATCTTACAACGGCTGCACCAGATCCAGGAACCATTCTTTCACCTCACCCTCTAAAGCGGGCGATAGTTTTTCTTCGCACCTTTTATGATAATCGTTAAGCCAGTTGATCTCTTCCTGTGAAAGTAATTCCTTCACAATAATATTTTTGAAGAAGGGGCAGATGGTCAGCGTTTCAAATTCGTAAAACTGTCCGGATATAGTTTTCTCTGCTTCTTTTACGGCTACCAGGTTTTCGTGCCTGATGCCGTATTCATTTTCTTTATAAAATCCCGGCTCGTTAGAGCATACCATGCCCGGAATAAGCTCCTGCGGGTTCATGTCTTTGCGTATGTTCTGCGGGCCCTCATGTACATTCATAAAACTCCCTACGCCATGGCCTGTGCCGTGCGCGTAATCTTTGCCATGCATCCATAAAGGCAGCCTGGCAATAGCATCCAGGTGTACGCCCTTGGTGCCTTTTGGAAATTTGACCATAGATAAACGTATCATGCCTTGCAGCACCAGGGTGGCATCTGTTTTAAATTCTTCCGATACATTTCCCAGCGCCCATGTACGTGTAATGTCGGTAGTACCTTCCAGGTATTGCCCGCCGGAATCAATTAAAATGCTGCCTTCGGCATGAACCTTTTTGCAGCCTTCTTTTTTGGGAGCATAATGTACAATAGCGCCATTGCCGCGGTAGCCGATAATGCTGCCAAAGCTTTCGCCCACAAAGTTTTCGCCCTCTGCGCGGAAGCTACGCAGTTGCTCAGCAATTGAAAATTCATCCATCTCCTCCCGGCCCGCAGCGTGGGTAAGCCAATACAGGAATTTTACCATGGCCACTCCATCGCGCTGCATCACTGTTCTGAAGCCTTCCAGCTCGGTTTCGTTTTTAATGGCTTTCATGAGATTGCCTGGCACCGCAGCTTTGATAAAGCTATTCCTGTTTTTTAAAGCATCAAAAATAGCCTGGTTGCTGTTGGGCGATATCAATATTTTCTCATCATGAAAGTTTTGCAGGTAAGGGAAAAAGTTTGTGTACTCCATGATTTTTACCCCGGCATCGGCCATAGAGGCTTTAGCTTCTTCATGCATTTTTTCAGGATCGACAAACAATACTGCATCGTTTTTTGTAAGCACGATGTAGCTTAAAAATACCGGGTTGCATTCCACATCACTTCCCCGGAGATTAAGCGTCCACGCCACATCGTCCAGGCTGGAAATGATGTGTGCAGTAGCTTCCAGCGCATCCATTTTGCTGCGGATGTCTGCGAGTTTTTCTTTTACAGATCTGCCGGCACGCTCAACGGGATGCACATAAACCGGCTGTTTTTCTGCTGCTGCCTGCCTGTTGGTCCAGATGTTTTTGAGTAAAGGTTTGTCTGCTACCTGTATATTTCTGGCAGACAATTTCTGTTGCAGGTTTTCCCAGTTGGTGTTGGAGGTTGCAAGTGCGTTTACCGCCACGGTTCCCGATTCAGGAACTTCATTTTTAATCCACTCAATATAATCCGGGGTGCCTTCAACGCCGTCTTTCATCAATTCTATGCCGGAGCCTTCCAGTTCAATGGGCGCCTGTACAAAATACCTGCCGTCTGTCCACAAGGCCGCTTTGTTTGCGGAGACTACTATAAAGCCTGCAGAGCCCGTAAAGCCTGACAGCCAGCGTCTTTCCTGCCATTCTTCCGGCAGGTATTCACTCATATGCGGGTCGGCTGAATAAACAACAAATGCATCAATATTTTCCTGCTGCATAGCCTGCTGCAACAGGGTTATTTTTTCTTTAGTAGTCATTTTTAAACAATTAAAATCTGTAAGAAGAACTATTGTAAAACCGGTCAGGCATGCGCCATTAAGAAATCTTTTACCTCGTTGAAGTCAGGATTTATAACAACGCTGTGCTTTTCTTTTTTAAATAGATGTTCTGCACGGTGCGGCACCGGTACTCCGATTTTAAGCTCATGCTGAATCACATCGGGAAACTTTACGGGGTGGGCGGTCTCAAGTATCAGCCCTTGGTCCTGCGGATGCGTTTCCAGGTATTTTCTCAGGGCAATGAATGCAACAGCTCCATGCGGGTCGAGCAGGTAGTGCTCCCTGTAATAAATATCCCGGATGGTATCTTTGGTAGTTTCATCATCCACGCTGATGCTGCTAAGCACTTCTTTAAGCGATGAAATATTTTCGTTGAATATTTCAAGTATCCTTACAAAGTTGCTTGGCTCGGCAATGTCCATAGCATTGGAAACCGTTGATACTGCGGGTTTCGGGTCATAGCTGCCGTTTTGCAGGAAGCGCGGTATGGTATCATTTACGTTGCAAGCAGCAATAAAGTGTTTTACAGGCAGGCCCGAAATGTGTGCCAGTATGCCTGCGCAGATGTTGCCGAAGTTGCCGCTGGGTACGCTGATTACAGGCGGCTCTGTATTCTGGTTGATCCATTGGGTATAACCGGTAAAGTAATACAACTGCTGTGGCAGCCATCTTGCTACGTTGATAGAGTTGGCCGAAGTAAGTTTTAATTTTTTGTTTAAATCCTCGTCAGCAAAAGCCTTTTTTACCAGGTCCTGGCAGTCATCAAAAGTGCCTTTTACTTCAAGCGCCGTAATGTTATTGCCGCCGGTAGTAAGCTGCAATTCCTGCACGTGGCTTACTTTTCCCGAAGGGTAGAGGATTACCACGTTTACATTGTCAATACCTTCAAACCCATTGGCTACGGCGCCGCCGGTATCTCCGGAAGTAGCAACCAGCACCGTAGTTTTGGTGTCACTGTTCCTGTTGAAGTAGGCGAGACAGCGGCTCATAAAACGGGCCCCTACATCTTTAAAAGCAAAGGTAGGGCCGTGAAACAATTCCAATGAATAGATGTTTTCATTGATCTTCATTAGCGGAAAAGGAAAGTTGATGGTGTCACGCACTATATCTTCCAGCACATTGTCCGGCAGCGAGCCTGCAACATAAGGCTTCATCACCTCTACACCGATCTCTTCTTTTGAATGCCTGCCGATATACTTCATAAAATCTGTGGAAAGACGTGGTATCTCCTGCGGGAAATATAGCCCTTTGCCGGAGCCTAAACCTTTTAACGTAGCTTCTTCAAAGCTCACAACTTCAGCTTGATTCTTCAGGTTGTAATATTGCATGTATGGGTTGTACGGTTTTTTTTATAATTTAAATCATAGAAGTATAGGAGGCAGCAATTTACTAATTACTTACCACTTTAACGCCTTCTTTGTTGATCTGCGACATATACGTATAGAAATCTATGCCCAGGTTGTGGTAAATGTTTTGCATTACGGCAGCTACGTCTTTGGCTGTCTGTTCATTTTTACTCAGCATGAAAATTGATGGCCCCGAACCCGATATGCCTCCGCCCAACGCGCCTGCCTGCCTGCATTTTTCTTTCACCTCTGCAAAGCCCGGTATCAGTTGGCTGCGTATTGGTTCAATAATCACATCTTCGAGGGAGCGGCCGATAAGATCGGGATCCTTATTGCAAATGCCGGCTACCAGCCCGGCGATATTTCCCCATTGCCTGATGGCACTTTTCAGTTGTACATTCTGCCTGAGCACCGCTCTTGCATCGGCTGTACGTACTTCTATCTGCGGATGTACGATAGTGACGAAAAGATCGGGCGCATCCAGCGGGATCACATCCAGCGGGCTGATAGAACGGATAAGTGTAATGCCGCCGTAAATACAGGGCGCCACATTGTCTGCATGCTTTACGCCGCTGGCAACTTTTTCGCCGAACATAGCGAAGCGCAATAAATCGGATTTGGGAAAGCGGTTTCCCAATAAATGGTTTGCTGCAACTACGGCCCCTGCTGCACTCGCCGCACTGGAACCTATGCCACTTCCGGGCTTGATGTGCTTGTGAATGAGTATTTCAAAACCCACCTCCTCATTAATTTCCCTGAGCATCTCAATGATGGGAGCGCCCGCTGTATTCTCTTCAGGATTCTCGGGCAAAGGATAACCATCAGCGCTTTTGATAATAATTTTTTTTTCGTGCAGCAAACGCACTTCCATTTTATCTGCCGGATCGCTGAGGCATAAACCCAGGATGTCAAAACCACAAACCAGGTTGGCTACTGTACCCGGCGCATATACAACACAACTTTTACTCATTACAAAATTTTTCTAATCATTCAGGAAATCGTCAATATCACGGCGGTCACGTTTAGTAGGCCTGCCTATCTTACTCAGCCGCTTACCGGTATGGAAACTGGAAGTGAGGAATTTCATTTTTTCCAGTTCTTCAGCAGGCGTAAGGTCTATATAATTTTTTATTGCTTCGGAATAAGCTACACGTTTATCGATAATGCCCGAAACTTTTATTACCCATTTACGGCTATCGGTTTTTACTTCGTACTCATCGTTGAGGTTCACGGCTCTGGAAGCCTTTACTGCATCTCCATGCAATCTTACCCTGCCTTTTTCACATGCCTCCGAGGCCTGGCTTCTTGTTTTAAAAATACGTATAGACCACAGGTATTTATCAATTCTTACTTTATTCTCCACACTCATATATCCTCCGATTTATTTTTTACCCATACGGATAATTTTACCCGAGTCTGTGACAGCGTAAATGGCGCCATCGGGCCCTTCTGTCAGGTCTCTGAATCTTTCATTCATATCCTGCAACAGCCTTTCTTCTCCGGTAACTTTGTTATTTTCTATTACAAGGCGTACGATGTGCTGGCCGCCCAACATGCCAATGAAAAAATTATTTTTCCATTCAGGTACCGTATTGCCGGCATAAAATGCAGAACCACTTGGCGACGGGCTGGGATCCCAGTAGTAAACCGGCTGTTCCATTCCTTCTTTTTGGGTAATGCCTTGGCCAATGGTTTTACCGCTGTATTCCACGCCATAGGTAATGGTTGGCCAGCCATAGTCTTTGCCGGGCTTAATCAGGTTTACTTCGTCTCCTCCCTTGGGCCCCATCTCAGTTTCCCAAAGTTCGCCGGTTACGGGATGAAAGTCTAATCCCTGCGGGCTTCTGTGGCCGTATGAATATATTTCTGGCTTTGCATTGGGCGTATTCAGGAAAGGATTTCCCGGAGCAGGTTTGCCTTCTTTAGTGATCTTAAATATTTTGCCCAATCCGGAGCTGAGGTCCTGTGCCTGCATTCTGCCTTCCATTACTGAGCGCTCACCAACTGTAGCATAAAGATAGCCCGATTTGTCAAAAGCCAGGCGGCAGCCATAGTGTAAAGTGCTTTTAAAATACGGTTCTGCCCTGAAAATCACGAAGGGGTTTTCAATGGTTTTTTCATCGCCGGATATCCTGCCTCTGGCTATTGCGGTAAGGTTAAGGTCGTCGTCTCTTTTTTCAGAATAGGCCCAATAAATCACTTTGTTGTTGGCAAAGTCCGGATCGAGGGCTACATCCAGCAGGCCGCCTTGCCCGCGTGCGTCCACATCGGGAAAGCCGGTAATTTTTGACAACAATTTTCCCTCAGCAGAAAATATCTGCATGAAACCGGTTTTATCAGTTACCAGAAACCTATTGCCCGGCAGGTTGATGATTGCCCAAGGCTTGCCGATGCTTTCGGCCAGCACTTTTGTTTCTATGGGAGTGGTGGTCTTTACGCCATTGATCCTGGTTTGTCCTGCGAAGGCTGGTTTATAGGCAGGCGTGTTTGGCGGATTTGTTTCTACGGGTGGCAGGTTTTTACCGGTAGTATCATTTATGGTTGTGTTTTCAGCCTGTTTATTTTCCCTGCAATTGGAGGAAGACATTGTGATGAATGCCCCAAGAGCCAGTGTAGTGATAAAAAGAGTTTTCATGTGTATATTTTATTTGTTTTTCAGTTGTCACATGGAATAACCATCTTTTTTAGATTCAATATTCATTCCCGGTTGGTATAGATTCTTAATCTTTATGGTTA